>JALZUE010000019.1 GCA_023301705.1 Alteromonadaceae bacterium | reverse complement strand
AAAGCCGCTACTTGCAATGCTTGTCATGGTGCGAATGGTATTAGTAATTCTGAATTATTTCCTAATTTAGCAGGCCAACACGCTGATTATATTATTAAACAGTTAAAAGCTTTTCAAAGTGGTAACCGCGTAAATGCGTTAATGTCTCCAATGACGATGAACTTAAATCAACAAGACATGGAAGATATTGCTGCGTATTTTTCAAGTTTAGCTTATTCAAAAAATACTCAAGAAGACACTTCTAGCTCAACTGTTTCTGACGTTGTTATTAACCCCACACCCATAAAACCAATGCCGATTGCAAAAACATTTAATGGTGATATTGAAGCAGGTAAATTAAAAGCCATTACTTGTAGCGCATGCCACGGTGTTGATGGGAATGCTGTCATTAATATTTACCCTAAATTAGCGGGGCAGCATGAAAAATACATAACCAAACAATTAAATGATTTTAAAAAAGCATTAGCAACTAACGGTAAAGAAGGCCGTGTTAGCACAATTATGAGCGGTATGGCTGCGGGGTTAAGTTCCGAAGACATTAAAAACTTAGCTGCTTTTTATGCTTCACAAACACTTTCACCAAGTAATGCTGTGCCTAACGAAATAGGTAAAAAACTATACATGAGTGGAGATGCTAAACGTAATATAGCAGCTTGTTCAGGTTGTCATAGTGTTGATGGCAATGGTATGGGACAGGCTGGCTTCCCTGTAATTCAAGCTCAAAATGTTGACTACCTTAAAGAACAATTAACCCACTTTAAAGAAGGTATACGGGCCAATGATCATAATAATATGATGCAAGATATTGCATCAAAGTTAAGCCATGAAGAAATTCAAGCGCTGACCGAGTATATTTCTTCTTTAAAATAGGTATAAAATTTGTGTTGCTTGTGCAAGCTTTCTAAGTAGGTATAAATGAAAAAACTAGCGCTTTAGAGTTAAAACGCTAGTTTTTGAAGATGAATTTAAGAAAGGGTTAACGACGACCCGTTTCAAAAATCATGTTTCTCCAGTCAACAATTACTCGACCACTACCATTAGTTAAACGGTAAGCTCCAGCTTTTTTGTATTGTTCATTTTCACCGCCACCTTCAACTGTTTCAGTCCAGATTTCACTGCTTCCTCTGAATAACTGTGCTAGCTCAACTGTGTCATCGCGGTTAACACTTGATGTACTTGTACGTAAGCGATACCAAGTATCTAATTCAATTTCTACAGGCTCAAATGTACTGTAACCATTACTCGCTTCTGTTGTATCACCTTGTACACCAAAAACATATTTGTCACCGTCACGGCGAACTTGATAAATAGAGAAAACACCTTCACTACCTGTTTGGTCATCATGTGTTTGTGCTACTGAAACACGGTCAAAGTCAGCTCGTTCTGAGCTTATTCTAAATTCACCAGTAAAACGATGTAAACCTTGGCGACGTTCAAATTGCCACTCTTGACGCTGTAACGTTACTGTTTTATTGGTAGAAATTTCGAATTGAAATTCACCTTGGTTATCAGTAGCACCACGAGTACTTGCCGTACGACCATTTCCATCTCTATCTTGTTCAGGCGTATTACTTCTGTCTCGACTCCAACGTACATCATCAAAGTCATCAGCATGAACAGCTACTGAGCCAAATGCACAAGCAGTAATTACTGATAATGAAATTAAGGTTTTTTTAATATTTAATGTGTTTAGTGTTTTCATATATCTCTCTCTTATAATTTAGTTGTAGTAAACCAAATACCGCAATAAAAACGAATATAGTAGCTATACCTAAAATTTAGCCTCCCTCTAAACTTGAAAACATAATACATATAAAAATAACTACGAAAATATATTTATTTACATTTTTTTGTGTTTTTATAATTTTGTAAAAGTTTTGTTATATTTTCTTTAAGTTTTAAATGTTGAGTTTATTTTGTTTTTTTGATTTTGATTGATATACATACTTATAGTGCTTTTATTCTAATAATTTTGGTGCATAAAAAAACATTCTTGGTGCAAGAAAATAAAATACTTTTGCGCTTATTGATTAGGAGAACTCAAAATGAAAGCTAATGTTTATTAACAAGGTCTTAATAAACAGTATTTAATAACCTTGTAGAGAACTAATGATAAAAAATAAATTAATGCTAACGGCTTTATTAGTCTCTAGCGCATTTACAGCAAATGGTAATGATTCAGACCTAGATATTGCTAAAACCGTATTAGCGGGCGGTTGCTTTTGGTGTATAGAAGCTGATTACGAAAAGTTAGAGGGTGTAATTGACGTTGTATCTGGTTTTAGTGGCGGTGTTGCCAAAAACCCTACATATAATGGTAATCATCAAGGTCACTATGAAGTAGTTGAAGTAACTTACGACCCTGAAGTTGTCAGTTACACCGAAATTTTAAACTATTATTGGAAAAGTATTGACCCATTTGATCCTACAGGGCAATTCTGTGACAAAGGTAGTAGTTACCGAAGTGCTATTTTTGTCGCTAATGACGATGAAAGAAAAATTGCAGAAGCATCTAAACAACAAGTACAAGAAAAGTTTTCTAAACAAAAAGTTGTTACGCCTATATTAGATGCTAGTACATTTTACCCGATAAAGGGCGCTGAAAGTTTTCATCAAGATTATTATAAAAATAATAAAATACGCTATAGCTCGTATCGTTGGGGCTGTGGTCGTGATAAACGTACTCGTCAAATATGGGGTGATGAAGCAATTCACTAACTGAGCAAGTATTACAACACTTAGCTAAACCATTATAAAGCCCTATAAAGATTTAGGGCTTTAACTTCCGTTAACTTACGCGACCGATTTAATAGTTTTTAAACTCACTTCAATGTTTTCTTCTCCAAAATTAAACCACGCTTGGCCATCTTGAATAGTACATTGAATTTGCATTTGCCTATTTACGGCTAACGCCAACACTTCCATAATTGATTCTTCAATTGTATAAATACTTAAATTTTTACGTGCTATTAATGATGACTGCTCTTTTTGCCACCAATTATCAAACATACCATTGTGGTAACTATACACACACATTTGCTCTGATTGATTGCAGCCTTTTTTAATACGCTGCTCTGATGGTTGCCCGAGCTCTATCCATTGCTCTATAACATCACTGTAATTCTTTTGCCAAAGATCAGGCTCTTCAACATCACTTAAGCCTTTAGTAAAGCTTAAGGAATCGCTCGCATTCATCGCAAATGCAAGTATTCTAAGCATCATGCGCTTATCTGATTCTGAAGGGTGACGTGCAATGGTTAATTGATGGTCTGCATAGTAATGTCGATCCATATCGGTAATCGATAAATCAACTTTAAAAATAGTAGCTTTTAATGACATGAGAATGGCTTAAATGTAAAAGAAATGAAAATACTAACGTTTAATACTTTTATCGAGTAATCACACTCAAAGAAAATACTTAAATATTAGAGGAGTTCGTTTAATTAAATTGTTTATAAAACCGTACAACAATAGTGTAGAAACGTATTGTAAAACACGTAACTACAGTATTAATTCGGCAGTTGATTTTAACATAACAACCTAAATTAGTTTGTTATGTTTTTCATAAACACTTTTGATTTACGTTGAAAGTTATACATTTCTTGCTTACTTTCAGGTAATTTATAAATTGGCTCTTCAATAAAGCCCTGTTCTAAAAACCAATGTGCACTTACCGTTGTAAGCACAAAAATAGAGCTTAAGCCCTGCTGAACCGCCTCTTTTTCAATGGCTTCAAACAAACGCAAACCTCGTTGACCACCACGGTAGTCTGGATGAATAACAACACAAGCCACCTCACCTGTTTTTGAATCAGGGTAAGGATACAAAGCTGCACAGGCAATAATAACGTCTTCTTTTTTAATCACTGTGAATTGTTCAATTTCAACTTCAAGTAATTCTCGTGAACGTTTCACCAACGTGCCTTGTTCTTCTAATGGCTCAATAAGTTCAAGAATACCTGTTACATCATCAATTGTTGCTGTACTAATTTGTTCTTGAACATCTTTGGCAACTAAGGTACCAGCACCATCTCGCGTAAATAGCTCTTCAAGCAAGGCAGTATCACTTTCATAGTTAATACTATGACAACGCTCAACCCCACCCTCAACACTATTTAAAATTGCACGTAAGGCAATATATTGTTTATGACGTTTATCCTGATTTAGTAATGATTTAACTGTATGTAAATCACAACTTCTAATCAGTTGATTTACATTATCAAGTAAACCATCAAAGGCAGTAAACGTAATTAATTTATCAGCCTTTAAAGCAATTGCGGTTTGCGTGGCAACATCTTCTGTTGATAAATTAAATACCTCTCCTGTTTTTGAATAGCCAACAGGTGAAAGTAATACGATTGAGTCATGTGCTAATTGCGTATGAATACCCGCAGCATCAATTTTTCGAACTGTACCGGTATGTTTATAATCAACACCCCCATGTACACCCATAGGTTTTGCTACAACAAAATTACCCGTACTAACACGAATTTGAGCGCCATGCATAGGTGAGTTAATTAATCCCATGGTTAACAGAGCTTCAATATGAATACGCAATGAACCAGTAGCATCTTTTACTGCAGCTAAAGTTTCACCATCAGTAATGCGAATATTTTTTTCAAACTGTTGCTGCACACCTCTGTATTGCATGCGCTCTTCAATTTGCGGGCGAGCACCATGCACTAATACTAATTTAACCCCAAGACTTCTAAGTAAGGCAATATCGTGAATAATATTCGAAAAATTTGGGTGGAGAACCGCTTCACCACCGAACATTAATACAAAGGTTTTCCCTCTATGTGCATTAATATATGGCGCTGCATTCCTAAACCATTTCACATTATTTTTGTTATTTGAATTCATGAGACTAATTCACTACTTTTATTAAGATATAAAACAAGTTATCTACACAACTTGATAAACGGCAATATTACTTACTTCATTTAATTTACAGGTAAAAAAAACGAGTAGCAATAATGCTACCCGTTTTTATGTATTTACTTTTCAAAAAATGAAATTAACATCTTAAGCGCTTCAAAATACAAGCTATTTACTATTACGATCAACCGTATATTCCATTGCTACTTCATCAGCAGGATTACGTGTAGCCGTTGCAACACTATCTTCAATAATGTTGTTGGCTAAACTTGCTTTGTCGATAGCAACAAAACCTAACTTAGTGAAGTAATCAGGTACATAAGTTAAAACAATCACTTTTTGTAATTCAATATCATTAGCAAACTCTAATAAATACTGAACCATTGCTTGGCCTTGACCTTGACCTTTAAACGCTTCATCAACAACGATAGAGCGAATTTCAGCTAAGCCTGTTTGGTAAATATAAAGTGATGCACTAGCAACAACTTTACCGTCAATTTCAGCAACAACAAAGTTTTGAATGTCATGAATAATATTGTCACGACTACGTGGTAAAATCTCACCTTTATCAGCCCAAAATGACACTAATTCAGCAATTTTATCAACATCTGACATACGTGCACGGCGAACTGATAATGCAGCAGCGCGTTGCGCGTTTAAACGTTGTTTAACTTGCTTTAATGCATGTTGAATTTGCACTTTACCTGGCGCGCCAATCACTTGTGCGTTTAAGGTTGCATTTTCACCTGACTGCATATTATCAATCGCTTTTTGAACTTGTACTTTTGATGTACCGCCAAGTGCTTCACGTTTGTCTAAACATGATTCGATTGATAGATATTGATATACATCGTTTTCGATTTTACCGCTAAACTCTTGTAACTGAGCCAAGGTGAAATCTTCCAATGCAATACCAGCATCAATCGCTGATAATACTGCTTCACCCACAATGTGGTGTGCTTCACGAAATGGAATGTCTTTAGCTACTAAGTAATCGGCTAATTCAGTCGCATTAGAGTAACCTTGTTGCGCTGCAGCAAGTGTACGTGAACGATTAACTTTCAAACCGTCAGCAACAAGTACTGCCATTTCCATGACTTCTAACCAAGTGTCTAATGCATCAAACAAACCTTCTTTGTCTTCTTGCATATCTTTGTTATAAGCAAGTGGTAAGCCTTTCATTGTCACCAACATTGCGGCTAATGAACCCACTACTCGACCTGATTTACCACGAATTAATTCACATGCATCAGGGTTTTTCTTTTGCGGCATTAATGAAGAGCCAGAACTTACTAAATCGCTCATTTCAACAAAACCAGCTTCACCAGAGTTGTAGAAAATTAAATCTTCAGCAAAACGCGACATGTGCATCATGCTAATGCTAGCGGTTGATAAAAGCTCAATCACATGATCACGATCAGAAACGGCATCTAAGCTGTTTAATGTGGCACTTCTAAAACCTAAGTTGCTCGCTAATAAATTACGATCAATTGGATAAGCAGTACCCGCTAAAGCACCAGAGCCTAAAGGTGATGTATCAAAACGGTATATTGCATCTTTTAAACGACCAATATCACGGTTAAACATTTCAACGTAAGCTAAACACCAATGACCAAAAGTTACTGGTTGAGCACGTTGTAAATGGGTATAACCTGGTAATACGGTGTCTTTTTCACGTTCAGCAAGTTCCATCATGGCTTGTTGTAAATTAACTAAGGCAAGTAATAATTCACCACCCGTTTCTTTACACCATAATTTTAAATCGGTTGCTACTTGGTCATTACGGCTGCGACCAGTGTGTAATTTTTTACCTAAATCGCCCGTTGCATCAATTAACTTACCTTCAACCCAGCTGTGAATATCTTCAGCATCTGATGTTAATATTTGTTCAGGATCTGCTTCAACAGATGCTTTAAGCGCATTAAGCGCTTCAACTAAACGTGTATGCTCATCATCGTTTAATACGCCAACACTATGAATTGCACCTGCCCAAGCGATTGAACCAACAATGTCTTGCACTGCCATTCGGTAATCCACAGGCAATGAGTCATTAAAACGCTTAAACTGTACACTTGCTTCGCCTTTAAATCGGCCGCCCCATAATGCCATGCTTAGCTATCCTTATTTTCTGATGGAGAAGCTAGCTTGCTGCCTTTTTGAGAAAGCGCAGTAATACGGCTAGATAAACTAAATAAACGAATAAAACCTTCAGCATGTTTTTGGTCGTATACATCATCAGCACCAAATGTTGCAAATTCTTCAGAATATAAAGAGTTTGGCGAACGACGTTGAGTTACCGATGCAACACCTTTGTATAATTTAACAACTACATCACCTGTTAACTGTTCAGCAAAAGACGCTGCGCCAGCAAGTTGTGATTTAGCTAAAGGTGTAAACCAACGACCATCGTAAATTACATGAGAAAACTCATGACCAATTGATTCACGGTATTTTAATGACTCTTTATCTAAAATTAAGCTTTCTAAACCTTTATATGCAGCCATTAAGATAGTGCCACCTGGTGTTTCATAACAACCACGAGATTTCATACCAACTAAACGGTTTTCTACGATATCGATACGACCAACACCATGTGCTGCACCTTTAGCATTTAAGTACATTAATGCATCATGTGCAGGAGAGCCGTTTGCTTTGAAGTCTTGGCCATCAACAGCAACTAATTCACCTTCAACAAAACTTAATTGAACACGTTCTGCTTCATCAGGAGCATCCATTGGATCAACCGTCATTGTCCAAACTTCTTTAGATGGTTCGTTCCATGGGTCTTCTAACTCACCGCCTTCGTGCGAAATGTGCCATGCATTTGCATCTCGGCTATAAATTTTTGTTAATGAAGCAGCACATGGAATGTTACGTTCATCAAGGTAGTTTAATAAATCTTCACGAGATACCATGTCCCACTCACGCCATGGCGCAATTACAGTTAGCTCTGGCGCTAATGCTGCGAAACAAGATTCAAAACGTACTTGGTCATTACCTTTACCAGTACAACCGTGACATACCGCGTCTGCACCTACTTTTAATGCAACTTCGACGTGCGCTTTTGCAATAACTGGGCGAGCCATAGAAGTACCTAAAAGGTATTGACCTTCATATACAGCACCCGTTTTAAGAATAGGGTAAATGTAATCTTTTACGTATTCTTCTTTAAGATCAACAACGTGACATTCAGTAGCACCTGAAGCAATCGCTTTCTCTTGAATGCCTACTAATTCTTCTTCGCCTTGACCAACATCAGCACAAAAAGCAACAACTTCACAACCTTCATAGTTTTCTTTTAACCATGGAATGATTGCAGATGTGTCTAATCCGCCTGAGTATGCTAGTACTATTTTCTTAATTTTTTTGTTTTGAGCTAAAGCCATTTCTATTTCCTTCATCTTGATATTTAGCGTTTTATGGCTAAATATGCTGATTACTCTGTAATTTTAAATATAAATTGTGATTAATAGTGTAATTATTGATTGCCAATTAAGCTAACCAGAACGGCATTTTGTGCCCACATTCTGTTTTCTGCTTCTTGAAATACAACCGACATTTCACTATCAAATAATTCTGTGGTGATTTCTTCACCTAAATGAGCAGGCTGACAGTGCATAACCACTTTTGCCTGCGCTTTCTCCATTAATTCATGATTCACTTGGTAAGGTGCAAACTTAGCCAAAATAGCAGCTTTTTTTGTTGCATCTTCATCACCCATAGATATCCAAGTGTCAGTATAAATAACATCTTGTTGACCAATACTATGAATATCTGTTGTAAATAACAACGTAGCACCAGATGTTTCAGCTAATGCTTGTGTTTTAGCTAACATTTCATCTGTAGGACCACAGCCTTCAGGGCATACTAAGGTAAAATCAACGCCTAATGTAGCAGCCATTAACATTAATGAATTTGATACATTATTACCATCGCCAACATAGGCTAATTTCACACTTGAAAGCTCATCAAATAACTCTGATAAGGTAACAAAGTCAGCCAATGCCTGACATGGGTGATATAAATCACATAAAGCATTTACCACGGGTACGCTTGCGTATTTTGCCAAGCCTTCAATAGCATCATTTTCAAATACGCGTGCAACAATAGCATCAGCATAGCACGATAAATTATGCGCATAATCGCTGATGCGTTCACGCTCGCCTAGTTTACCATTTTGCTGACCTAAATATAGCGCATGACCGCCTAATTTGTTAATACCCATATCAAAGCTTACATGTGTACGTAACGACGGTTTTTCAAAAATCATTGCTACTGATTTACCCGCTAAAGCCTGTGCATAATCAGCAGGTGTTGCTTTGATTTTTTTTGCTAATTCAATAAGATCTAAAATTTGACTTTTATTTAACTGATCATCAGCTAAAAAGTTTTCTATTGATACTGTATTAGTAGACATATTCTTATTCGCTCTGGGTATTACATTTGATATAAAAGGTTTTGTTCACGTAGTTAACTTAATCGGCAAGTATACGTGTACCAATATTTTCACCATTGAGTAAATTCACGATTTTCTCTGGTGATTGCCAGCTTGCCACAGCAATGCTTCTTTGTAATTGATTAGCCGCTAATAATGCCGCATTCACTTTAGCTGTCATGCCACCGGCAATAACACCTTGTGCAATTAATGTTTTAGCTTGTTCACTACCTAGTTCTATTAACCATTCATCATCAGCGCCTTTAACACCAGGCACATCGGTTAATAATAGTAATTCTGCTTCTAATAACTGACAAATAGCCACAGCCGCGTCATCAGCATTTACATTCACTAATTCGCCACTTTCTAATTGACCAATAGATGAAACTACAGGTAATAAACCGCTTGCTAATAATGTTTTTAATAACGTACTGTCTTTAGGAGCAGGGTTACCTACATAACCTAACGCTTTATCGGCAAGCGAACACGTTATCATGTTACCGTCACCTAATGATAAACCTACTGCATTTAACGTTTTACTTGAACCCGTTAACGTATTTGCTTGAGCAACAATAGTTTTATTAACAAAACCTGCAAGAGTACCTGCAATAATAGGCATTTGCTCTGCGGGTGTAATGCGTTTACCGTCTTTTTTCTCGGTAACAAAGCCAGCTTGCTTCAGTTGAGCATCAACTGAACTGCCACCACCATGAACTAGCACAACCTGTTGACTTTCGAGTTTAGCTAACTCAATTAATAATGCTTGTAGCGCTGATGCTTTTTCTAAAATAGCACCGCCAATTTTAATAACTAATGGTTTCATTGTGATTCAACCTTGAATAAGCGTATATCGTAAAATGATTATTAAAGACTAACGTTTGGAATTAAACCGTATTCACTTGGTAAGCCCATGGTTAAATTTGCACACTGTATTGCCTGTGATGCAGCGCCTTTTAATAAGTTATCGATAGCAGTACTGACAACAACCACTTGTTTCTCTTCATCGTATTGCCAATGAATATCAGCAAAAGGCGTATAAGCAACGTTATCAACTTTAGGCCAAGATGATGCAATTCTTACTAATGGCGTATTTTCATAAGCATTAATAAAGGCTTGGTCTACTTGCTCTTTAGTTACATCGGCTTTCAACTGCAATGTTACAGTAGATAATAAACCACGCTTATATGGTGCTAAGTGTGGATTAAAAATAACCTGAGTATTCGCTTCTTGACTAATTTCTGGTTGGTGTCTGTGTTGCAAAATATTATAAGGCGTTAAACTTACTTCGTTAAAGCTAGTGCCTAACGATGCTTTTCTACCTGCACCTGACACACCACTGATACCATTAACAACGATTAATGAGTTTTCAATATGTAAGCCGTTACTCGTTATAGGTTTTAAACCTAATAAACTTGCTGTTGGGTAACAACCTGGAACAGCAACAATATTTGACTGTGCAAATGACGCATCCACCCATTCCGCTAAACCATAGTTAGCTTGCTCTAAAGCTGCTAGGTTTTTATGTTCAAAACCATAATAGGTTGGATAATCTGCTTTATCTTTTAAACGAAAGCCACCTGATAAATCAAATACTTTAACACCGGCATCTAAAAATATATTTGCCCAATCGGCACTATATTCATGAGGTGTAGCAAAAAATACAGCATCAATTTTCTTAACGGCATTCACTATATTTGTATCAAACCAAGCTTCAGAAAACGCTTCTAATGGTAAATCACAAATACCTTGATACTTACTATGTAATTCTGAGAATAGTAACCCTTCTGATTCACTGTTTTCAGAAACAAGAAGATGTGCAATAGATACTTTGTCGTGTGCTGTTAATAAGTTAATTAACTCAGCGCCAACATAGCCACTAGCTCCAATAATTGCAACGTTCATAAACCCTCAAAATATTCTATTTGTGATGAAATAGCATAGTGAATAATCATACTTTTTATTGATGATATTGTAATGTGTATTTCATTAATTTTATAAGACAGCGAATTATACAGAAACTTAAGCAATTAACCAAGATAAATGTTATAAAAAACCACCACAAAAATGAATTTTTATTCAAATTAAAAGAATAAATACCCGAATTATGTCTTGTTTATACAATATTTATTAAACTCTATGTAATTTATAACGAATCAAAAAAAGCATTTGGAAAGCGCTAATGGAAGTTGAAACTAACGCATCAATCATATTTCACATTTGCGAGTAATAATGAATAGGATTATTTTTGTCTGGTCCATAGTTTTTGATGGTTTTTATGGAAAAAATAATCATTGGGCATCCAACATCGAGGAATAATATCAAGCTCTACTCGTTCTTCGAAATTTGATACTAATTTTTCAAGAATTTCTAATAAGCGCTTCTTGCTGACTTTTGAAAAAAGTTTTTTAGTTTCTGGAAAGAATAAATTACTATTGTTTTTTACAATAATATCATGACCAAAGCTAATGTAAGTAAGGTTACGTGTCGCCTGTCGGCATTTAGGCTCTGTCGGTGAATCAGGATAGAACTGGCTAACAATAGCATATTCATAAAAATCTAAATCAGTATTATCCATTGCTTTGGGTACGTAAATGACACCGTAACCTTGAGGGAACATACCTGTAATTTTATATAAGCTATCAACAACAACCTGTTGGCAAGCACCGTTTTGAGCCGTTTTATTTAGCACCTTATAGACATTAGGTAAAAATTTATAATTATAATTGTTCTTCGTTGATAATATGATAGAAGTATAAATTTGCGGAACTTTAAGTAAGTTGCCAATACCTTTCTTAGGGTTAATCGCACCTTTTAATAAACGTTTTACAAATGTGATTTTAGCTTTTTCAAGTCGGTTAAATTCATCCCTTTCTTCCCGTGAATTACCCGAATAAGTTAAAACACCTAAGCCTTCTTCAAGGTAGGTGTTAGTTTCTTTATAATTGATTTTTAAAAGCTCGGTTCTTTCTTCAACGTCTAACACACGAAAACAATCTAATTTACCGCATTCACCTGTTAATATTTTTTGTGCCTCTGGGTGATAATTACCAATATCTTGAATTAGTGCAGCCATCACAATAGGAAGTTTTACTTGTTCAATAAATACTTGATATGCTTCTTTGTCTATTTTGCAAAAATTTCGATATTGAGATATAGGAATGTTTTTCAAAAATTGATTAATATAATCATCATCAATTTGTTTAGTTAGAATTAACTCATCCAGTAATCTTAGGCATAAAGCCGCTTTATACATGCCTTTGTGTTGTTCATTATTATGAGCGATCTTACTTCCATTTATAGGTGTGGTAAGTTGAATAGTCCCTAAAAACTGTGCAGATTTACGTAATGTTTCAGTAAAGTTATCTCCTTCACACAGACTAATTATTTGAAAACACAAACTCACTAAATTTTTATGTCTTTTATTTTTTCTAGTACTTAATTCATCTTCATAATTTTTTTTATCTATTGTGACTTGGTCTATTTTATCACCAAATTTACTTTTTTTTGCATTTCGCTTAAAAGATGTAGAGGTGCTATCAGCTACTAGTGTTGTTTTTTGTTGTTCAAAGCTATTTAATTTTTGTTGAATAAGTTCACACTCTTCAAAAAAAATTATCGCTTGCTCAAGTACTGAATCCTGAAGTTCTGACCGACTATTAAGGTATAAAGCGATGTTTTTCACTTGGCTGGTATAATAAGAATTGTGTGAGTTTTTTGCTGCCATATTTGCCTAATATACCAAAATATAATTTTGGGAAATTCCACTTTAATTAACATGATGAATAAAGAAATATATCACTAAAGAGTTTAGTTGATAAATACTAACTTAACTGATTATTTATCAAGAAAAAAGGCTTTAAGCATAAGTTACTTAAAGCCTTTTATCAGTAGAAATAAAAATTAAGTATTTATTTTGTTGTTTGGCTTATCGTTAAGCCATGATCTAAATCAGCAATAATGTCATCAACATCTTCAATGCCAATTGAAATACGCACAAGTGATTGCGTAATGCCTGCCGCTAATTGTGCTTCAATATCCATACCTGCATGAGTCATTGTTGATGGGTGACTAATTAAACACTCAACACCACCTAACGATTGAGCTAACGTAAATAACGATAAATTATCAAATAAAACTTTTACCGCTTCCACGCCGCCTTTGACTTCAAAGCTCATCATTGCGCCAAAATCTTTTTGTTGTTTTTTCGCTATTTCATGTCCAGGGTGATCAACTAAGCCAGGAAAGTACACTTGATCAATGCCTGGATGTTTCACTAAGAAATCAGCAACAGCTTTTGCATTAATTTGATGTTGTTTCATTCTCACAGGTAAGGTTTTTAAGCCTCTTAACGCTAAAAAGCTATCAAATGCTGAGCCTGTAATACCAATACAATTTGCCCACCAAGCAAGCTCTTCTCCTAGCTTTTGCTCTTTAGTCACCAACACACCACCAACAACATCACTATGACCATTAATGTATTTAGTCGTTGAATGAAAAACAATATCTGCGCCTAATGCCAATGGTTGCTGTAATACAGGTGACAGAAAAGTGTTGTCTACTGCCACTAGTGCCCCAGCGTCATGACTCGCTTTTGCTACTTTTTCAATATCAACCAATCGTAATAACGGGTTACTTGGCGTTTCAATTAATACAAGCTTAGGTTTTTTCTCAAGTGCTTGTGCTAATGCTTGCTCATCGTTTTGATCAACCACCACAACATTAAACTGACCGCGTTTTGCTAAATGAATAAATAAACGATAACTACCACCATAACAATCATGTGGAATAACGACCGTATCGCCAACAGATAAAACTTGGCAAGTTAGATGAACTGCTGACATACCTGTGCTGGTAACAACACCTACGGCACCGCCTTCTAAATCAGCAATGGCTTGACCAAAACTTGCACGTGTTGGGTTGCCCGTTCTAGAGTAATCAAATTTACGTTTTTCATTAAAGCCTTTTAATGCGTAGGTACTTGAAAGATGAATAGGACCAACAACAGCACCATGCTGAGAATCAGTGTTGATACCAGCAACTACGGCTTTAGTTGCTATTTTAAATGAAGACATAAGTACCCTTGTGTAGCATATTTTTAGTTAGTTTTTGAACTAAAATAAATTTTTAAAAATGATTTAAATCGTTAGATATAATAATAATTGTCACCATAATTGTTTTCTTTTTTTGGGTCAAGATATTTAGACATCTAAACTTCTACACATTCATAGTTGACTGTTACTACTGAGTCAGTACAATTTACCCTATACACATTATTGCAGAGGTAATCCATGGCACAATGGAATGGCGAATATATTAACCCCTACGCCGAACACGGGAAAAAAAGTGAACAGGTAAAAAAGATCACTGTTTCAATTCCTTTACGTGTATTAAAAGTATTAACTGATGAGCGTACACGCCGTCAAATTAACAATTTACGCCATGCCACGAATAGCGAGTTATTATGTGAAGCTTTTTTGCATGCATTTACTGGACAACCGCTTCCCGATGATAATGATCTATCAAAAGAAAATACAAAAAAATTACCTGAAAGTGTTAGAAAAGCACTAGAAGAGCAAGGTATTACCGATTTTAGTGTATACGAAGATGATGAATAAAGTTTGCAGTAACTTTATTTTATAAAATAGGTAAAAGTCATGTAATAAAAAAGGCGCTATTAGCGCCTTTTTTATAGTTAAAGTAACGGTACTTTAAGTTTTATTCATCAAACGGATTTACTAAAATCATTGTTTCAACACGATCTGGACCTGTTGAAATAATATCAATTGGTACACCAGTAATCTCTTCAAGGCGTTTAATATATGCAATTGCATTTGCAGGTAATTGATCAACAGAGGTTGCACCTACTGTTTTTTCAGACCAACCAGGCACAGTTTCATAAACAGGTGTAATTTGATCATAACCTTCAGCCGCTGTTGGCGGAACAGTGATAATGTCACCAGCTTCTGTTTTGTAACCAGTACAAATTTTTAGCTCTTTTAAGCCATCTAAAACATCAAGCTTAGTTAAACAAAACCCAGTAATACTATTTACTTGCACTGCACGGTGCATAGCAACAGCATCAAACCAACCACAACGACGTTCACGACCCGTAGTAGCACCAAATTCGTGACCAACTGTACCTAAATGTTCACCAACTTCGTCATCTAACTCTGTTGGGAACGGGCCTGAACCTACACGTGTAGTGTATGCTTTTGTAATACCTAATACATAATCAAGGTTTAACGGACCAAAACCACAACCAGTAGCAACACCGCCAACAGTTGTATTTGAAGAAGTTACATAAGGATATGTACCGTGATCAATATCAAGTAATGTACCTTGAGCACCTTCAAACATGATTGACTCACCATTCTTACGTGCTTGATCAAGCATTTCAGAAATATCAGCAACCATTGCTTTAATAATATCAGCAACTGCTAGTGCATCAGCTAATACCGTATCATAATCAACAGCTTCAGCTTTGTAATAAGTTGTTAAAACAAAGTTATGGTATTCCATAATTTCTTTTAACTTAGCAGCAAATGACTCTTTACAAAGTAAATCACCAACACGTAAACCGCGTCTAGCCACTTTATCTTCATATGCAGGACCAATGCCTCGACCGGTAGTACCAATTGCTTTACTACCACGAGCAATTTCACGAGCCGCATCTAAGGCGTTATGGTAAGGAAGAATTAATGGACATGCGTCAGAAATAAGTAAGCGTTCACGAACCGGAACTCCACGCTCTTCTAACATTGTCATTTCAGCCATTAAAGCTTTAGGACAAAGAACAACACCATTACCAATTAAACATTTTACATTATCACGTAAAACACCCGATGGTATTAAATGAAGAACAGTTTTTTCACCATTGATAACTAAAGTATGGCCGGCATTATGACCACCTTGATAACGCACAACATATTTTGCTTTATCAGTCAGTAAATCAACAACTTTACCTTTACCTTCGTCACCCCATTGGGTGCCAAGAACTACAACGTTTTTTCCCATGTTCACATGTCTATCAGAAAATTAGGGGGGGATTCTACCAAATATCAAATAGCAGTCCAAGCAATAATTGATGGTTTTTACATCCGTATGATGTTATTGGCGTTTTTAAAATCACTTATAATTTAAAATACCAGAAATAAAAAAGCCATGAGCATGTCATGGCTTTTAGTCAACAAGTCATGTAACTAACTATTTAGCGATACTTGTATCATTTAAGTAATTGAAAAAGTCACCATCAGGCTTAACTACAACAATGTCATTTTTACTATTAAAGCTATTTTCATACGCTTCTAAACTACGTGTAAATGCATAAAATTCGGCATCTTTAGAATAGGTGTCAGCATAAATTCTAGCCGCTAATGCGTCGCCATCACCACGTACTTCAGATGCATTTTTCTTAGCATTAGCCAACATGATTGTTACTTTAGCATCAATAGTTGAACGAATAACTTCTGATTTTTCTTGGCCTTGTGAGCGATGTTCTGTTGCCACTGCTTTACGCTCAGCACGCATACGTTCAAAAATAGAGCTACTAACTTCATTCGGCAAATTAATCGCTTTAATGCGAACATCAACAACTTCAATACCTAAATCTTCACGGCTGCTGCCTGCACTTGATAATGCTTGCGACATAATACCATCACGATCACCTGATACAATTTCGCTGATAGTACGATTACCAAACTCAGTACGTAAACCATTGTTTACTTTTTGTTTAAGCAATACTTTAGCATTTTCAATATCGCCAGCTGTACGTAAATAGAATGTCGAGAAATCAACAATTTTCCATTTAACGTATGAATCAACCATTAAATCTTTTTTCTCTGATGTTACAAAACGATCAGGTACTTCATCTAATGTTTGAACGCGAGCATCAAGCACTCTAATCGTTTCAATAAATGGTATTTTAAAATGTAAGCCCGGTGAGTAAATAATCATTTCACCGACATCATCACGTTTAATTTTTTTAAACTTAAACACAATACCACGTTGACCTTCAGAGACAATAAATGCCGAAGAAACAAGCAATGCTAATAACGCTGCAACAATTATAAGAATCAAATTTTTCATGATTAATTTCTTCCTCTGTCGTAACGATCTGAACGGCCAGTCGACGATGAGTTAACTTGTGACGGCTGCTGTCTAGGAGTAGGTAACGACGGTGTTACATTCGTTGGTAAAGACGTTTGTTGATTAATAATTTTATCTAATGGTAAATACATAATATTATTACCACCATCAACATCAACCATCACTTTACTCGTATTACTGTATATTTTTTCCATGGTCGCTACATATAAACGTTTACGTGTTACTTCTGGCGCAGCTTTATATTCAGGTAATAGCTTTTCAAATTTAGCGACAGCACCCTCTGCATCAGAGACAATTTGTTGTTTATAAGCAATGGCTTCCTGTTCCATACGGCTAACACGACCACGGGCACGAGGCTCAATGCCACGAGCATAAGCTTCAGCTTCACGTATATAACGCTGTTCATCTTCTTGTGCGGCAATAGCGTCATCAAACGCATCTTTAACTTGCTCAGGTGGACGAGCATCTTTAAAGTTAACATCAACAACTAATAAACCTAATTGGTAGGGCTCAATAATTTTTTCAAGCTCTTGCCATACTTGTTGACGCACATCTTCACGACCGCTTGTTAATACAGCGTCCATTTGGTTATGACCAACAACGTAACGTAAGGCACTGTCTAATGCTTGCTCTAAGCTCTTATCTGCATTGGTTACACTGAATACATAATTACGTGCATCTACTACTCGGTATTGCACTTGCATTTCAACATGCACAACATTTTCATCTTGCGTTAACATGAAGCCAGCAGCTGGTAAATCACGTGTTGTTTGCATATCGATTGGAATAATGCGTTCAATGAATGTCCATTTCCAGCTTAAACCCGGTTCAACAACCCCAACATATTCGCCAAAACGTAACTTCACACCACGTTCAGCTTCTTTAATAGTAAAGAAACAAGAGAATGCATATGCTACAAGAACAATTAGAATAATTAATAAACTAAGTGCACCGCCAGCATTACCTGAACCGCTTGAATGATTACCACCACCTGATGATTTACCAAATAAGCCACTTAATTTTTTACTTAAATCTTTCAGTACATCGTCTAATTCTGGTGGACCTTGATTACTGCC
This sequence comes from Alteromonadaceae bacterium, assembly GCA_023301705.1. Classification (GTDB taxonomy): domain Bacteria; phylum Pseudomonadota; class Gammaproteobacteria; order Enterobacterales; family Alteromonadaceae; genus JALZUE01. Next base: position 87,105 of record JALZUE010000019.1, on the reverse strand, counting down.
ACCTTTGTTTTTCCAGGGATCTTTATCACCCTTCCCCGGTTCATTCCAAGCCATGCTGGTCTCCGATATATAAAAATAAAAATCGTTAATCAATTTGCCATGTAAGCAAATTAATCAGTTTAATATAACAGTCTGTTAATGCTGAATAAAGCCCTCAATGGTCGCTTTATCATCTTTTAATAGTTGTTTCCATTCTCGTTCTGGCAGTTTCACTTCGGCTAAACAGTTACCTTCTTCATCATATTGTTCATTAACAATACAATTTAATTGATACAGAGCTCCTCTAAATTTACCTGCGTTAGGTGGTAAACTTAAATGATAGTGCACTGTTGAACGCCCTAAGCGCTCGGCAAGAGCTTGAAATAATAACTCTATACCAATATTAGCTCGAGCAGAAAGCCATACTCTGATAGGTATTCCGTTGTCATCTCTGTCAATACGAGGTGAAACATCACTTAGATTATCAATTTTATTACAAATCAATAATTGAGGCACATCGCCTGCTTCAATTTCAGTTAATACATTTTCAACTTGTTCAATATTTTCTTGGCGTCGATCATCAGAAATATCAACAACATGTAATAACAGCTCAGCTTCACGTGTTTCAGTAAGTGTTGCTTTAAATGCCGCTACTAAATCGTGCGGTAAGTGACGAATAAAACCTACAGTGTCAGCCAATATAACACGGCCTACTTCTTCTACATGTATTTTACGTAAGGTGGGATCAAGTGTTGCGAACAATTGGTCAGCGGCATACACTTCTGCATTGGTTATTTGATTAAATAAGGTCGACTTACCTGCGTTTGTATAACCAACTAAAGAAACTGTTGGAATTTCAGCTCTGCTTCTCAAACGGCGATTTTGTAAACGTTGCTTTTCGACTTTCTCTAAACGCGCACGAATATTAACAATGCGTTCTCGTAACAAACGGCGATCGGTTTCTAACTGCGTTTCACCGGGGCCTCTTAAACCAACACCACCTTTTTGCCTTTCTAGGTGAGTCCAGCCTCGAATTAACCGAGAACTGATATGTTTAAGTTGTGCAAGTTCAACTTGTAATTTACCTTCATGCGTACGAGCTCTCTGAGCAAAAATATCAAGAATTAAACTGGTTCTATCAATCACTCTACATTCACATAACGCTTCAATATGCTTTTCTTGTGAAGGAGTTAGTGCATGATTAAAAAGTACAACATTAGCATTATGAAGCTTAATAGCTTCGGCAACCTCGCCAATTTTACCACTACCAACAAAATACTTGGTATGCGGCATATTACGCTTAGTTGTAATTACATCGAGTGCATTGACGCCAGCAGATGATACTAGCATTTCAAATTCTTGAAGGTCTTCTTTAGAGCTTTCGTCGGGGAAATCTACATGAACAAGGATAGCTTGCTCACCTGCCTGATAACGATCAAACAAATGAACATCTCCTTAAAATACATTGCTTACTCATTATTCATCGGAATCCTGATTTAAATTATCTTTAGGTGTTGTTTGCACGGCACGTGAAGGCACAACAGTAGAAATAGCATGCTTATAAACCATTTGGCTTACAGTATTTTTTAGTAAAATAACAAATTGATCAAATGATTCAACTTGTCCTTGCAATTTGATTCCATTCACTAAGAAAATTGATACTGGAATACGATCACGACGTAAAGCATTCAAAAATGGGTCTTGTAATGACTGACCTTTTGCCATAGTTTAGTCCTTTTATTATTGTTAGATTTCACAGGTAATATAATTAAGTTTACTCAATATTACAGCATGCTACTTTAATTATATGTGTTTAATTATACACATAAGTTTAGGTTTTGCTTATTATAGACATTACTTGTTGCAAATTACTTTCATCTTCCATATGTAACCAAGTAATATTTGGCCAATTTCTTAGCCATGTTAACTGTCGTTTAGCAAGTTGGCGTGTTGCACACACCCCTTTAAAAATCATTTCGTCATAATCATATTCATCATTCAAGTGTTGCCACATTTGACGATAACCTACACAACGAATTGATGGTAAATTTTCATGTAAATCGTTACGCTCTTTTAATTGCATAACTTCTTCTTTAAAGCCTTGATTTAACATTAAATTGAAACGTAACTCAATACGTTCGTGCAATGTTTTACGATTTTTTGGTGTAATCGCTAATTGAATCACATCCCCTTCTAGTTTTTGGCCTTTATCTTTTGTTAATTCGGTTAACGATTTACCGGTAATTTTATATACTTCCAAAGCCCGAGTTAAACGCTGAGGGTCGTTATAATGAATACGCTCAGCTGATACGGGGTCAATGGCTCTTAATTGTTCATGTAATGCTTTCCAGCCATCAACTTTAGCTTCAAGCTCGATACTTGCACGAATATCAGCATTTGCTTCAGGTAATGGTGAAATACCTTCAATTAAGCTTTTAAAGTACATCATAGTACCGCCTACCAATAAAGGTATACGACCTTGGTCTCTAATTTTATCAATTTCAATTAACGCATCTTTACAAAAATCAGCGGCTGAATAACGAAACGCAGGATCAATTAAATCAATTAATCTATGCGGATATTTATCTAATTCTTCAGCGGTTGGCTTCGCAGTACCAATATTCATACCCTTAAACACTAATGCAGAATCAACACTGATAATATCGCATGGTAAATGTTCATGAAGCTGCATTGCCAAAGCTGTTTTACCTGAGGCAGTTGGCCCCATTAAACAGATAACTGGTGGCAATTTTTTTACTATTGTCGTCATGAATAATTACACTGCCTAAGATAATAAGTTTTCTGTAGATGTATTTGCCAATTGGTTATCAAGTTGGCTTACTAATAAGGTGAGGTCAAACACAGCAGAATTCAAGTCTAACAATGAATTTAACGACGCTCTCGAAAGTGTTTTAACCGATAATAATGCTTTGTATAATTGCTGAACATCGGCAAACGAAAAAGTGTCGGGCACAGCTAGTTGCGCAAGACATTGCTGCCATTGTATTAATAACTCTGCCTGACTTAATGCATTATCTTCTAATTGCTTATTTACGCTAGATAATAATGTTAATAACGCTTCAAATGTATTCGTAACATCTTTATTTCTTAATAATGCGGGAAACTGTCTTATTTGTATTGCTTTAGGTAGCACTACTATGTGCATACCAGAGGTTAGCAAAAGCGATTCATACTGTTCAATGAGCTGGATTTGTTCTGATGTAAGCTTTATCTTTACAGGTAGTAATAATGGCTGACTTATCAATGATTGCTTTGTGTTACCTTCTGTATTTTCTTGCCAACACTCTACAATATAATGGTACTGCTGAGCCTTTGCTAAAGGGTGTATCAAACACATAGCAATTTGATTCACTTCTTTGTGACTTGTTTGATAAACAAGATGCGTTCCCTTATGTATAAATAATAATTTTATTGCGGTACCTTCAGTATTCTCTAATAAACTGTGCTGTCTTTTTACTTCAGTCGTCAACTGTTGATTGTTATATTGAGAAACCTTAAAAGGTTCATTAGAGGTATGGTTAGACTCGATACTCGTTGTTATAGCTTCATTTGAGAAATGCTCGGCTATTGCTTGATGTTTATCATTCTCTACCGACATTAAGGTTTGATAATTTGCAGCCGCTTTTGCACTCACTTTGTGCTGATAATGTTGTGGAGCGCCGTATTGTTGTGGCGACGATATATCACCTTGCCGACCAAGGGGTTCTGAATAAGCTATATTGACTGGCTGTTCTTGAACTTGTTGTAATGGCGTTACAAAAGACCTGTCTTCAACTGGTGACTTTTCTTCAGAACTATGTGAATAATTAACAAATGCAGGCGAACTTTCTTCTTCTGCTAGTTCTGGTAAGGTTATTTGCTCAGCTAAAGCTTTATGACAAACCGAATAGATAAAGTCATGTACATATCTGCTTTGATGAAACCTAACTTCATGCTTAGCAGGATGAACATTCACATCAACGTCTTTAAAGTCAACAGACAAAAACAATACAAATGCCGAATAAACATCATTATCAATAAATTCGCCATACGCTTGTCGAATAGCATGATTAATCAATTTATCTCGCATCATTCGACCATTAACATAGCTATAACATAAATCATTTTGCTTACGTGTGTAGCTAGGTTTAGCTATCCAACCTGACAAATGAATATCATCATGTTGGCAATTAATTTCAATGGCATGATCAACAAAGCTTTGACCGCAAACACCTGAAATACGTTTAATGTTTTGTTTAGAATCAATCACCTTTCGATACTGTTTAACAACTTTACCGTTATGATTTAAAACAAAACTGACATCAAATCGTGCTAATGCAATACGCTTAATCACTTCTTCTATATGCGAAAACTCTGTTTTTTCAGTGCGTAAAAACTTGCGTCTTGCAGGAGTATTAAAAAACAAATCAACAACATCAATGGTTGTACCGTTGGGGTGTGCGGCTGGCTTTAACACTACCTCCATATCTCTGCCTTCAGCATATGCTTGCCATGCAAGCTCTTGTGTTGCAGGCTTTGATGTTAACGTTAAACGAGCTACAGAACTTATACTTGCAAGTGCCTCGCCACGAAAACCTAAACTACTAATAGCCTCTAAGTCATCTAAACTTTTAATTTTACTGGTTGCATGTCGACTTAATGCCAAGGTTAATTCATTTTCAACAATACCTTTACCATTATCAATAATTCGAATGCGCTTTGTGCCACCTTTTTCAATATCTATTTGAATATGTGTAGCGCCAGCATCAAGACTATTTTCAACCAACTCTTTAACAACTGAAGCTGGACGTTCAACAACCTCACCAGCAGCAATTTGGTTAGCAAGACGAGCCGGAAGAATACTAATAGACATAATTTATGCTCGTGGAATTGTTAATTTTTGGCCAATACGAACAACATTAGACTTAAGTTTATTACTAGTCTTAAGTTGTTTGATACTGACATTATAGCGTTTGGCTAATAGTGATAATGACTCACCGCTTTTAACAATATGAATACTATTAACACTCGAATTTGATTTAGCCGCAAAATAACTGCCTGATAAAGGGTGTTCAATAAAGTATTGCTTAATACCTGAATGCAAGGCTTTGGCAAGTTTTACTTGGTGCTTACTAGACGTTAAATTACGCTCTTCTTGGTGATTAGAGATAAATCCAGTTTCCACTAAAATAGAAGGAATATCTGACGACTTGAGTACCGCTAAACTTTTATATTGTGTTTGCTTTTTATGTAACTTAGTAATGCGCTTTAATTGTGAAAGTACCTTTTTTGACACACCAATACTCACATCGAGAGAATGTTCTCGGCTCATGTCAGCTAAGGTTAACGCTAAATTATCATCATCAGTTCGCTTGATAACGTCACCGCCACCACCGAGTAGTTCTGAATTACGCTGACGATTATCAAGCCAACGAGAAAGCTCTGATTCTGCTCGTTTGTTTGAAACCACCCAAACACTAGCACCATTAGGTTGCGGCGTACGAAAAGCATCTGCGTGAATAGAGACTAAAAAATCAACCCTTTTTTTACGTGCAAGTTCTGTTCTTCGGTCAAGCCCTACATAATAATCTCCGGTTCTTATCATTACCGCAGACATGCCTTTTTCGGCATTAATGAGTTTTTCTAATTTTTTAGCGATGAGTAATGTAACTTTTTTCTCGTATGTTCCTTTCGGGCCAATAGAGCCAGGATCTTCTCCACCATGACCAGCATCAATACCAATAATCACATCGCGCTTTGTAGCCACTGAATCAGTGCTTGATTTAATTGGCTTAATTGGCGTTTGAGTCGCACTATCTTTAAAGTCGACAACAAGCCGGTGTCCGTATTGACCCGATGGCGTTAGCGGAAAAACGGTGGTTTGATACTTTTTAGCAAGCTCTAATACCACACGAGTAGTACTTTTATTTTTGGGCTTACTGGTGCGTATTTTAAGAATACGTTTATCATTTTTAGCAACATTTTTTAATGTTAATGCATTACCACTATCTTTAAAATCAATCACTAAACGTTGGGGTTTTGATAATGTAAAATAAGAATATTCAAGTTGGCTTTTAGCGTCAAATACAACACGCGTTTTATCGGGTGCTGGCCATACGCGTACACCATTTATACTATTGGCAGAGTGTGCATTAACACTTAAAAATAAAAAAAATAATAGCGAAAATAATTGAAACAACTTCATGCTAGTAACTCTTTAAGTGAAAAAAGGAAGTAGCGAAAGATATTAATGAGCTTAAAAAAACACATATACAACAAGTATTGGCTAACTTAAAAAGTGTACGAGTAAGCATAAAGTACTTTTTTTCCTCATTAGTTTAAGAGTAAAGTTTAAGGGTAAATTTAAACGTTAGGCACTGTATAACGTTGTTAGTTCAGCTAATATTTTCTCGCCCACTACATTTTCAGCGGTAATACTTACAATGCGCTGCTCTTTACTATATGACAAATTAATCACAATATCAGCCTTTTGCAATATACCCTGACCTTTCTCTGGCCATTCAATAAAAGCACAGCTTTGTTGACTAAAGTAATCGCGAATACCCATATATTCTAATTCTTCAGGATCAGCTAAACGATATAAATCGAAATGGTATACTTGCCATTGGGCTAAGTCATAAGGTTCTACTAATGTATATGTTGGGCTCTTTACATTTCCCTTATGCCCCATGCCTTGTACAAAGCCGCGTGTTAATGTGGTTTTACCCGCACCCAAATCACCGTTTAAGTAGGCAACAATTCCATGCTTAAGTGATTGTACTGAACATGCTAATGAACGACCCAAAGCAACAGTCGCTTCGGTATCAGCTAAAGAAAGAGAAAATGTTTTCATAACGCTTAACGTATCTGCCTTAAAATAAATAAGAATGTAAACCTATAAGTGAATCAGTTTATCATTAATTGTTAATGATATAGAAAATAATTATTCGTGTGTAAATTACGCCATGTTAATATGAACCACAATACTAAAACACATTTATCATCTTCACTTTTAAGGCTTGAATGTACTTTGAATCAATCGAATTCAACCAGCAATAATATTGATTATACTCAACTCGCACTTGATATTAAAAAGTGGGGGAAGGAGCTCGGTTTTAATGATGTTGGAGTTAGTGATTTAGATTTAAGCGCACAAGAACCAGGGCTATTGTCATGGTTAGCTAATAATTATCATGGTGATATGTCATACATGGCCAAGCATGGTGTATCTAGAGCCCGCGGTGGAGATATTCAGCCAGGCGCAATTAGAGCTATTTCAGCACGTATGGATTACCTGCCAACAAATGCACAATTTTCAATCATATTAAAACAACCTGATCATGCCTATATTAGTCGTTATGCACTCGGGCGTGATTATCATAAATTAATGCGTAAACGCTTAAAACAATTAGGTGATAAAATTGCGCAGCATTGCGAAAACTTTAACTTTCGCCCTTTTGTTGATTCAGCACCAATATTAGAACGCCCTTTAGCTGAAAAAGCAGGTTTAGGTTGGATAGGAAAACACTCTCTGTTGTTAAACCAACAAGCAGGATCTTGGTTCTTTTTAGGTGAGTTACTAGTTGATATACCTTTACCCGTTGATACTAAACCCAAAAATGAATGTGGTAAATGTGTAGCTTGTATCAAAATATGCCCAACACAAGCTATTGTTGAACCCTATATTGTTGATGCACGACGCTGTATTTCATATTTAACAATTGAACTTAAAACCGCGATACCCGAAGAATTCAGACCATTAATGGGTAATAGAATCTACGGTTGCGATGATTGCCAATTAATTTGTCCGTGGAATAAATTTGCTAAACTGAGTGTCGAAGATGACTTTCAAGCACGTGATAATTTAGACAATGTCACATTACTTGAATTGTATGCATGGGATGAAGCTACATTTTTAAAGAAAATGGAAGGCTCGCCTATTCGTCGTATTGGCTATGAATGTTGGCAACGCAATATATCAGTCGCATTAGGTAATGCACATTATGATATGACTATAACTAACGCACTTAGTTACAAATTAGGCGCTATATCTACAATGGTAGATGAACATATTGAATGGGCATTAACTCAACAAAACTTAAAAAAGCCACAACAACCAACAATATTTTCACCTAAAAATAAACGTTTAACAGAACGCCTAATACGCTCAATAGAAAAGGGCTTACCTCGAGACGCATAATATCTATACTTATCTCATTAATGTTCAATTACTTTTAAAAACGACCTAATTTGCTCGTTTAAATTGTCGGTTAAAAGTGTAATCTTTTGATAGCTTTCATTCTCAATAGCGTTAATCAATGCTTTGGTTGCATGTACTAAATTCGATGCTGAAAGTGTGCTCACATTATTTAGTAGTTTTTGTAATGGTTCAAGAGCGTCAATATAGCTTTTTTCAATAAGCAGATTGTTGATACTGTTAAATAATTGATTATTTTCTGCTTCAAACTCTTCTAGTAATAATATCGAAAACTCAGGTGATAATTGTTTATTCGTAAAATCTTCAATGTTAAAAATATGTAAAGTCTGAGTTGAATACACCTCTATTTGAGAGCCATTATTAGTATTTTTTTGATGCTCAACAATATCTTGAGAATCAGTTGCAGCAACTTCGCTCATGTGATGACTTAAATGATCAGACGCTTTTAATATATTGTGGGTTGTAACTTGTGTTTTACTTTTTACTTCAGCTTTACATTCAGGTTTATCTTTTAAACCTTCTTTTGTTTTTAACCAGTACGACAAGCGCTCTTTTAAATCAGACAAATCAAAATTTTTCGCTAAATACTCTAACGCCCATGGCTTAGAGTGTTCTTTTAATTCAACTTGCCACGTATTAATAAAGTCTTCATTTGAAGAGAAGATAGCTCTTTTGACCTGCTTACCGTTCACTAGGTCAACACTGAGTGACAATTCAGTATCACAAAATAACAATAAATACTTACCCGTTTGCCATTGTTGTATGGTTTCTTCTTTACCTGCCGTAATAGTGATATTAAAGCCCATCAACCGTAAAAGTTTAATAACGCAACGATCCGTGCTAATCGTAATAAGCACTTCAATGTTACTTTCTAAAAAAATAGAGTGACGCTGCTTATTATGCATTGTTATAAAGCCAGCTTGCTCTATGGTGTTTATGCTTATAATACTGTTAGGTTGTGATGTGTTTTGTAACGATGCCTTAATATCATCAATAAACTGATACTTATTAAATGGAGCTAAAAGCTGTGGCGTTACACCTGAAGAAACTTCTGTTAAATATTTACATGTATCTTGTAATAAATGTACCGTTGGCTGCAACGCTTTAGGTAAGGTATGAATAAATTTAGTTAAAGTATTAAACATATTAATAGTATGTACAACAATAAGCTCTATTGTTTGTAACTTTTGTGCTGTAGCACTTAAATGTTGTAGCGCTTTATCAATATCATTCGTTAATATTAACTCACCTTTAATCATTGAAAGTGCATCATGTACTATTGATTGTGTATAAATATTATCAGTATCACGTACATCGGTGTAATCAGTTAGGTATATAGTATTCAGTACTAATGATGATGTTGTTTTATTAACATACTCACTTATTTTATGTTGAACATCAAAACTAACAGTATAGCCAGTTTCTTCTTTATCAACTTTTAAGTTTACTGCATTAAAGTATTTCAACAATAGCTGCAGGCTTTTGACAGCAGTATTTTTACTTTCAGTATGTAATTCCTCAACTATTGGTGATATTCGAGGCGTTTCTTTATCATTAAATATATTAAATTGATAACGTATTGTAGAGTTATCATGTGCTTGTTCAACGATTTTTAACGTTAACATTAAATGAACATTACGCTGATTCATTATAATCAAATCGACTGTATGACAAATAACTGAGTTCAGTAAATCAACACCTACGTCAATAGTATATAAATACGGGAGCTTATCAAAATACTGCACTGATATTTTTTGAGCGTTCGTCCGCGTTGATACATTATGAATACAAGCTAATACCTGTGTTTGTAGACAAACCGTTGTTGTTTGGTTTTTCGCTACATTATTCGATAATTCTTCTTTTAATAGTGAATTTTCAGTCCAAGATAATAAGCGATTCAATTGATTATACGAACTTAAAACAGGTAATTTTTGAGTAAGATATTCGGCTTGATTTTGTAACATCATTCGAATGATTTTATTTTTTAACTCATTCAATAATAAAATTCTATCTGCGCTATTTGCCAATGGCTCTAATTCTGCAATATTAGGATCATGTGCAACGGGATCGGCCTTATTTTCAATAAGAACGTTTTCTAGTACCTCGTTGTTCGGAAAATCAATTAATTTATGATGTTCGTTTAAGGTAGTGACTTCTTTACAAGTATTTGCATTATCTGTAGCTTCATTCGTATGAGGCACTAATTGAACGAAAAATTCGGCTATGTTTCGTTGCTCATTATAAAGAGACGAATCAGATAAATTGTCATCAGAGGTAAGTTCCCCTTTAATTTTTTTTCGGTAATGTGCAATACCCTGATGTACAAAATTAATATGAGAAATATACGTTTGTTCCCAACATAAATTTAACCTAAAAAGTAATGCGATTAGCATTAATACATATATAGTAATTAAAACAATCAAGCCGTTATAAAAATTAGCGTAAGACGCTGCAATATCTAACTTCGTTAGTAATAAATTAATGTCTTGGGGCAATAACTCTATAATTAAATCACTTTGACTTGCTTGCGCTGAGAGCTGATAAACTTTCAGCGTAAATAAGGAATAAAAACTCAATAACAATAAGCTAACAAAAAGAAAAAAGGCTAAATATAGCGAATAAAACTGCTGACGTGCTTTTATTTTTATGGTCATAATTATTACGAGTATTAAGGTATGTATACAACATACCTATTAATTTTTTAGATGAATTGAAATAACAGATTAATAATATTAATGTTCAACGAATTAACAGTGAAAAAAGTGCTTTTGATACACCTTTAACTCTTCTATTGACTCTAAAATATCATCAAGCGCTAAATGTGCTCCTGTTTTAACAACCTTATTTAACACTTCAGGCTTCCAACGACGAGCAAGTTCTTTAACTGTACTAACATCTAGATTTCTATAATGAAAGTAGTCTTCAAAGTCTGGCATATATTTATTAATAAAACGGCGATCTTGCCCAATAGAATTACCACACATAGGTGATTTACCTTTAGGCACATACTGTGAAACAAATGCGAGTGTTTCAACCGTCGCTTGCTCAAGGGTAACCGTACTTTCTTTACAACGTTTAGTTAAACCTGATTTACCATGATGCTCTATGCACCACTCATTCATATTATCAAGTACATCATCAGGTTGATGTATAGCAAATACAGGGCCTTCGGCCAAAATATTCAATTGACTATCGGTAATAACTGAGGCAATTTCTATAATTACATCAGTTGCAGGCTCTAAGCCTGTCATTTCTAAATCTAACCAAATTAAATTTGTATCGCTAATAGTCATAATAATCCTAAAGAGTTAGTCTGTTGTCTTACTTTATATTTCAATAGTGTAGCATGGCAATTATATATTGAGTGACAACAACTTGAAGGCATTCTAGTATTTCTAGGTGTGTTGCGTATAATGGCCTTTATCACTCATATTGTTTTATGTACCTTAGCTTATGCTCTTTTTATTCTTATCAACACACGTATCTAAGCAGTCAACACACTGTGGCTAAATCAAAAAAACTGACTAAAAGTCAGGTTCGTACTATTAAAGCGAATCAAGCTAAAAAGCTAAAAAATCAAGAGCAAATGAGTTGGCAAGATAGTGATTTAGGAGAAGCTCAACAAGGCATAGTTATTAGTCGCTTTGGTCAGCATGCTGATGTAGAAAGTGAAACAGGTAACATTTTTCGTTGTAACCTTCGACGCTCTATCTCAAGCCTAGTTTGTGGCGATAAAGTCATATGGCGCCAAGGTAAAGCCACTGAAAATAAAATTTCTGGCGTTGTAGAAGCTGTTCATGAACGTGAAAGCATGTTATCTCGCCCTGATGTCTACGACGGGGTAAAACCTATTGCGGCCAATATTAATCAAATATTCATTATATCTTCGGTATTACCTGCTTTTAATAGCGATATTATCGATCGTTACCTTGTTGCTTCAAAACAAACCGATATTACCCCCATTATTGTTTTGAACAAAGTCGATTTACTCAATGACGATAACCGTTTATCAATTGAAAATAGCTTAAATATTTATCGTGAAATTGGCTACCAAGTGATTTACGCAAGTAGCGTTGATTCAAATGGAAAAAGTGAATTAATGACCCAACTGAAAGACAAAACAAGTATATTTGTTGGCCAGTCTGGTGTTGGAAAATCAACATTGGTCAATAGTTTAATGCCTAATTTAGCAATAGAAACCCAAATGGTGTCTGATAATTCAGGCTTAGGTCAACACACCACAACCGTTGCCAGATTATATCACTTTGAAACCGGTGGACATTTAATTGATTCTCCAGGTATACGTGAATTTGGTTTATGGCATATGACGCCTGAACAAGTCAGTGAGGGTTTTATTGAATTTAGTGAGTACTTAGGTACCTGTAAATTTAGAGACTGTAAGCATAAAACAGATCCTGGTTGTGCTTTAATTGCTGCTGTTGAAAAAGGCAATATTCGACAAGAGCGTTTAGCAAGCTTTCAACGCATTTTAGAAAGTATCAATGAAAGTCTGCAAACAACGCGATTCAATCAGTAAATATTCATCAACAATATATTAAGACAGTATATTAAAATAACATATTACGCATTTATTAAGGAAAATTCGTGGCTTTTGATCAATTGAAAATAGCATTACAGTATGCAATGCCAAAACACGCGCTATCTCGACTTGTTGGTAAATTAGCCGCAGCAGAAGCGGGCTGGTTAACTACCCTTTGTATAACGCAGTTTATCAAAGCTTATGACATTAATATGTCTGAAGCGAAACTAAAAAAAGCAACTGACTTCTCCACCTTTAATGACTTTTTCACACGAGAACTAGAAGATGATGCTCGTAGTATTGATAAAAATGAAAATACACTTTGTTATCCTGTAGATGGAGCGATTAGCCAGCAAGGTGATATTGTTGATGGTCAGTTAATTCAAGCAAAAGGATTTAATTACAGCTTAATATCTTTATTAGGTGGTGATGAAGTTACAGCAAAGCCTTTTCAAGGAGGTAGTTTTTCATGTATTTATTTAGCGCCTAAAGATTATCATCGAATTCATATGCCAATGGCTGCAACATTAAAAGAGATGATTTATGTTCCAGGTGAGCTTTTTTCTGTAAATCCATTAACGGCGAACAACGTTCCTAATTTGTTTTCTCGTAATGAACGAGTTGTGTGTATTTTTAATACCTCGCATGGTGAACTGGCTATGGTATTAGTTGGTGCGACCATTGTTGCTAGTATAGAAACAACATGGGCAGGTACAATAACACCACCAGCAGGTAAAGATGTATTTCGTTGGACATACCCAACCACTGGTGAATCGGCAATTACCTTTAACAAAGGTGATGAGATGGGTCGTTTTAAACTAGGATCAACAGTCGTATCAACATTTGCTCCGAATATGATAACGTTTAATCAGGAAGCAGGCCCTGAGACTGTCACTCGTTTAGGTGAGCATTATGCAGATATTAACAAAACTATAATTACCGATAATGAACAATAAAGTCATTATTAACCATTAAGAATATTGAATTAACTATATTCCACCTTGAAAGTAATCAATAGTTGATATGGCAGGTAATGTAAGATGAAAGTTTTTGCTCATAGAGGCTCAAGTGGTGAATACCCTGAAAACACCTTACTCGCCTTTAAAAAAGCATTATCAGATAACTGTGATGGTATTGAGCTTGATGTTCAATACCATCCAAGTGACACATTAATATTATCTCATGATAGCTTTGTATTGAATGTTGCTAAACGTCCTGAGAAGTTACAAAACATACCCATTGAAGAATTGCTTAAATTACCAGCAGGTCAAGGTGAGTTCATTACAACCTTGGCTCAAGCACTCACCTGCATTAATGGTCAATGTGATGTTAATATTGAAATTAAAGCTGCCTATCTAGAACACCACCAACTTGATAAAGTTGTGCAACTAATTGCCAAGGCAATACAACTATCGGTAGAAAAGACTAAATTTACCTATAAGCAATTTATTATCTCTTCTTTTAATCATTATATTATTGATAAGATAAAAAAAGAATTACCGAACATTAAGATTGCAGCACTATTGGCCTGCTGCCCTATTGGCTTTGCAAAACTCACAAAACCATTAAGATTGTATGGTATCAACTTGGCACTTGATTGTGTTAACCAAGCTTTTATTGACGATGCACATCAACGCGGTTTAAACGTAGGTGTATATACCGTTAATTCATTAACTGATATTCAGCAATGTTTAACATGGGGTGTTGATTATATATTCAGTGATTTTCCGGCTCAAAGCAAAGGCTACATAACAACAATACAAAATCAAAATTGATACTATATTATTCTAATCAACGTAAATAATCGCTCATCAAAAGCCATAAATGAAAATTTTCTCACCTATAGTTAAATTATTTTAAAGTCAAAATAACTTCTTGTTAATCAATAAACTAACTAAAATAAAACAGTATAAAAACAATAATAACAATTCTATAAAACCATAAATCTATATCGCGCAGTTGATTAGTCATTAACCAATGTTCTACAATGCGGTTGTAGGATTGAAATTTTTAGAAAGGATTTTACACGCTATATAATTATAACAGGAAAACTAAATGGCTCGTAGTAAAATAAAGAATACACCAACAGAAGCTGAATTAAGCTTATTAAGTATTTTATGGTCAATTGGCCCAGCAACAGTTCGTGACATTCATGAAGCTGTCAGTACAAAACAAACAACAGGGTATACTACTGTACTTAAAATTCTTCAGATAATGCATGAAAAAGCGTTAGTTACTCGTGACGAAACCAATCGCGCTCATGTCTATACGCCAGCAAATAGCCAAACTCATACACAAAGCACATTACTGAAAGATCTAGCAAGTAAAGCTTTTGGTGGTTCAACATCTAACCTTGTCATGCAAGCAATTAATGAATCAACCAGCCAACAAGAAATTAATGATATTCGTCAGCTATTAAATAAAATAGAACAAGAAAAATAGAATAAAAACAACACTAAGTTAACGAGTTAGTATTTTGATTTTTGATACTTTTTTAAACCCTGTAATATTTACGTCTATTGCGATTACTTTGCTTCACTTTCTATGGCAAGGGTTAGCAGTAGCACTAATATTAGCTTGTCTATTAAAAGTTATTGATAATCAACATTCAAGAGTTCGCTATGCTTGTTCAAGTATAGCGATGTTGTTAAATTTATTATTACCCATTATTACCTTCTTTATATTACAACAACCTGAGAGTGGCGTATTATATAAAGCTACAGGTATACAGACTAATCATCTTCTCGGTTTAACCATACTTCCAGAAAAAGACTCTTTAAACCACACTATATTATCATTATTACCTCATTTAACATTAATTTGGTCTATAGCAATCGCTTATTTGTCAATTAAGCTGCTATATCAAATGATTAATGTTAACCAACTACCTAAGCGTGGTGTTATCGCTCCTGATGAAGTGTTATATAAACGTTTTAACGATTTAGTATCACAATTAAAAATCAATCAAAGAGTCAGCTTATTAATTTCTGTTAATATTGATGTACCAATGGCTGTTGGCTGGCTAAAACCTGTGGTTCTTTTGCCCGCAAGCATGCTAACCGGGTTAACAGCAGCGCAATTAGAAATGCTATTACTACATGAATTAGCACATATTAAACGTTACGATTACTTAGCAAATTTATTACAATCAATCGTTGAAATATTTTTATTTTTTCACCCCGCAGTATTTTGGGTAAGTAAACAAATGCGTATCGAACGTGAATATTGTAGTGATGATATTGCAGTAAAGTATTGTGGTGATGCTCTGGCATATGCACATACATTAACAGATACGGCGACATTGTGTCATCAACATCGCCATGCAACTCCTCAAATGGCAATGGCCGCTTCAGGTGGAGATTTAAAACAAAGAGTATTACGCTTAGTTACTCAACATCATTGCCTAACTAGTTATGATAAAAGTAAATGGTTAGCCGCAATATCTATCGTGTGTATTATGTTTTTATTTACTTCAACACAAGTGAGACATTTAGACAATTTAGGTATTAAACCTAATAGTACAGTTTTATCTAGTACTGTATTTATAGCTAATAACTACCAAAAATTAATTCCGTCAATAAGTACACCCACCAAAACCTCTCACGAAATACCAACTAAATCGCAAATATCAACGATTTCTTTACAATATGATTTAGCCGTTAAGATATTCACTGAGATAGTTAGTGAGGAGAAAAAAGAGTCAGATGATGATTATATAAATACTGCTAGAACTCAATTTATAGAATCAGCCCACAGTTTTTCAAATACAACAGAAAAGACAAATCAAGACAAAAACCGTGACACCTCAGATGATACTGAAGCATTATCAAGTATAATTTTAGATGAACTTAAAAAGCCGGATGAATACAAAGATCCTATAGAAAGCTTTTCTTATAATAACCCCAAAAAGATAACTAAAAAAGCATCTATTCAAAAACAACTTTCTAGTCCTATTCAGAAGAAAGTTTATCAGGAAAGTAAGCAATCTATTGATTTAGAAAAGTATCAAGCGGCTAAAGTGTTATCAATAATACAGCCTAAATACCCAACTAAAGCTCAACGTAAAAATATTCAAATGAGCCTAACAGTTAATTTTGCTATTGATGCCCTTGGTAACATTAATAATATTCAAATAGAAAATAAAAGCAAAGCACACTACTTTAAACCCGCGATTAAAAGTGCATTGAAAAAATGGAAATTTTTACCAGCTGAACAAAATGGTCAGCCGATAAATAGTTCCATGACTAAAATATTTTCTTTTTATCTTAAAAACTAAGAATAATAGGTAATAATTAAGCAAATTTCTTCGCTTTATGTTTCCCTTTTTTACCTCTATTACTCATCATTTTCTTTAATTTTGTAAACTGTTCATCCGTTAGCATTTGCTTCATTGCAAACATACGCTTAGTTTTTATTAGCTCAATAGCACTGAACGTTGGTTGATATTGTGCGTATAAATCACTCAATGCAGTTTCATCAAGTGTATCGCTTTGTAACAATACTTTTTTCGCTTCTTTGTATGATTTCATATCATTTTTATATAAATCAAATTCAGCTTTAGTATTTTTTCGAATTTCAGTTACTTGTTGAGTTTGCTCTCCAGTAAGGTTTAAGCGCTTAATATATTTTTTAAAGCTTACTGCCTTATGATGTTTTTTAGCTTTTTCTTTCTTAACAACACTAATAACCTCAGTACTTTCATTTGCTTGTATGCTAGCAGTCAAAAGACTTGAGCTAACAAAAACTAACGCAGCAATTGATGTTACCATAGGTTTAAAAAATCGTATTGAATTAGACATAATGAATTCCTTCGAGTAAATAGTTATTACGTTACGCTGTTTTATCAGCTGGTAAAAAGTATAAACACTGCAATGCAAAGATGTGTCAATAGAATGTAAAGCTGTGTAAATAGTAATATATTACCTAAAATGAAAACATATCTGAGTTAAACTAAGAAAATAGAATACGTAACCATCAGAACCATGGTGAAATAATGACAAGTAAAAAAATACTATTAATTGATGATGATCATACATTAGTCAGTTTATTAACTGAGTACCTTTCAAGTGAAGGCTTTGATGTAACAGCTTGTTATAATGGTGAAAGCGGAATTGAAGAAGCGTATAAGCGTGAAATAGACCTCATTTTACTTGACGTCATGATGCCAAAAATGGATGGCTTTACAGTCTTAAAAAAGTTAGGCGAGCATTACGAAACGCCTATTTTAATGCTAACAGCTAAAGGTGATGATAGTGATAAGATATTAGGGCTAGAGCTGGGCGCTGATGATTATTTATCAAAACCATTTAAACATCGTGAGTTGCTTGCTCGTATCAACGCAATACTACGAAGAGTCGATATTATAAAACAGCAAGATGAACCTAAAGATCACACAACAATTAATCAGATAACAATGAATTATGCTACTCGTGAAGTCACTTGTCATGAGCAATTAATTGAATTAACAGGTACTGAATTTCAAATACTCGCCTATTTGGTAAAAAACAATGGCAATATTGTTAAAAAAGAAGAAATATCAGAAAAAGTATTAGAACGTAAATTAATGCAATATGATCGAAGTATTGATATGCATGTTAGTAATATTCGTAAAAAACTTAATAAATATAGCCCAGAGGATAAAATGAAAACAGTTCGCGGTGCTGGTTATGTTTTATTAACAGGAGAATAATTCATGGCTAATATAATACAGCGTTATTTTTATGGCATTAGTATTAAATTATTTTTATGCCTTTGGTTAATCATAATATCGTCAGTTACATTAACCTATGGCATAACCGTTATGCTAAGTGACTCTTCATCTATTCACTCACCTAGTAAATATTCCAGAACACTATTAAAAGAAGCACGAAAGTTAATTATAAAAAATAATAATAAAAATAATATTATTAATATCGTTAAAGAGCAGAATCTATTTTATCAAAAAACAAAACACTATTTAATTTTAAAAAATATTCAAACGAATGAAATCCTATTACCTGAAGGCTTTTCATCTAGCCAAGCTAAACAATATATCGAAGAAAATAACTTTATAAACCTTGCTAGTATCAAGTTTTCAGGCTTTAAAATGTCAGGACCAAGGTTAGTTAATGTCAATAATCAAGACTATCAAGTGTTTGTTGTTGCAAATCATAAGTCACATAAGATACGTTTCTTTCTTGAACAATTCCCTCTATGGTTAAGAATAATTATAGCTTTCGGTATTAGCTTTGTTCTTTGTTGGTTACTTGCAAAACACTTTAGTAAGCCCTTAATAGCCATACAACAAGCAGCAATTAACTTTGGACAAGGTAACTTATCAACCAGGCTCGATAAAGAAACCAAACGCCACGATGAGCTTGGTGCTGTAGCATTAAGCTTCAACATAATGGCAGAAACACTTGAAAATAACTTTCACGCACACCAGCGGCTATTAGGTGATGTATCTCATGAACTTCGAACCCCCTTAGCCCGCTTACAAATGGCTATAGGGCTTATTGAAATGTATCAAAAGTCACCTGAAAAGCAATTACCACATATTAACCGCTGTGAAAAAGAAGTCGATATTTTAGATAAAATGTTAGCCGATATACTCACTCTTTCTCGATTAGAGAATGCCGTTAAAAATGTTGAATTGTTACCGATGAACTTATCAACAGTCATTGATAATATTATAGATGACTGCTCATATGTCGCGGAGCAAAGTGATATTACAATTAACACATTCACTAGTGATAAAATAATGGTATTAGCGGATCAAAACCTCATTGATAGCGCCATTAGTAATATCATCTATAATGCAATTAAATACTCTCCTGTAGATACATCAATAACAATCAGTGCCAAAATAATCGATAGTCATGTTAGTATTAGTGTTTCTGATCAAGGTATTGGCGTGCCTGAAGCTTTATTAACAAAATTATTTACTCCTTTTTATCGTGTTGCTGATGATCGTGATCGGAAAAGTGGAGGTACTGGATTAGGCTTAGCTATTGCTATGCAAGCAATTCAGCTTCATAGTGGTAAAATTATCGCAAAGAATAACGAAAATGGTGGTTTAACAGTTGCTATTACACTGCCAATGATAGAACAATGATATGGATATAGTAAAACAGCATGAATGGAAACATTAGTATTAGTTCAGAAGTAACATTAGTAGAAAACTATACCAATGAAATTGAAGAGTTTTGGTTAAGCAATGGAAAGTTCTCTAGTTTTCTTGGGCTTGATTCAAAGCGCATTAACTTCGCCATATTTACTCACTGTGACAATCAAAAAAACATTGTTATTGTACAAGGTCGTTCTGAGAGTTATTTAAAGTATAAAGAAACAATTTTTGATTTATTTAACCAAGGCTTTAATGTATTCATTCATGATCACCGTGGACAAGGTTTATCAGAAAGGCTGTTAACTAACCCCTACAAAGGATATGTCGATAGTTTCGATGATTATGTACACGATCTACAATTATTCATTTCTCTTTATGTATTGCCTTCATGTCACCAAAAAAAGCCCTATTTATTAGCTCACTCTATGGGGGGAGCAATTAGCGCATTATATTTAGCAAAATACTCTAACTTTATTCATTCAAGTGTATTTTTAGCTCCTATGTTTGCTATTAATACAGGCATACTCCCTATTTCTTTGGCACGCACAATCATTAACCTAACCTATAAAGTTGAAGGTTTAATGGTAAATAAAAAAGGATATTTTTTCGGTCAAAGTGATCATAGAACAAGAAGTTTTAAAGGAAATTCATTAACTCATTCACCAGTGCGTTATGAAATATATAAAGTGCTATATGCAACTGAACAGGCAATACAACTT
Organism: Alteromonadaceae bacterium; assembly: GCA_023301705.1. Classification (GTDB taxonomy): domain Bacteria; phylum Pseudomonadota; class Gammaproteobacteria; order Enterobacterales; family Alteromonadaceae; genus JALZUE01. The sequence continues at coordinate 66,544 of JALZUE010000019.1, read as the reverse complement.
GGCGGTGTCACCACACATTGGTTAAAAGAAGCCCATCGAATTATCGATAAAATACTGACTCAAATAACAACAATAAACCACTCAATTCTTGTTTTGCAAGCAGGCAATGATAGTGTTATTGATAATAAAGCTCAAAATATTTTTTATGAGCATCTATCGAAAAGTAATGATGAGAAAAGAAATTCTTTAATTGTTATCGAAAATGCAAAACATGAATTGCTTTTTGAAGAAGATCAATATCGAAATCAAACTATACACCACATATTAACATGGTTTAAATAATTACTGTGCGCCTTCGAAACCTAATTGACGCCATGCTTCATAACTAATAATTGCAACAGAATTTGATAAATTTAAACTACGGTTATTAGCCGTCATTGGTATTAATATTTTATTTTCCGCGGGTATTAGCGCATGTACATCCGGTGTTAAACCATGTGTTTCAGCACCAAAAAGTAAAACATCATCCTGATTAAAAGTAATATCAGTATAATATTTTGTACCGCGTGTAGTACACGCATAAATATTTTTACCTGACATTGCACTAGCAAAGTCAACATAGCTTTTATGAATCGTTAGGTTGGCCAAATCATGATAATCAAGACCTGCACGCCTTAAACCTTTTTCTTCTAAATTAAACCCCATTGGCTCAATAATATGTAATTTAGCGCCATTATTAGCGGCTAAACGAATAATATTACCCGTATTAGGCGCTATTTGCGGTTCAAATAAAGCGATATGAAACATAATATTAAGATTCTATTTTAGGAGTTCTAGCAAGTAAGTCTTGCGCTGCTAACGCTGCAGATTTTTGCTGATACAATACTTGATATACTTGTTCAACAATAGGCATTTCAACATTCAATCGATTCGCTAACATCCGAACCTCTTGTGTATTACGGTAGCCCTCAACCACTTGTCCAATTTCAGTCATTGCTTGTTCAGCATTTAGCCCCTTACCTAAGGCTAAACCAAAACGTCGGTTACGTGATTGATTATCGGTACAGGTTAAAACTAAATCACCTAAACCAGCCATACCCATAAACGTTTGAGGATCTGCACCTAAGTGCTTACCTAAACGTGTCATTTCCACTAAACCACGAGTAATTAAAGCTGTTCGAGCATTTGCACCAAAGCCAATTCCGTCAGCCATGCCTGCAGCAATTGCAATAACATTTTTTACAGCACCACCTAATTGCAAGCCAATGAAGTCAGTATTACGGTACACGCGAAAACGTTTTTCACAATGTAATAAGCCCATTAAATATTCAGCAAAAACATCATCGGTTGATGCAACAGAAATAGCCGTTGGCATGCCTGCAACCATTTCTTTTGCAAAAGTAGGCCCTGACAAAACAGCTAGTGAAATATCATCACCTAGAATATCACGCGCTACATCTTGCAATAATCTACCCGTTTTAGTATCTAAGCCTTTTGTCGCCCAAGCAATACGAGATGAAGAAGTTAAGTGCGGTTTAATTGCAGTTAACGTATCAGCAAATGCATGACTAGGTACTACCAATAAAATATTGTCACTACTTGTCAATGTTTCAATTAAGTTATCACTTAAACTTAACGACGAAGGAAAAGTAAAACCCGGTAGGTATTTCTCATTTGAAGAAGATGCCTTCATTGCTGAAATATGGTCAGCGTCTCGCCCCCATAATAAAGTATTATGGTTATTTCGTGCTAAACAAAACGCCAGTGCAGTACCATAAGAGCCTGCACCAATTACCGATATTTCAGCCAAAGGCATTAGTGTTGCTCTTCTGTCGCAGGAATGCCTTGATCTTCAGCACGTTGCTTCATATAAGATGAAAATAATGCATCAAAATTAACTGGAGCTAAATTTAATTGAGGAAATGAACCACGGCTCACTAAGCTAGCAATTGATTCACGTGCATAAGGGAATAATGTACTAGGACAAAAAGCACCAATCGTATGCGCTAATTGTGCTTCTGGCATATTAGCAATCGTAAAAATGCCGGCTTGTTCAACTTCAGCTAAAAAAGCTACTTCACCTTCAATTTTAACAGTAACAGTTAACGCTAAAACCACTTCATAAGTATCACCGCCAATTTTTCCAGACTTAGTATCTAAATCTAATTGAACTTCAGGTTTCCACTCTTTTTGAAAAATAGCTGGAGAGTTAGGTGTTTCAAAAGAAACATCCTTCATAAATACACGCTGAATAGCAAATTTTGGTTCTTTTGGTTGTTGAACTTCGTCAGACATTGTTCTTTCCTTTTCCTATTAGCCTACCTAAATAAACTAATAATTTTATATTATGAATTAAATAAAGCGTTTAACTTATTTGCAGAATTTAATGCAAATAAATCATCACAACCACCAATAGGCTGATCATGAATAAAAATTTGAGGTACGGTTGTCCCACCTTTACTACGCTTGATCATTTCTTCGCGTAATTCTGGCTGTTGATCAATTTTATGTTCTGTATAACTAATGTTTTTGTCATCCAATAATGCTTTTGCTCGGTGACAGTATGGGCAGTACCCTTTTGTATATATTTCAACTTTCGCCATAATAATCTCGCTTAAAACTTAAATTAAGTTATTTTTTTGCTAATGGTAAACTCGCAGCTGACCACGCACTAATACCGCCTTTAAGTGTATGTATTTGAGTAAAACCTGCATTCAATAAAGTACTCGCCGCTTTAGGAGAGTTCAAACCTGATGCACATGTAATAATGATGGGTCTATCTTTATATTTTTCAAGACCTACAGTTTCTTTTGCTGTGATTTTTTCATTTGAAAAATGAATCGCATCAACAATATGCTCTTTTTTAAAGTCTTTTTCAGGGCGTATATCAACCACTAAACCATTTTCACGATTCACTAAAAAAGTAAGTTCTTGAGGCGATAATTGCTTAAAAGGTGATAAGCGAATTTTAACTGAAGCTACAACAATAAAAATAACTAAAATAAGCCAAGCAGCACTTAGCAATGCATTATTGCCAAGAAAAGTAATAAATTGTTCCATAAATAAACCAACTACAATACAAAAAAATTGGCTACAGTATACAGAGTAAAATAGTTTTAAAAAACAGCTTTATAAACCAAAACTTTAATAAGAAAGCAATGTACGTAAAATCATTCACCATTAAAGTAACGCATTGTATTATTAAAGAGCTGTATAAAAGTCGAGATATTAATCAACGCTTCCTAAATTTCTCTAGTGTAATTAATCATGAAAATATGGCAGAATAAAGTAGGAATTCATGACGTAATTTATAGGAAACAGGCATGCCAAATAAAAAACCTACGGTGTTGATCATATTAGATGGTTGGGGCTACCGACAAAACACTGAATCAAATGCAATTTTTCATGCAAAAACACCTGTTATTGATGACTTAATGAAAAATAAGCCAAACATGTTAATAGGTACATCAGGCATGGATGTTGGTTTACCTGACGGACAAATGGGCAACTCAGAAGTTGGTCATGTAAACTTAGGTGCTGGTCGTATTGTATATCAAGACTTTACACGTATCACAAAAGCAATTTCTGATGATGAATTTAAAGATACCCCAGCATTATGTGAAGCGGTTGATAAAGCTGTAAAAAACAATAAAGCGGTTCATATTTGTGGTTTATTATCACCTGGCGGTGTTCATAGTCATGAAGATCATATTATTGCCATGATTGAATTAGCCAAAAATCGTGGTGCAGAAAAAATCTATTTACACGCCTTTTTAGATGGCCGTGATACACCACCTAAAAGCGCTGAGTTACCGATTAAAAAAGCTGAAGAAAAGTTTGCTGAAATTGGCTGTGGTCAAGTTGCATCAATTATTGGTCGCTACTTTGCTATGGATAGAGATCAACGCTGGGAACGTGTTGAAGAATCTTACAACGTTATTGTTGATGGTAAAGGCAAGTTCCAATCAACTTCGGCAAGTGAGGCTTTAGAAGCAGCTTATGCTCGTGATGAAAATGATGAGTTTTGTTCAGCTACAGCGATTACCGATGCAAATGGTGATGTAATTACAGTTGAAGACGGTGATTCAATGGTATTTATGAATTTCCGTGCTGATCGTGCTCGTCAATTTACCCGTGTATTTACAGAACAAAACTTTGAAGGCTTTGTAAAAGCGCGTTCTCCTAAGTTATGTGATTTCGTCATGTTAACACAATACGCAGCTGATATTGATGCATCATGTGCTTACCCACCAGCTGAATTAAATAACGTATTAGGTGAGTGGTTAGAAAAGCATAACAAAACACAATTACGTATTTCAGAAACAGAAAAATATGCTCATGTAACATTTTTCTTTAGCGGTGGTCGTGAAGACGAATTTAAAGGTGAACAACGCATATTAATCCCTTCTCCACAAGTTGCTACTTACGACTTACAGCCAGAAATGAATTCAATTTTACTAACCGATAAATTAGTTGGCGCTATTGAATCTGGTGAGCATGACGTAATTATTTGTAACTACCCGAATGGCGACATGGTAGGTCATACTGGTGATTTTGATGCTGCAGTTAAAGCATGTGAAGCGGTTGATAATGCAATTGAACGTGTTGTAAATGCAATTGAAAAAGTAGGTGGTGAATGCTTAATTACAGCTGATCACGGTAACGCTGAGCAAATGGTTGATCCTGAATCAGGTCAAGCACATACCGCGCATACATGTGAGCCAGTACCATTAATTTATGTCGGTAGAAATGCAACAATGGCCCAATCAGGTGCATTAAGCGATTTAGCACCAACTATATTAAATTTAATTGGTATGGAACAGCCTGAAGAAATGACAGGAACTAACCTAGTGAATTTAACTTAAGCACCTCGCTTTAGTTATTCACTAGTAATGCTAATTCCTAAAACGATATCTAGCATATCTATACACTTACTATGTAGCTTTTGCTGCATAGTAAGTACTACTTTATTTTCAGCTGAAAATAATACCTCAAATAAACTTTCAACCTTAAAAAATGAAATATTTACCCACCAACAAACACTTAGTGAAGTTAATCAAAAAACCAAACATATTGAACAAAAACTCAAACAAGACGATATTGCTATTTCAATTGTTGCAAAAGCATTAAATAACACAAAAATACAATTACATTCCATTCAACAAAAATTAATTGAGCTGTCGAAAACAAAACAGCAATTGACTCGTCAACAAAAACAGCAAGAAATATTATTAGCAAAGCAAATACAAAGTGCATATACCTCTGGTAATAATGACTACTTAAAACTGCTATTAAATCAAGATAAGCCCAGTGAGGTTCAACGTAATATCACTTATTATCAATACCTTAATAAAGCACGCATTAATGAAATTGATAACTTTCAACAAACAATAAAAAATTTAACGATTGTCGTAACCGAACAACAAGAAAAATCAGAAGAACTAAGAAAATTACAATCTCAACAGGTCATTCAGCAAAATAACTTAAAACAAGCTAAGTTGGCACGTACCGATACAATTAAAAAATTGAATAGTCAGCTTTCATCTACCAAAAAACGTTTAGCCAAATTAATCGATGAAGAAGAAAACCTAAAAGTTGAAATACAAAAATTAGCTGAACAAGCTAAACGAGCAAAAGCAACAGTAAAGCTTGATGGTTTATCGAAAGTAAAAGGTAAATTATCTTGGCCAGTTAAAGGACGAATTCGTCATTCTTTTGGTTCAAAGAAACAAGGGTATTTAACATGGAAAGGTACAGTAATTTCAGCGCCCCTTGGTCATCAAGTCAATAGTATTTATGATGGTAAAGTACTTTTTTCAGATTGGTTAAAAGGCTATGGGTTAGTCACTGTTATTGATCACGGTAAAGGCTATATGAGCCTATATGGTCATAATCAAACATTGTTAAAGTCAGTAGGTGATAAAGTTAAAGCTGGTGAAGCCATAGCATTGGTTGGCCAAAGTGGTGGACAAAGCCAATCAGCACTATATTTTGAAGTACGTTATAAAGGTCAAGCAGTCAATGCAAAAACATGGTGTAAATTAAGTAAGTAATAGTTCATTAATTATCGACATTAGGTTCGTAATTATTCAAGTAATCACAATTAATAATAATAAAATAACAACATGAAATATCACTTAGTAGCATATTTAAATAAACGATTAACCCTGCTAATCACCCTTCTCACATGCCTTTTAATTCCTTTTGGTACAATCTATGCCGCCGAAAGCAAAATAGTCATCGTCATTGACGATATTGGTTATAGGAAAACAGATGAACAAGCATTGAATATACCAGGCAATATTACTTATGCTGTATTACCTCACACTCCCTATGGTAAAAGACTTGCGTTAAAAGCGCATGAAACTAACCGTGACGTTTTACTTCATATTCCAATGGAATCGAGTATTGGTAAAGCATTAGGGCCTGGGGCTTTAACAAGTGATATGCAAGAACAAGATTTTATTCATCAACTTGAAAGTGCATTCAAAGAAATTCCATTTGCTGTTGGTATTAATAATCATATGGGCAGTAAATTAACGCAATTAGACTTTCCTATGGTATGGACAATGCGCATACTAAAAAATCATAACATGATGTTTTTAGACAGTATGACTACGACATTAAGCGTTGGCAGAAAAACAGCTGATCAACATCAAGTGCCAAACCTAAGAAGACATGTATTTTTAGATAATGTATTAACAGAAGAAAGTATCACTAAGCAATTTTCAACATTAATATCATTAGCGCATAAAAATGCTCAAAAAGGACAAGTTGCAGTAGGTATTGCTCACCCCCACCCAGAAACGATTAACACCTTAAATAAATTAATACCAAAGTTATCTAACGAAAACATCACCTTGATTAAAATATCAACAGCGATAAAATTTACAAATAAACAAAAATTATTAGCTCAACTACATTAAATCATACTGAGTTTATTTAATATTATTCTTTTCTAATAGCTCATGCACATACTTAACAGGAATAGCGTAAGTGATGCCACTTGGAGCCGATATCACAGCTTCTTTAGTGCTTTGTACAAATACCTTATTAATCACACCAACAACCTCTCCGGTATTTGCTCTATATAAAGCACTGCCACTGTTTCCTGGATAAGCAACTGCATCTAACTGGTAGACCATATACGGATCTCTTAAACGTTTTAACATTTTAATACTTATACTTTTAGAATCATCAACAGGTATAATAATAGGTGTTACCGCAGAAACAATACCTTGGTGTGTTACCGGGTATATCCCCAAAACAGCACCGATAGGAAAACCAGTAAACGCAATGGATGTTCCTTCATCAATAAACGATTTTTCTGCTAACCTCATAGCAGCTAATTTATCACCAGAAATTTTTAATAATGCTAAATCATGATCTTTACTGCGATCAATTACTGTCGCATCCCGTAATGTTACCTGCTGACCACTGCCCACAAAAACAATGATTCGTTCATTAATTTCCTCATTGAGCGTTACAGGTAATACATGATCATTAGTAATAATATATTGCCCATTTGCAACAGCAAAGCCTGTACCTGCTAACTTACTTTTAGGTTGAGCTATAGGCGTATAAGTGCCAATACCCACAACTGAAGGTTTAACCTCTTTAATAACTTGAATTAATGGTAACGCGTATGAGTTATTAACATGAATGAGTATAAGACCCATGAATAAAAAATAACGATATATTTTCAATGTAACTCTCTCATCTTCAAAATCACAACTAGAAATTTAGTATGTTTAATCATAAACTTACGTGCTCACATTCTATCTATAATTTTAGTTATGCGCGAATATTTAATTTAGTACTATACTCTATTGTTAGGAATACGGGAACTAACCAACCTTTTGACTGAATTCCACATAATAACCATAGCATGTGTAGAGGTAATAATGAGTTGGAGGAAAAAACTATTAAATACACCTATCATCGGTGATGTCACTAAAAAAATTGTATCTGTAAAAGTAAACAAAGATGCAAACAATATAGCTGAACATTTCATTACCTTCTTACAGCCTAAAATAGCAAACACTGAAGCAATGCTCACTGAAGTTCATAAAATTCGTCACCAAGTATATTGTGATGAGTTAAGCTTCCTGCCTTGTACAAATGATAAACTTGAAAAAGACAGTTTCGACAAACATTCAATATTTTCACTAATCAAACATATTCCCTCTGACCAATACACTAGTTGTGTTCGCTTAGTGACCTCATCTTCACCTGAAGAACTTCTGCCTATCGAACATTATTGTAAAGATTCGATTCAACATGATGAGTTTGATCCTGCACTCTTTAAACGAGAAGAAATTTGTGAAATTTCACGCTTAGCGGTTAAACCTGAATTTCGTCGCCGTAAAGATGATAAATTTAAAGGTTCAGCAACAGGTGTTATAAGTGAAAATGTTTATTCTGAAACTGAATTGCGCTGTTTTCCATTTATTGCCATTGGCTTATATATGACCAGTGCAAGCATGGCATTAAAGTCTGGTATGAAGCACGCTTACGTTATGATGGAACCAAAATTAGCACGTAGTATGAAATTTGTTGGCATTAAGTTTATTCAGATTGGTGAACCTATTGAATACCACGGTAAAAGAGCGCCTTACTATATTAATGCCGAAATATTTCACAGCAGTTTAACTCACGGCTTTAAAAGTTTATTTGTTGAAATAGAAAAAGAAGTTGCTAAGCAGCTTGAACATGAACAGCTTTAGACTAATCATAAGGACTTTGAATGTTTAATTACTTAAATGCTTTTTCTCGTAACATTGGGTGGCTAACAGAAGATGAACAGTTGTCGCTTAAAACAAAACGAATAGCAACTGCTGGCGCGGGCGGTGTTGGCAGTGAACATATAGTAACGTTAGCTCGATTAGGTATTTGTCAATTTCAAATATCAGACTTTGACGAATATGAAGTACATAATTTTAACCGTCAAGCTGGTGCTTTTATGTCGACCATTAATCAACCTAAAGTTGAAGTAATGGAAAAAGTAATTTATGACATCAACCCTGAAGCACAAGTTAATAGTTTTCCAGAAGGTATTAACGAAAGCAATATTGATGAATTTCTAACTGATGTCGATGTATACATTGACAGCCTCGATTATTTTGCATTAAAAGCAAGAAAACTAGTGTATAAGAAATGTTATGAAAAAAATATTCCGGTAGTGACTGCTGCTCCAATAGGTATGGGGGTAGCTTTATTATGCTTTACACCTGACAGTATGAATTATGAAGAATATTTTCGTTTTGAAGATTGCAAAACTGAAAACGAACAATTAGTAAAGTTTTTAATTGGTTTAAGCCCATCATTAATGCAAAGAAGTTATTTAGTTGACCCTTCTACTAGTGATTTTATTGCTCAAAAAGCGCCTTCATTACCTATGGGAGTCAAACTCTGTGGAGGAGCTGCTGCATCTTATGTATTAAAAATATTATTAGGTAGGGGTAAATTAATCACAGCTCCTAGCGGTATTCATTTTGACGCATATAAAAATAAAATGGTGAAAACATGGCGTCCTTGGGGCAATAGAAACCCTATACAACGAATTATGTTTTATGTTGCCAAAAGAGTAGTGTTAAAAAATGATAAATAAACGTATATTCTTTGGTTTTTAGCTATGAAAAACAATAGTTCATCAAACCCACATAATTTAGTTCTAAAAATCTTAGAAGAAGCTCGTTGGTGTCCAAGCCCTGATAATATCCAACCATGGCGATTTAAGCTACTTACAGAAACGAGTTTCGAAATTCATTGTAAAGATCAGTCTGACTGGATGGTTTACGATATCAATGGTCATGTAACTTGGCTGAGCCTTGGCTTTTTATTTGAAACATTAAACATTACAGCGCTAGAGCTCGGTTATGAAGTTCAATATACAAAGCTAACTCAAAGTGCCGAGCAAACAATTATTTTTAATGCGCAACTAATCCCCACAACCAAAAATAAAAGCGCATTATTTACATCAATTAAAAGCCGTTCTGTTCAGCGTAAACCTATGGGGTTAAAAACGCTTACACTAATAGAAAAAAATGAACTATTAACCTGTATACCTAACGAATTTTCTATACATTTTTTTGAAAAAACGTCTCAAAAATTCAAAATAGGAAAATTATTATATGGTAACTCCACTACTCGCTATATCATGGAAGAAGGTTACCGTGTTCATTCAAAAGTTATAGATTGGCATAAAGGTAATGAGCAGTTTAGTGCAACAAAAATTCCTCCAAAATCGTTAGGAATTGATCCAATTACAACTGCATTAACTAAATGGGCATTAGCTGACTGGTCACGTTTCCACTTCATAGAAAAATATTTAGCTGGTACTGTCTGGGCTAAATTTTTAATGGATTTTTGTACATCAATCCGTTGTAGTGGTCACTTCTTACTAACTTACAATAAACCGATTGAAACACTTGAAGAATTTGTCGAAAGTGGACAAGTCGTTATGCGTTTATGGCTAACATTTGAAAAATTAGGCTTAGGCTTTCAGCCTGAATACACACCTATAATGTTCGCAGAAATGGTTCGAAAGAATATACAATTTAGTCAAAATACCAAAGCAATGAAAAATGTAAAAAAAATGGATGACAAATTAAAGTATTTTATTGGAGAAAAAAACACATTCAATAGTGTTTATATGGCACGTTATGGACGTTCATCAGTGGCAAGTTCAAGATCTATAAGAAAACCATTGTCAGAGTTGCTATTACCATAACAATGAATATTTTTTATTATGTTTAATAAACCAAGTTTATCAAAATATTAAAAGCCCTCTACAGCTATCCGGGCTTTCATATATGTTTATTGCTTTTATTTACATTTAGACATTACGTCTGTGAACACCAAACCCTAATAAAATCAATGCAAAAATGGCTAATGTCGTAGGTTCAGAAACATTCACTAAGCCAATTTCAGTAATAATTAAATCTGCAAAAAGCCCTGGCGATGATATTGTTGCAGATACAGACGTCAGAACGCTCAAATCAACAACATCCTCAAGTTCTGTAAAGTCTATAACAATTCTATCTCCTGATAAATCTTGCGAATTACCGTCAACAAAAATACTACCTTCACTGGTATTAATATCTGTAAAAGCCAAATCAAGTGAAAAACCTTCTACGCCAGATACAACATCAAGATAAAAACCAGTAAAGTTAGATATATTTAATAATGTACCGCCAACCCCAGAATAGGACAGCTCTAATGTTGATTGAATTCCGGCTGATTCACTGTAAACAAGTGTACCACCTCCCGAATTCGCTGAAGAAATACTTAAATTATCACCAACATCATCGCTATCACTAACCAACGATAATGTATAATCTACGTTAGCAGCAATGAGTGAGTTAGTCGTTTGTGTAGAAGCCGTAGCAACATCTAATGGCGTCACAACAGGAGGGCTTAACAAATTTAATACACTATCTGTATCTCCATCAACAGCAATACTGATATTTGGATCATAATCAAAACTATCAAGCACTATTTCATTTGCATTTACAGAAAGTATTACTATCGATGATAATACAGCTGTAATTACATTTTTTACATTCAACATATAATCTCCGTTATCCTTTTCAGGCTTTTATGTTTGAGCAATAAGCATACAAATCGTGCATTAAAAATGCCAAACACAAAAAACGGTTAAATAACATACAGTTGAGTATTTCTAAATAAAATGATTTTTCATTTATGTAAAAATACCTGACACATAAAAACGAATAACTAACAATCAATAACTGTGTGATAATTAATCTTCAGACATAAAAAAAGCTCCATTAAATGGAGCTTTTCATAAAGAATAATTATTTAATAATTATGCATTACGGCGACGTACACCAAAACCTAAAAGAGCTAAACCAAAAATAGCTAAAGTAGTAGGCTCTGGAACGTTAATAAAACCAAGGTCAACTAAGATTAAGTCAGCAAATACACCTGGTGATGAAATTGTTGCTGATATTGAAGCTAAAGATGTAAGGTTAACTAAATCTGAAATTTCAGTGTAAGGCACTGTCACACGCTCATCAACTACATTTAATTCATTTGCAAGAACTTTAAGTACTTCTGAGTTACCGTCAGTGTCTAAAAACTCTAAAGCTAACTGAAAACCTTCATCACCTGAATCTTCAGAAAGATCAAAGTAAAAAGCAGTGAAAGGCGAAGCATCTAACGCTGCGTTATTAGTACCACTATAAACTACTTCTAATTCAGCTTGAACACCAGCAGATTCACTAAAGGTCAAAGAGCCTGCTCCAGCAGCTACACTAGAAATACTAAGTAAATCAGAAAAATCAGTTTCACCGCCATTTTCATCACTAATCAATGTTAATGTAAAATCAACATCTGCAGCGATTAATGGGTTAATTGTTTGTGCTGTTGCTGTAGCTTCTAAAAGAGGCGTTGTAATTGTAGGATCAATTAAAGATAAGATACTGTTAGTATCACCATCAACAGCAATACTAACGTTTGGCTCGTATTGAAAGTTATCTAAAGATACTTCAAATGCATTAGCTGACGCCATTGCAGCCACAGTTAAAGTTGCTGCTGCAAATATTTTTTTCAAGTTTAACATAAATACTCCATTTACCACTGTGGGCAATAATTAAATTTCATTTCGTATACTTGTCCATACAATGCATACATAATGCCAATACAGATAAATCATTAAAAAACATAGCATTACATATAAAAAAAACAACTATCAATTTAAGACTGTAAAGTATACTGACAATACATTGAGTACATAAAAAGACATTGAAATTAATTAATACTATTGACTAATTTTTTAACTTTTTCTTCAATTTCAAGCGTATCACTATCGATTCCATTCAATATGATCATTGCTTGTTCTTTATTATTCTGTTGAATATAAGCTTTAGCCTTATGAAGTAATGCATCAACATTACCTGGTGATATAGCTAAAATTTTATCTGACTGTTTAATCGCTAATGCAGGTTGTTGGTTCAATAATAAGGCTTGAACATACGTATCTATTACAGCAATGACATTTGGTGCTTTCGCTATAGCTAGTTCTGCATAATTTAATGCCTTGTCTTTATTGTTAAACTCATGATAAATATATGACAAGTTATTTAACACTAAAACACTATCTTGCGTTTGTTGAAGAATATCAAGGTAAGTTGACTCTGCACTTTTTAAATCTTTTATCTGTAAATATGCATTCGCTAGCATAGCATTTACACGTATGTCTTTTGCATTAACAGCTGAGCGATGCTCATTCAGTACGCGAATAGTACTATTAATGCTTTCAGATCTTCCTATCGCTTTTGATAAAGCGATGACATTAACACTGGAAGGTTCTACATTATACGCTTTTTCAAACAGTGTTTTTGCTAACGTATTATCTCCATTAGAAAATGCTTGGTTACCTAAAGCTCTATTAAGCACCCAATGCTCACTACTATTCGGATTGTTTTGTAATAACTCTATATCGCTAGCTCTAGGTTTTATATTTAATAATGACTGAAAACTAACTTTCGTTAAGAGTAAACCAAGGCTATTAGGATAGACCAGTGAAATACGCTCAACTTCTATCAATGCACGCTTTAAATCGCCAACCTTTAAATAATTTTCATATAATTTAGTTGCTGCAATTAAGCTATTTGGCTTTTTCTCAGTTACTGAGCTATAAAACTTAAGTGATTGTTGCCATTCTTCTTTTAGTGCATATACATCACCAATAACTAAATCAACTTCAGCATTGCCATTAGATACTGACTTTTTAAGCGCTAAAAGTAACTCTAGAGCTTTGTCTGTTTGATTTTTTGTAATATGCAAATATGCTAGATTTAACTTTAAAACATCATTTTCTGGGAGTTCATTACTTTTGTCTTGATAAAGTGTAAGTGCTTTATCAGCAAGATTCGTATCTTTATAAGAAAGTGTAATAATACCTTTAGTTGCATTAACATGCAGAGGATCAATGTTAATTACTTTCTGGTAAAATGAAAATGCATTGGCATAATCTTCTGCTTGGTGGTTATAAACTCCTAAACGAAACAATGCTGAAATATTTTTATCGTCTTTTTCAAGTACTTTATTTAACAAAGACTTAGCACTTACTATTTGTTTTCTTTTATGAGCAACTTCCGCTTCTAATAATAGACCTTGTATTTCTTTATCCTTCTCACCTTGCCATTTTTGGGCTATAGCAGTAGCTTCGTCATACTGCTTATTATTTAAATACCCTAAAGCTAAACTTGATTCAGCCTTAATCGATGTTGGATCAAGCTCTAATGCTTTTTCAAGTGTTTCAATACCACTTAAATCATCAAGTTTTAACTTTAAAATACCTTGATTGATTACTTGTTCTACATTATCAGTATTTAATTTAATAGATTCTTGTAATAACTCTCGAGCAGCAGTCTTGTTGCCTGTGTTTAACAATTTACTGCTAGCTGCAGTAAGTAATGCCGTATCTGCATACCCGTTATCAATTAATGTATTCAAGCTCTGAAGAGCTTCATTTTCATAACCAAGACGAAGTTGTAATTCTATTAATACTTTATTAATACTTTGCTGTGTCGTTGTTAAGTTATCTACTTTAATTAATAGATTATAAGCTTGTTGGTAATCTTCTAAATAATACGCACTCATACCGGCAATAACAGCTGATACAGACAAGTTTCTATTAAGTTGATAAGCCTTTTCACCATAACGCTTTGCTTGTTCATAATCTTTTTGTTGAAAAGATATTTGAGCTTTCATTTGATTGGCTAACGAATGGTTATCTAATTGCTTGACTAATGCATTAACAATTGGTTCAGCTTTATCAATTAATTGAGCGCTGATATAATTTTGAGCAATAAAAAACTGTACTTGTAGTTCTCTTGGGCGTAATTGAGCATACTTTTCAAATGCTTCGGCTGCTTCAATATAAGACTTAGTACTTTGTAATAAATAGCCTTTTAATAAATAGCTTTCTGTGATCTTTGGTGCATAAGCAATTAAACTATTAACAAGAATTAATGCCTCTTCAATCTCTTTTTCTGATGTCGCTAGATAAGCTTTACCAATTTGTCCGTAAGTAGATTCACCAGTCACAGAATTAGCTTGATCAATATAATCGACAGCTTTAGAGCGCTCTTGCTGAGCTAAAGCCGATAGCCCGGCAAAAGTTAATACTTTAATTTGTGCACTATCAGATAATATCGATGAGTTTTCAATCAGCGTATAAACATCCTCAAACTTTGTTAGTTTATATTTAACTTCAACAAGTTCAGGTAATACTTGGGCGCTATCAAAACCTAATGATTGAGATCTTTCTAATTCTTTTTCAGCACTTAAATAATCACCCTGCTCTAGATACAACACCCCTAATTCAAAACGCAAAGAAGCATTACTTGGATCTAATGCATTAGCATTTTTCAATGCTATTATCGCACTTTTTGGATCATTATTTTGAATAAATGATTGTGCTTGTGCTTGATACTCTTCAATCGTTTTAGTATCTGTACATGCATAACTTCCAAGTACCATTGAAGTGGTTACTAAAACCTTTAGTAACTTATTAACCTGAGTCATTAATAGCATCCTTATTAAGTTATCTTTTATCTAGAGATTGTTAACCGCACTCCAGTACATTATGTGTTTTACATCTAAAAAACTTTCATTACCGTTTGAGTATATTGGCAACTATTGTAGAAAAGATTTTATTTTATTCTTTAGCTTTTTTAACCACTTTTCAGTAATTAGTATAAATTTTTGACGGTAAAAACAAACTATCTGTTGGCAATAAAAATTATTAGTTAATGATTTTTTATAACGGGCATCGCCAGCTAAAAAATCATATTCAGTAAAACCTAAACCCAAGTAATACATCATCGCTTTTTGATGAAATAACATACCTAACTTAATTTTATTATCACTATTTGATGTTAAAGCTGATAAATAAAAAGATACCTTATCACCATAAAGAAAAAATATTAAATACCCTAAGCTCTTTTCTTTTTGTACTAAGTACAAAATTTCAACATCTTCACTTTGTATAACCTTAGTAAAAATACGCTTGAAATCATTATTGGTAAAACCACTTGGCGTTAGTGTATCTTCCCATCGTTTAATATGTAAGCTTGCAATAACATCAATATGCTTGAGTTTGTCTTCTGAAGTTGATAACGATTTAATCGTTAATGTTCCATCTTTTGATAATAACTTTTCTGATTGTTTTAATTTTTGCCGAGTATTTCGAGACAATACACTTTGTGTATATTGTTCACTATTTTTAATATTTTGATAAGTAAGCTTATAACCTTTATCATCATGCAATATATAAGAATCAACAGACAATGAAGAAAAACAATCTATAGTTGATTGATCAGACATACCAATGATGAATTCTGTCCAAGTATCGCTGTTTTGAATATAGCGTAACATTGCTTGTTGAATATCCGCTTCATTGTTAGCGGCCATTAAAAAGTTATTTTCTTCAATCCAGCACTGATCTAATAGTTCATCACCAGAACGATTCAACCACCATTGTTGAATATTAAACAAGCCGAGGACTTTACGATTTTTTTTTACAATAATCGACAAGCCAACAATTTCTTCTTCTTTTTTAGCGCATAAAAGGTAAAACGATTGCTGTTTATTGCAAAGCTGAATTAACCATGGGCCGACCCACGCCCATGTTAAAAAAAAGGTGCTATTACTTTTCTTTTCTAAAGCAAGCCATTCAGACTCCACAAAAGATAAATCTGATTGCTGATAAGCGTTTAGCGTAACAAATATATCAGAGTGCATACGTTCCCATTTATAATGTTTCCCTGCGTGCCTTATTTAGTCGCTGATTAATAAATATATTCATTGACAAATAACACCCATAAGCCGCACTATTTATATATATAATCATAGTGTATTGTTTTTTTTATAATGTTGGAAGTTCCATTTACCATAAACAGTCAATCTGTTGTTCACCTAGAAAATCAAGTAGTTAACGTTTCAATTCCTTTTGCTAAATCATCCTTATTTTCAACTAAAATGCTTTGTATTCAAGTTGATAATAAAGAACTAATCAATGAAAAAAACACAATAACAGAACAACAAGTATTCCAAGCTGACTTCACCACATTAGCCTTATGGCCTGACGGCTCAATAAAGTGGTTATTATGTGAATTTATTTCACATCAAAATATTACCAAGTATTGCCTTATCGAACAAAAAACGCCAATTAAAACGCAATTAATTCAACAAGTCACCAAGATAAAACAAGAAAATACAATTGATATTGCCTGTACAAAACATACTTACACCTTAAACAAAACAACATTAGGTTTTCAGTGTTTACCATGGTCAATTAATTTATTAGATAAGAATAATGAAGAACTACCCATTCAAGTCTCTAATATTGAATATATTACACCTGAAAAAAAATTAACGAAAACACTATTATTTAACGGCTATTTTGGCAATAGTACAGAAGATAAGTCACTATCGTTTGATGCTACCTTTACCTTTTGTTATCAACTTAATACCGTAAAAATTGATTTTGTATTAAGAAATGAAAAACCTATGGTAGGCATGGGAGGAAAATGGGATCTAGGTAATGAAAACTCAGTACTTTTTAATGCCTGCAATGTTATTTTTAAGCATACCAATGCTAAGGTGCAACTGAATAATCAAAAGAGTTGGCTAGCATTCAATAACGAAAGTTCTTTATTTCAAGCAAGTAGTGGCGGTCAAAATTGGCAATGTGACAATCATGTCAATGCGAATAGAAAAAACACATTAGCTTTTCAAGGCTATCAATTTACTGAAAAAAGCTCAATTATTTCAGAAGGCTTACGTGCTTCGCCATCAGTTTCCTTATTATCTGGTAGTGATGACAATATTGAATATTCAAAAGACAAAACATTTTATATTCACTTAAAAGATTTTTGGCAAAACTTCCCTAAAAGTATTGAACGTGTAAATAATAATGTGGTTTTAGGACTTTTTCCTAGTCAACATAACCAAGCTCATGAATTGCAACCCGGCGAGCAAAAAACACACACCTTTTATATTGCGCTTGATAATGCATCGCTTGAAGCAATAAAGTCGCCTTTAAATATTAATATTTCGCCTAAATATTTAGCATCAACCAATACATTACCTTTTTTTGCCATAAATGAAAGTAGTAAGGGTAATGACGCTATTGATGCATTAATTCAACTAGGTTTAACACATAAAAATAATTTCTTCGAAAAAAGAGAACAAATAGATGAATTTGGCTGGCGTAATTTTGGTGATATATACGCTGATCATGAAACGCTTGAATATAAAGATGACAACACTAACGAACACACTAAAAATTCTATATTAATATCTCACTATAATAATCAGTATGATCCATTATATGGTTTTTTACGTCAGTATTTATTAACAAACAATGATCAATGGCGACAGTTAGCTGAAGACTTATCTCAACACATTAAAGATATTGATATTTATCATACTCACCAAGACAAAGTTGAATATAATCAAGGCTTGTTTTGGCATACAGATCATTACTTACCTGCCGAAACAGCAACACACCGTACCTATTCTAAATATCAAAAAGCTGATGCTTACCAAGATCATGCAGGTGGTGGTGGCCCGGGTGGCCAGCATTGTTATACCACAGGGTTAGCGCTTCATTATTTATTAACAGGTAATCAAAGCTCTAAAGATACCGTATTAAATTTAGCACAATGGATCACTTATGTGTATGAAGGCAATGGCTCATTTTTCGATACATTATTAAAAATAAAAAATAAAGAATACCCTGGTGTAAAAAATGTCATTACAAATAAATACCCACTTGATCGCGGTACAGGAAACTACATTGTTGCATTAATAGATGCTTATCAAGTATCAAACAAACAATCATACTTAGATCAAGCCAGTTTAATTATAAAGCAGACGGCATCACCTACAGAAAACTTAAATGATAGGCATTTAAATAATATTGAAGAATGCTGGTTCTATACTGTATTTCTACAAGCAGTTACCCGTTACTTAGAAATAAAAGAACAGCTCAATCAATTTGACGAATCATTTTATTATACACAAGCACTACTGTTACACTTTGCCAATTGGATGAGTGAATTTGAGCAACCTTATTTACATACGCCTGATGCCTTAGAATACCCAAACCATACTTGGGCAGCACAAGATATTCGTAAAGCAAATGTTCTTTATTTATCAGCGCATTATGCTCAAAAGTACACGAATACATCTTTAGCTGTTATTTCAAAGTACCAACAAAAGGCCAATGAAATTTATCAATACGTTGAATTAGCTTTAACTAATGAAAAGACCCATTACTTTTCTCGTATTTTAAGTATTTTAATGCAAAATCATGGTATTAAAAGCTATGTTGAAGTTCATTCATCAAACAATACAGCCATCAATAATTCAGCTATAATACAAGATATAAGCGCTATAAAGACGGTCGATAATTCAGACTCAAAAGCATGGAAGTTGTTATGTCAAAGTCTACTCAATACCACAGTAAAAACAGAGCTGACATGGTTAAGACAACGTGTAAAAAAAATAGACAACGTACTACTAAAGCTAGGATCTAAGCCATAATGGAAAAAGTGAGTTTTATTATTCCTCACAAAGGAAGAGAAGAATTTTTAGTACAAACAATTGCGAGTATTTTTCAACAAGATTTTTCACATAGTGATATTGAAATCATTATTGTAACGCAGAATAAACAATTAACATCGTTACAATCATTTGAAAACCAAGAAATTGATTTACATATTAACTATCAAGAAGAAAACCTAACAATATCAGCTTTGCGCAATGTTGGCGCTAAACAAGCAGCTGGTGATTTTTTTGCTTTTTTAGATGCTGATGTTGGCCTGTCAACTCATTGGCTAACAGAAATGTTAGCATTACTAAATGAAAAAAAAGAACGACTATTAGTCAGCGCAATGCAAATCAATGGTGACAACCCACCACCACTAGAGCAAATACGTACTGTGTTAAGTAATGCAGAAATAGACTGCAATGTAAATTTTTTACCCGGTAGAAATTTATTGTTAGCAAAAGAAACCTTTATCAAAGTAAAAAGTTTTCCAGAACATTTAACCACTTGTGAAGATTATTACTTTACCGATAAAGTACATGAACTCGGTGAACTTTATTACAGCTCAAAAGCAACCTATATTCATATTGGTGAAGATAAAGAATATGTACAAATGTACCACAAAGAAATTTGGCGTGGACAATCAAACCTGCAGTCAATTCAAGGTAGAAGCATACCGTTAAGAGAATGGCCTAGCTTTATTATTCCTATTGGTATGTTAATGCTATTTATTATCAGCGCGCTCTGTTTAATTATAGGTCAAATAAGCTTATTTTTTACTAGTATATTAATGGCGTTATTCCCCCCGTGTGTTTATAGTTTACGTTTGTTTTTCATTGCTAAGAAAAAAATACCGCTTCATTATATAATACAATTTTATAGTATGTACTTCCCTGCCCGTGCCATAGGTACAGTAGCAGGTATTTTTAAATCATTTTCCATTAAAGAGAACAAATAAACGAATGACTACTTCAGCTTCAAAAAAGAAAATTAATGTTTTACAGTTTATTTGCTCTACAGGTTTTTATGGCGCAGAACGCTGGATTTTAGCACTAGCGAAACATTTAAACAGTGACAACATTCGCTGTGATCTTGCTATTACTTTAGAAGATAATTCTCATGATTTAGAACTCGTAAAGCATTACAAACAAACATGTGGCTTTATTGGCGATGTGTTTGAAGTACCCATGAGTAATAAGTTCGACCTTAAAGTCATTAATAAACTAGTTGCTTTAATTAAAGAGCGTAATATAGATGTTGTACACACACATGGTTATAAGTCAGACATACTAGGCGTGATTGCCGCAAAAAAAGCAGGTGTTCAGGTTATAGTAACGCCTCATGGGTTTGAGAATGCAAAAGACTTTAAACTACGTAGCTTTATATGGGCTGGCTGCCAAATTATGCGTTTTGCCACTAAAGTTGTGCCGTTATCGAAACAGCTATGTGATGATTCAAGACGGTTTGGTGTGAAAGAAGAGAAGTTGGTTTATATTCAAAATGGCGTAGATTTATCAGAAGTTGAAGAGCAACGCTTAAAACCTTTTACGCCTGATGAAAAGATTAAACATGTTGGCTTTGTTGGTCAAATGATTAGCCGAAAAAACATTTTCGATTTGCTCGATATATTCGATACACTGCAAGAAAAACACGGTAATCTAAAATTAAGTTTATTAGGCGATGGCGATCAACGCGCTGAACTAGAGCAATATGCAAAAACGTTAAAGCATGCTAACGCGATGCACTTTTTGGGTTTCAGAGATGATCGTTTAGCGCAATTACAAAGTTTTGATTTATTCGCTATGACCTCGTCTCTTGAGGGTATTCCTCGTTGCTTAATGGAAGCCACTGCCATGGGTATTCCTGTTGCTGCTTACGACATTGCAGGTATTGACCAATTAATTACGCATAATGAAAGTGGATTACTTGCTCCCTTAGGTGAAAAAGAAACTCTTACAGCATATTGGGAACAAATATTGTTTGATCAACCATTAGCAGATAAACTGGCTAAAAATGCACGAGAATTTGTTAATACACATTACTCTGCTCAACGTATGGCCGACGAATACACAACATTATTTAATGAGATGGTGAAGTAATCAAATATGGACAAACCCTTAGTTACGTTTATATTATCGGTAGATACCGAAGAAGAATGGGACTGGTCTGGTCCTTTTCCTAACGATAACTTTTCGGTACAAAATGTTCATGAAATTCCTGCATTTCAACTGTTTTGTCAAGAGCTAGGCATTAAACCTACATACTTAGTGGATTATGCAGTTGCCAATAACAAGCAAAGTGCGGGTATATTAAATTCACTTAATAAAAATGAATGTGAGTTCGGTGCGCATTTACACCCTTGGGCTAATCCTCCTTTTTTTGATGATACCAATGAGTTTTCATCACATGTTATTAATTTACCTATTGAACATGTTGAAGCTAAATTAAAAGCTTTATTAGCAATAATAGAGCAAAAGCTACATTGCAAACCAAGCTCTTTTCGTACTGGTCGTTGGGGTATTAACGGCGAGGTGCTAGCGCTTATCAAAAAATATAACATTAGCACTGATTCAAGCGTATACCCTTTATATCATCATAATTATTTTTCATGTGAAAATGCACCAAGCCATGCCTACTGGCCAAGCTATGACAATACGAACCAAAAAAGTGAACAGCGTGATATTTTAGAAATGCCTGTAACCTGTGGTTTTAATCGTACAAATTACAATTTCTCTCAAAAACTGCATAAAATTTCCGCTTCTTCACCACTAAATAAGCTACGTATTATTGGCTTTCTGTGGCATAGCCTTTTATTAAGAAAGTTGTATTTAAGCCCCGAATTATGTTCCGCTAATGATATGAAACGTCTTGTTGATACTTGCTTTAAACGCGGTGAACATACTTTTCATATGTACCTTCATAGCTCTAGTCTGCTAGAGCAAGTAACGGGTTTAAACAATGAACTTAACGCACGTGAAAATATTTGCCAACGTATTGGCGAAGTCATCAAACATATACAAACATATGCTGAGGTTGAGTTTTTAACTCTTTCAGAAGCACACGAAAAATTAAAAAAAAACAATTAACAGGAATTCAGTAGTATGATCGTTGTACGATTAATTACCCACAATGAGCAAACTGCATGGGACAATTATGTTGGTACTCACCCTGACGCCAGCCCTTATCATAAATATGCTTGGTTATTATCAACCGAACAAGCTTATGGTCATAAAGCATTAGCTTGGATTGCTGAAAGTAATAATCAAATTGTTGGTATATTACCAAGTGTCTTTATCAAGCCGCCATTAAAAAGCGGTAAATTATCATCATTACCTTTTTGTGATGTCGGTGGTGCTCTGGCCAATTCTGATGAAATTAATCAAGAATTATTAAATACAGCCTTAGCTTATTGTCAACAAAATAACATCTCTGTATTTGAACATAGACAAAGTATTGAATTATCGAAAAACACTCCTGAAGTACTAGATAATGCTAATAAAGTGCGCATGGTATTAACATTACCAGAAACATCTGATGCATTATTTACAGGGTTTAAATCAAAATTACGTAGTCAAATTCGTAAAGCTGAAAAAAATGGCCTAACCAGCTCTTTAGGTAGAGATAAAAAACATATTGACGGCTTCTATGAAGTGTTTTCTCGCAATATGCGAGATTTAGGCTCTCCGGTACACAGTAAAAAATGGTTTGAAGAAATTGTCAGTAACTATCAAGACAATATGATAATTTCAAATATCTATAAAGACGAGACTGTTGTGGGTGCAGGCATTGTATTGTTTAACGGTGAACACTGCGCTATACCATGGGCATCAACAAACGCCGACTTTAACCGTCTTGCTCCTAACATGTTATTATATTGGTCATTATTATCATTTGCTGCTGATAACAACTTTTCTAGCTTTGATTTTGGTCGTTCAACACCTGGTGAAGGTACTTATAAGTTCAAACAACAGTGGGGTTGTGAACCTATAGCACTTGATTGGAAAACCTTCAAACAAGGCCAGCTTTTACCAGAGGTGGCATCAACAGGTAAAGGTAAGCTACGTGATACCGTTGAACAAGTATGGAAGAAGCTTCCGGTAAACACCTCGGTCATGTTAGGGCCAGCTATCAGAAAATATATTAGCTTATAAAAAATATTTACAGTAGGAAGTTACTATGTGCGGTATTGCCGGATTAACCACATTTCATTCACCTCAAAGTGACCAAGCAACATTACAAACGATGGGGCAAGCAATATACCACCGTGGCCCTGATGCTGGTGGTGAATATTTTGATAATAATGTTGGTTTAAGTCATCGTCGGTTAGCTATTATTGATTTATCAGAGGCTGGGGTGCAACCAATGCATTCATCTGACGAACAATATGTAATTGCATTTAACGGTGAAATATATAACTTTTTAACACTACGCGAAGAACTTATTGAAAAAGGCTACCAGTTCAAAACCCATACCGATACCGAAGTGATACTGGCATTATATCAATTTGAAGGTGTTGAATTATTAAAACGAATTACTGGTATGTTTGCATTCGCCTTATGGGACAAAAGCAAAGAAAGCTTATTTATTGCCCGCGATCGCATTGGTAAAAAGCCCCTGTATTATTACCAACACAATAACGACATCGCATTCGCTTCTGAATTAAAGTCACTACTCACGCTCGATTATATTCCAAAAGATATTCGCCTTGATGCTGTATATGACTTTTTTGCTTATCAATATATTCCTGATCCTAAAACCATTTATCAAAATGTTCATAAATTAGAACCAGGTCATTATTTAACCATTGATAAAAAAGGCATAACAAAGAAAAAATACTGGAACATTAGCTTTGCCAAAACATCAACCGCCAGCGAAGCAGAATTAAAAGCTGAACTACAAGCGCGTGCAAAAGTATGTACCGAACAACGTATGGTGTCAGATGTACCATTAGGCGCATTTTTAAGTGGTGGTGTAGACTCAAGTGGTGTTGTTGCTTTAATGGCTAAAATTTCAGCCGAAAAACAAGCGAAACCAATAACAACATGCTCAATAGGTTTTGATGAAGAAAAATTCGATGAAACCAAGTTTGCCGCCATGGTTGCCGAGCAATATAAAACTGACCATCATAAACTGATTGTACAAGAAAATGTTGAAGACAATTTAGAGCACATTGTTAGCTTTTTTGACGAGCCGTTTGCTGATCCTTCACTTGTGCCAACGTATTTTGTATCGCAACTTGCCAGAGAAAAAGTCACGGTAGCAATAGCAGGTGACGGTGGTGATGAAGTGTTTGCTGGTTATGAAAAGTATGCGGTTGATCATGTAGAAAATAAGCTACGTAACAAAATACCTAAATGGATTCGTAAAGGCGCCTTTCCAAGTTTGTCGAAACTAGCTGCAAGTATTAATATCAATGCTTGTCAGCGTGCAAGTTCTTTGTTGAATAGCTTAAGCGTTGATCCTGCAATGGGTTTTTATATTTCAAATTCATTTATTAAAGACAGTACATGGCAAGCGTTAGTCAACGATGAAACACAAGCTCAACTCAATGGCTATCATCCATCAAAACAAACCATTGATCACTATAATCAATGTGATGGTAACGATCACTTATCTCGTATTTTATATACAGACATGAAAACGTATTTACCCGGTGGTATTTTAGTCAAAGTTGATCGCATGAGTATGGCAAACTCGCTTGAAGTTAGAGCACCTATTTTAGACTCAAGCATTATAGAATTCGCTTGCACCGTTCCATCACAATTAAAGTTTAATATTAGCGATGGTAAAATTGAGAAAAAATACTTACTGAAAGAAGCATTCAAAGACGATTTAAGTGACGATATTTTGTATCGTAAAAAAATGGGTTTTTCAGTACCATTAGCCTCATGGTTACGTAATGAACTAAAAACCATCACAGAAGAGCGCCTATTAAATAGAACTGAAGGGTTAAGCCAGTTCTTCAAAAAAGAACAAATAGCTAAACTATGGTTTGAACATAAAAATGTAGAGAAAGATAACTCAACAATTTTATGGAGCATGTTAATGTTTCAAATGTGGTGGGACAACTACATGACTAAAAAATCGAGTTATTCATAAATGCAAAACAGAAATATTGCGTTAGATTTACTTCGTGCCTTAGCCATTCTTATGGTTTTTACTGGTCATAGCGTATTGAGTTATGGCTCTCCTAGTCACCTAGCACCTTTGGGGTTTGGTGGTACAGGCGTTGACTTGTTTTTTGTTTTATCTGGTTGGCTTATTGGCTATCAATTATTTAAAGAACTAGGTAAATTTAATAACATTGATATTAAGCGTTTTTGGGTAAGGCGATGGATGCGCACATTACCCGCTTACTATGCCGTTTTATTATTTACCGTTGCACAACAATATATCACCAAAGACAATGTTAGCTTTCCAATAGAGCATTTCTTTTTTATTCAAAACTACGAACATCCATTAACTTTATTCACTGTAAGCTGGTCTTTATCAGTTGAAGAGCAGTTTTATTTATTTATTGCGCCATGTATCGCATTGCTCACCAAAACCAACAAGCACATAAGAACTGTTGTATTAATCGTGTTATTACTACTACCTACACTTTTTAGAGAGTTAGAACTTTACAACAGTTTAAAAGAAACTCATGTACGCTGGGATTGCTGTGTAATGGGCGTACTTCTTGCCAATATTTATTATAGTTACCCTAACGTTTGGCAAAAACTAATGCGCGCTGCAATACCCTTAGCAGTAGTAAGCCTGTGTATATATCTTAGTTTTTATTACTTTAGGTGGTTTCCGAATTCGCTTATCACTGATCCAAGTAAACTGTTATTGGCTGTATTATTTGGCAGCTTTATTTTGTGGGCGAATAAAACACATATTTCTTTTTACCAACCAATAAACACGGCTATATATTACGTTTCTACACGCTCTTACGCTATTTATCTTTTACACCCTGATGCATTAGCACTGTGTAAAAAATTATTTATTAATCAACACTTCAGTATTTACATATTAGCTGCATTTATTATTTCTTGTTTAGCCTCAGAAGTACTTTATCGCGTCGTTGAGCAACCTATTATGAATATGCGCAGTCGTTTTCAAGCTTCACAGCCTAGAGTGGCATAAGAGATACCGATATTATGAAAAAAAATACTCCTCTAAAAATTCTTCATATCACCTACGACATGCGTATTGGTGGTACTGAAATGGTGATTAAAAATATTATCGACGGTAGTAATAAACAAAACTTTGAAATGTCAGTACTGTGTATAGAATCACCGTTAGGGCCATTTGCTAAAGATTTAATGAATGACGGCATAACCTTTTATGAACTTAATCGTCAGCCAGGTTTTGATAAAGCACTCATTAGCAATATACGTAAAATTATTATAGATAACAAAATTGATATACTGCATTGTCATCAATATACACCTTGGGTCTATGGTGTTATTGCAGCAATGTTCTCACGCACAAAGGTAATTTTCACAGAACACGGTAGGTTCTATCCTGATTCAAGTACGTGGAAACGTAAGTTAATAAACCCGTTATTAAACCTATTTACTGATAGAGTCACGGCTATTTCTAAAGCGACAAAACATGCACTTACCGAGTTTGAAAACATACCATCACGTTCAATAAAAGTATTATATAACGGCATAGCACCCATGACGTTTGATGATGATAAAGCAAAAGTATTAAAAGCTTCTTTGGGTATACCTGAAAATCATTTAGTACTGGGTACTGTCGCGCGTTTTGATCCAATAAAAAACCATATTATGATGCTAACGGCATTTGCTAAAGTAATAAAGCAACATGCAAACTGTACATTATTGATAGTAGGTGACGGTGAAGAACGTGAAAAAATAGAACAATGTATTGAACAATTAAGCTTAAAAAACAATGTTATTTTAGCAGGCTACGAACCTAAACCTGCAGAGCACATTGCATTAATGGATATATTTTTACTTTCTTCATTAAGTGAAGGTACATCTATGACATTACTTGAAGCAATGTCGATTAAAAAGCCTTGTGTAGTGACAAACGCAGGTGGTAACCCTGAAATTATTCATCATGAAAAGAATGGCTTAGTGACACCTAATGATGATGCTGATGCTTTTGCTAATGCAATTAATCAGCTTGTATCATCTCCACAATTAATAACGCAATATGGTGAGCAAGGTGAAAAATTATTCAATGAAAATTTTCACCAACAAGCAATGAACGAAAAATTTGCCTCACTTTATTCAGCAAAGGTTTAACGGTATGAAAAAAACATTATTGATTAGTGAAATATTTCCTCCTATTCATGGTGGTAGCGGCCGTTGGTTTTGGGAACTATATTCAAGATTGCCACGCGATGAATATGTAATTATTGCAGGGCAAAGCGATAACACTGAACGTTTTGATACAACACATGACTTAAACGTAGAACGTATTAATTTATCATCAAATTCTTGGGGCATAAAAAGCTTAACAGGGTTACGTTTTTACTGGCAAACCTTTTGGCGTTTAAAAAAAGCCATAAAACAACATAAAATTACCGCTATTCACTGTGGCCGCTGCTTACCTGAAGGGGTAATGGGCTGGTTACTAAGCCTTTTTACTGGCATTCCTTTTTTATGTTACGTACATGGTGAAGATGTTGAAACTGCATCAACCAGTAGAGAATTATCATGGTTAGTTAGTAATGTATTAAAGCATGCAAAAACATTAGTCAGTAACAGCCAAAACACAGCCAATATTTTAATTGAACGCTGGCAAGCCGATAAAGAAAAAATTGCTATTTTAAACCCTGGGTGCGACACCACTAAATTTATTCCCGCAGCGCTAGATACCAATATTAAAAAATCACTTGGTTGGGAGAACAAAAAAGTTATTCT
Organism: Alteromonadaceae bacterium; assembly: GCA_023301705.1. Lineage (GTDB taxonomy): Bacteria > Pseudomonadota > Gammaproteobacteria > Enterobacterales > Alteromonadaceae > JALZUE01. Next base: position 38,134 of record JALZUE010000019.1, on the reverse strand, counting down.
TACTGTAGGCCGTTTACAAGAACGTAAAGGCCACGACATGATGATAAAAGCGTTACCTAAAATTAAAGAAAAGCATCCTGATGTTCTATACGCAATAGTCGGCAATGGTGAAGAAAAGCCAGCATTAAAAAAATTAATATCTGAACTACAATTAACCGACAGCGTACTATTTCATGCTGAAATAAGTGATGACGAAATGATTCAATGTTACCAGCAATGCGATGTATTTATTTTACCTAACCGTACGGTAGGTAATGATATTGAAGGCTTTGGTATGGTGTTGGTTGAAGCTCAATCATGTGAAAAACCAGTTATTGCCGGTGATTCAGGTGGCACCGCTGAAACCATGTTATTAAATGAAACGGGGTATATTGTTGATTGTACAAATAGTGCCATGATATCTGCTAAAATCAATACACTACTTAATACACCAGAATTAATAAATACCATGGGAATAAACGCAAGAAAACACGTAGTAAATACGCTTGACTGGCAAGCCCATTCATTAAAAGCAAAAACACTGTTTAACGATATACATAAAGCTAGCTAGAGCAACTAAAATGGTACAAGCATTCGTTTATTTCTTTTTATTAGTTTCTGCTACGGCAGTTGTTTTTAGCCCTTGGATACCCGCGCTATTTTATTTTTTAAACGGTATTATGCAGCCAAGCTATGTATGGCCATACGAGTTTCCATACTTTAGCTTTATGTCACTTTCAAAAATGTTAGCAATACTCTCTATTTTAGGGTGGATGAAGCTATTAGTGACAAAAAAAATTGATATAAGTATTTATAAAAACAAACAAAGCTTCTCTATTCTCATCATGTGGGGGTTAATGCACATATCTGACATTCTCAGCCCCTTTCAAGTATATTTTGCGGGTGTAAGAGCTGAAATAGTGCTTAGTACCTTTAATACCATTGTCATTATGTATTTTATTGGCTTAGGCATATTAAGCAATGTAGACCAATATAAAAAAGCCTTTTTAGGTATGGCTATTATGTTTGCTTATATCACGGTTTATTACGTGTATTGGGCAAACGACTTATATTTAAATAACCGCTGGGACATGTTTCAAAACGGTCGCCTAATTTCCCCTAGAGGTACCTCAATAGGAGATCAGAATGCTTTATCGGCATTAATTGCCATGGGTATGCCTTTTATCTTTTTAGGTTATTTTTATATTAAGAATTTTTTCCTCAAATGGAGTTGTTTAGCTGTATTACCTCTACTGTGGCATTCATTATTTTTATTTGGATCTCGTGGTGCTATGTTAGCGATTGTTTGTACAACGGTATTATGTTTATTTCTTCTTAAACCATATAAACAACCTAAAAAAGCGATAGCTAGTCGCTTCAATAATTTAAATGAACACAAATCTGATATTGAAAATACCGTTACAGAGTCAAATCAAGCGCTTTCATTAGAAGAAATTAAAAAAAATGCAGACCTACAAATACAAAAAGACAATGCTAAAAATCGCTTTAAAAGTTTAAAGTTATTTAAAATTCTCATTATTATTGGTTTAGTTGGCGCCATCGCTACACAAGGTGGTGCTATGTTAAACCGTTCAAGTAATACATTATCTGAAGCACAATCAGCTGATAGAGAAAAGCCACTAAACCCCCGATTGGTCTCTTGGCAAGTAGGTAGGCAGCTTATTTTAAAATACCCAATATTAGGGGCTGGCCCTCAACGTTTTCAAATGGCTTCTGATCGATTATTTCCGGGTAAGTCTGTACATGTTGCCCATAATACGTTTTTAAACTTTTCAGCCAATACAGGGTTACCTGTAGGTTTATTATTTTTATTTTTATTCTGGTTAAACTATAAAAATTATAAATATTGCCGAACAAGTGGTATAGAAAAATATCCTTTATTAGAATATGTTAATATTGCCTGTACGGCTTCTTTAGTCGCATACTTTATTTCAGCCGTTTTCTTAGACTTAATTATTTTTGAAGCCTTTTATTTTATACTTCTGTTTAATTTAGCTAAGTTATTTATCTTTAAAAAGCTACAAGCTCAAGATACTGAAACAATAGATAAAACCGAAATGAAACGTCATCAAAATAGGAACTACTTTTAATATGTCATCTACCTACTCTATTGTTATGTTTGCCTATAACGAAGAGCAAAACATTGAAAAGTCTGTTGACAGTATTTTTAACAATATTGATGACCGATTGCAGCACCTAACAGTCATTGCAAATGGCTGTACTGATAATACAGTAAGTGTTCTACAAACATTAAAAACAAAAAAAGCGTATGAAAAGCTGAACATTATAGAACTAACCTTAGGTGATAAATGTAACGCATGGAATCAGTACGTACATCATTTACACGACGATTCTAACGTTCATTTTTTTACTGACGCTGATGTTATGTTTACCCAAAATGCCTTTCCTTTATTATTTGATAAATTAATAAAAACACCTAATGCCAATGCAATAGCTGGCATGCCTCAAAGTGGAAGAAATAAAGACTTTTATCGTAGTTTAGTTACAGAGCGTTCATGTTTATTTGGCAATTTATACGGACTAAGCAGCAATTTCATTGAAATGATGCAAACACAAAAATTTCATTTGCCAACAGGGTTAAACTGGATAGATTCATTCATTACAAAAGCCGTTAATACTGATTTAACCTTTGGTAATGACAACTTACCTAACAGAGTCACCTACCTAGAAAGCTCAGGTTACTACTTTGATAGTTTATCAGTGTTTTCACGTGACGATATCAACCTATATATCAGTCGAATTGCACGTTATGAGCTAGGTAAAATACAAGAAACCTACCTTGATAAACTACCCAGCAAAGACTGGCCTAAGTCAATGCACACTGTAAATGTAGAAATTGAAGCAAATTTTATACGTGATACAGCAGAGCTTGGCTTTATTAAAAAGCACTTAGTGAAAAAACGATTAACAAAACTGTTAGCAAAATTTTCTTCGTAACAATACTAAATAAACAACACCAAAATTAACCGAGTATCATTTGAGTAATTTAAAAAAAGTATTGTCTAGCAGTTTTTTAATCAGTGGCGAAGCAGTATTAAGAAAGCTTGTAGGCATAGTTAGTACAATGATACTTGCTAGGCTTTTAGTACCTGAAGACTTTGGTTTAATCGCTATTGCCATCGTAGTAATGAGCTTTATTGATGCAATGAAACAATTTGGTGGCGCTAAATATTTACTAAAGTCAGAAACCATTAATTTAGACATGATTAATACATCGTGGACGATTAATTTTTCGTCTAATTTATGTATGGCATTACTACTGGTTATAGCGGCCCCCTTTATTGCTGATTTTTATACAGACGATAGATTAATAGAAATTTTATGGGCGTTTGCGGGTATATGGGTAATACGCTCATTAGGTAACCCTGCCTTAGTTATGTTAAGGCGCGATCAAAACTACCTCCCCATTGTTAAACTCTCTATTATCACTAAAATTATCGCAATTATTGTTGTAATTATAAGTTCAGTAACTTTCAAAAGTTACTGGGCTTTAGTATTAGGCCAATTAACTACTTACTCATTAAATACCATTGGCGGGTACTTCCTTTATCATCACCGCTTAAGTTTTTGTTTAAAAAATGTAAAAGAACAATGGAATTTCTCTGGTTGGTGGATGCTACAATCATTTGTTGGTTTTTTAAAAGCACAACTCGATACTTTATTAGTGAGTTCAATGTTTGATAAAAGTGCTTTAGGCTCTTACCACACTATAAAATACTATGCGTCTATGCCAATTAGCTTTCTATTAGAACCAGCTTCAGAACCGTTGTTAGTTGAATTAAGAAAAATTAAAGACAACAAACACTATTTTAACCAACAATATAATGTATCTTTTATATTTAGTTTTGTTATTGCTGCGCCTATTACGTTATTTTTAATGCAAGAACATTACTTAATTGTTGCCACTTTACTAGGTGATAACTGGTTAGAATATTCAGAATTAATGGCTATATTTTGCTTATCAATAATTGCCTTTAATCTACAGCGCCAAGCGCTTGATGTAATTGTTATTTTAGGTAGTGCAAAAAGTGTGTTTTATTTTCAAACATTCTCTTTTGTTATGATTTACGGCATATTAATTTATACAGGTGTTAATACTGTAATAGAGTTTGCTGAAATGAAGGTTGGCTTAGAGTTAGCAATTGCTATTGTATTCTTTATTTTCATCACATTAAAATATACGTCTTTTAGTACCTTAGTAAAGCTAATTATTGGCTTAAGCCCAATAGTGCTATCATTACTGTTAAGTTATTATCTAACGCCAGAAATTAATACTAATTACCCTGTGATTGTACAATTGCTTAGCAAAGCTATTCCGTTTTTCACTATATATCTTATTACTATGGTAGTAATGGGTTATATATTAAAAAGTTACAGTAAAGAGTGGCAGTACCTTTGGAACTTAAGTGAGCGTTTTTTACCAGCGCGCTTAACAAATAACAAGCAAGGCTAGCAGATGATCAAAATACTTAATCAATATACTAATACACATATTACAACAAGGTTGTTATAGCATGTTTGCTTTTGTTTGCCCTATTCGCCACCCTGCAACGTCAAATAATTATGATGAAGTGCTTAGCTTATTAAAACTAACCATTACCTCTGTTTGTGCACAAAATACCAATGAAGACTTTATTTTTGTCGTGGTATGTAACGAAGTACCCAACATTGAATTAACTGCGCAACAACAACAAAAAGTTGTTTTTTTACCTGTAGATTTTACGCCATCAGACACCAACAAAGGTACAGCGGTACCATTAGATGCAGTAAAATTTGATAAGGGTACAAAAACAACCCGTGGTTTATTGTATTTAAAAGCACATAAGCCAGATTATGTGTTTATTATGGACGGTGATGACTGGATCAATACCAATATTATAGAAACAACAAAAAACAAAAATGTTGATCTATGGTATTCAAACTCAGGTTATATTGTTAATTATAAAAACCAAACGTATATTAAAAAATACGGTGTTTGCCGCTACTGTGGCTCTACCTTCATTTATAAATATGACACATTAATGGCGTTAACCGGCGTTGATAAAATAACTGACGAACAGCCCTCACAGGCGTTAATAGCAGAGCAGCTTGATGATCACTTATTAACAAATATATTAGGTAACCACAGACACCAACTAGCGTTTTATCAAGAACGAAACCTTGTTGTTAAAGAAATTCCTATACCTACTGTAGGTTGGATTTTAAATACGGGTGAAAACCATACTGGTAAAGACGGTGGCGTGCATGGTTTGCCATTAACACCTAAATTTTTGAATACATTTGGTGTAAATCATATTTCATTACAACCACAAAACATTGATTTTAAATCAACATTACTAACCAAGGTTGACTCATTTAAATCTTGGGGCGGTTGGGTATTTACAGATAAAAAAGCTTACAAGGTGTAATTAACAATAATGACAAACTTAACAAAGCAACTACCAACACCACAAAGCAAATTTTTAGTCTTTACCTCTGCAGGTGATAACAGTAATTTAGCGCATTGGTTAAACGGTAATAAAAACTTTGACCTATGGATAAGCTACTTTGGTGATGAAGAAAATAAATACAGTGACGTTGCAGACTACTACATGATGCGTAAAGGCGGTAAGTTTCCTGTATTACATTATATTTATCAACAATGGGATAACATTGTTAGCCAATATGATGCGATATTCGTATTAGACGATGACTTAATATTTACTGGCACTGATATTGGCCAATTATTTGAAACATTAATAAAACAAAACTTATCATTATTACAGCCTGCTTTTGATAAACGCGGTAAAGTTAGTTTCAAACTAAACGAAGTACAACCGTTTAGTTTTTTACGCTACGCTAACTTTGTAGAAGTTGCTTGCCCAATGTTCACTCAAACAGAATTAACAAAATTCATGCGTATTTACGACCCTGAACTGATTGGCTGGGGTGTAGACTTATGGTATTCAGAGCTTATTTCAAATAACGATGAACAACACAATAAAATAGCCATTATTGATTACATTTCGTGTATAAACCCACGAGATGAAAAGAAAATTAATAACAAACGTGAAATAGACTTACTACAAAGCCGAGATGATCGTATAGCAACATGGGAAGCTATTAAAAAAGCCAATAACCTACACCCTGACTTTCAAGAAGTAGAATATAGCCAAATCAAACAGTTTTCAGGTATAGCACATTGGTATAAATCGTTAAGAGTTATGGCATTAAAATATTCATATATTGGCTATAAAAAACTAACTGGCGGTAGAATTTACCCTGTTAAATAGCCAATAAAAAATACAGAGAAAGTAAAATAATATGAATAATATTCAATTATCAATCATTGTGCCTATATACAATGTAGAAGAATACCTTGAAGACTGTTTACATTCTATTTATTCATTAGCCACACTCAATTATGAAGTGATTTTGGTTAACGATGGCTCGCCTGATAACAGCGATAAAATTATTGAGCAATTTGCACAGCAATACCCTAACCACACACAAGTAGTAAATAAATCCAATGGTGGTTTGTCATCTGCTAGAAATGCAGGTATTAACGTGGCAAAAGGTGAATATATCGCCTTAATTGATAGCGACGACTACATTAGTAGTGATGCGTTACTTGAACTATACAAACACGCCAAAGCAGACGATTTAGACATTGCCATTGCACAAAGCCTAACGTTTTGGGGTGACAGTAATGCAAAAGCACAAGAACTAACTATTCCAAATAACGTGATTAACTTAGGCGTAACATCAGGGTTAAACCTACTAGAAACGTCGTTCAACGCTCGCTATAAACGCATTAACTGTTGGAATAAAATTTACAAACGTGAATTTATGCAGCAGCATCAGCTTAACTTTATTGATAAGCTAATTTTTGAAGATGTGCCCTTTACCTTTGAAGCCTTTTTTACCGCAAAACGCGTAAGAGCATTTTCGTTAGATTATTATTTTTATCGACAACGGCCGGGTAGTATAATGACCGCTGAAAGTGAAAAATCAGCTGCTTCACGTATTATTATTATTAACCATGTATTAGCGCTATTAAATAATAATAACTATACAAAAGCGTCATTCGACGATTACCTAGCATACCAACTATGGGAAAACGCCTGCGCAACAAAATTAAAACACCTTAGTTTATGTAAAACCTTTATTAAACGTCGTAAGGTGTCGTTTAGAGGGCTAATAAGAGTACTATTTGTGGCTATTGGCCTACCTAAAGCATTATCTGCTTAATTATTAAAAGTTAATTTTATGCCTATTATATTTACTTTAGTCAAAAAAAGAATACGAAGACTTATTAATGCAAAACGCGTTAAAAGCAAACAAAAAATATTTTGTATTGGCCGTAATAAAACCGGTACCACAAGTTTAAAAGCAGCGTTTGCTGAATTTGGTTACGTAATTGGAGAGCAAGATGTCGCTGAGCACTTATTTGAACAGTGCTACCTTGAAGACGACTATGCTCCTATCATTCAATACTGTAAAAGTGCAGAAGTATTTCAAGACGTACCTTTTAGTTTTTATCAAATAATACCTTATTTAGATAAGGCTTTTCCAAACAGCAAATTTATATTAACTGTTAGAGATTCGCCAGAGCAGTGGTATAACTCATTTGTAAAATACTATTCTAAACGTTCAGGGGTAACTGACGGTATTGCAACATACGATGATTTATTAAAATCAACTTATGTGAGTAATACATTTAGAGCAAAGTTTATTGTTGATGCTCACCAAACAACACAAGCAGACCCATTCAATAAAGAACAACTTATTAGGCAATACCAAAATCACATTGCATATGTTGAAAATTATTTTAAAGATAGACCACAAGATTTACTAACAGTGAACATTGCAGAAAAAAGCGCGTTTCAAACATTTCTCGCTTTTATAGGAAAAACTAGTACAGCGACAGAGTTTCCATGGGAAAATAAAACATAAAACATCATTACCAAGAATTACAGATCGCCTAAGCAAAGAGCTATTCAACCTATTTAGCTTTATTCAATTTCTTTAATGTGGTTTTTATTGATGTAAATATTAACCACGTTACAGTGCAAGCGATACAGATAAAATAATATTAAAAGGTGCCTTTTTTAATATTATCCATCAATAAATTAGCACCTTCACCTGTTAAGTGGCCATAATCGAATTGTAACGGTATATTACCATTTACAGTTGATATACATTTCTTTTTTTCTTCACAAATAATATCAATTACAGAAATGTAATTAGCCGATGTTTTTAATAATTCAGTTCTGTATAAGTCATCATAAGACTTTATTTTTTTATATTTATTGTATTTGCTAACACCATCTTCACCATAAACAGCAAGCAGCCTAGGTAAGTCTTGTTCGTACTCAAGAATAGGACCAAGTACAATAATTGTTCTAGTATATTCCTCCAAATACAGAATCGTATCTTTAAGTGATTCGATATCTCTATTCGTCCAGCGAGCTGAAAGAATAACAGTATCAATTGTATTTGATAAAAATAAACTCTCATAAGCCCAACGAATTAAATCTGTACAACGACTATGGCCTTCATATGAAAGAATAGGTTTACAACCGCTTGCATTTACTTGAGTTAAAGTTTGATTAACATTCATATGAGCTCTTAAAGAACTGTACCAGTGAGCTGCATGACTATCGCCAATCAACACATAGTTTGCTTTATTTTCTTCTAACTCAACACATAAATCTTTATCAAAATAAGAAAAATCATTATGAATACTAGTTAAAAAACAAGTACCTAACCTTTGTACTTTTCCAGGCTCATAATCAAGGTAAGATGCAAAAACTTTTTTATCATCAGAAATGTTTTTACTTTGAAAGTCTATAGAAAACAACATTAAAATACATAAAAAGCCACTCAAAACCAACGAACCAATAATAATCGAAAAAGGTAAAAGCTTTTTATTTAAGCTTCTTAATGGGTTTTCAATATATTTATATGAGAAGTAACCGCAAAAAATAGCAATTAACAAAACAATCAACATATGATGTCTTACAAGAGTGAAGTCAACACTATACTTATAAAAGATAATAACTGGCCAGTGCCACAAGTAGAATGAATAAGAAATATTACCAATAAAAATGGAAATAGGCAGGCAAAGTAAACGATAAGTAATTGTTGTATTATTTACCCCAGAATAAATTAACAATACTGTTGCTAACGTAGGTGCGATTGCATTAGCACCAGGAAATAAAGTATTTTTATCAAAAATGAAAAAACATAAGAAAAGAGTAATTAAAGCCAATAAGCTTATAATTGTTGCAGGCGCTTTTTTAGGCGCTTTAAAATATGTAATTGCCAGTAACCCACCCACAATAAATTGCCAAAAACGGAAAGGAGAAAGAAAAAACACCATTGGTGAATTTAGTTTCAAATAAAACTCACTCACTAAGAAGCTTAACAAAGCAATAAGAGCTAAAGAAATTACAACTTTACGTTGACTTATTTTATATAACCAAACCAATAACAAAGGAAATAGAATATAAAACTGCTCTTCTACTGATAACGACCATGTATGTAGTAATGGCGACATCTGTAAAGTATTATCAAAATAACCAGATTGTGTAAAAAACCAAATATTTGATGTGTAGAAGATTGATGTAATAGCACTATAGACATAGCGTTAAAATTCACTAGGCAGAAAAAGTATATATGCAAAAACAAGACAAAAAACCATCAAAACAAAATAAGCAGGAAATAAACGAACAACACGCTTAGAATAAAAATTTAATAAATTAAAACTGTTGTTTTTTAAATCTTTAATTATATGACCAATAATTAAATAACCAGATATAACAAAAAACATATCAACACCAACAAACCCACCGGGTAAGTAATCTGGTGCAATATGAAATATGACTACACAAAGAACTGCAATAGCTCTAAGCCCTTGAATATCTAATCTATATCTTTCATTTTTCATAAATAACGCTCTAACCTAAATACTCAACAGCCCACTTGTTTAATTTGTTCGGCAAGCTGCTCATCGTATAATTTTTCATAATCAATACTGTTTTGTTCAGTATAAAACGATAACCCAAAACCATGTACAATATGTAAAATAGTCGTAATTTGTTCTGGCGTTAACTTTTTCTGCCAGCCGCTTACACCACTAATACCTGATGTACTTACTACAGTAGAAGGCTTTTTAAGCTTAGCTAAAGCTTTTTCCATGTTAATATTAACATTCCACTCATTTGAAATACGTTTTAATGTAGTTTCTGGCTGAAGAACTAAGTCTTCATAGGTAACAATCATCCATGGGTGTGGTGTTTGCGCTAATAATACAGGCAACTGATCAAGCGCCCATACAATGGTTAAAAACTCTAATTCGGTATTCGCTTGTTCAATAAGCTCAACAAATTTCGGGTAAGCTTTTATGTATTCAGGTATTTCTGGTCGTTGAATATTTGACCATGAATAATCATAACTCATTTGCGATGCAACAACAGCACACGGGTGACGCAATAATAAAATAGGCGCAGGTAAAGAAAAGTTATTACACAACCAAGGTAATAAACGATTTGCACGAACAAATTTAACCACCATACATTTCGCTTTCAACGATTTAGCTAATGTCATTTCCATGGTTGTCCAGCGATTAATAACACGCCCTTCAAATATGCGTTGAAAGAAGTTTTTCCCAGAAACCCACTCTTTTGATTCAGCAATATCTGTACGCCATAAAAAGCCGGCTTGTTTAGCTTCAGGTACATGAGTTAATTGTAGCGGTTCAAAAAGCGAGCATGAATCAGGTATTTCATCTAATATTTGCCCAAGTAAGGTGCTACCAGAGCGTGGTGATGAAGTTAATACATAGACTTTTTGTTCATTAAATTTACCTGGTAAATAAAATGATAAAATAACACTAGTGAAATAATGTTGTATTTTTTGCACTTTTATTTTAAATTTTTTTATAACTAAATTTATCATTAAAAACCTATTTATTCGGTCTTGTATACATACCTTTTATTGTTATTGTTCATAACGATTAATACATTAAGGTATGCTTTTTCAGTAAGTAAAGTATGTTACCCTATCTACCTCATTTAAGACATACTGTCTTGTATTTTATCATTGTTGTTTTAAAGGCGTTACGTACATGAAAAGTATATGTTTTGTTCACTGTGTTGGTGTTATTGGTGGTGCTGAACGGGTTAGCCAAGCCATAATGCGTGGCTTGAATAACAAAGAAAATTCAAAGTATTTAGTTTGCCCTGAAATAGGCGAGTTAACACAAGAATGTGAAGCTTTTAATGTTACACCTTTAACACATAACATTCATCAGCCTGATTTTAAACACCCAATAAAAACCCTACAAAGTAATGCAAAATGGAAAAAACTAATTGAGCAAAACCATATTGATATTTTTCATACGGGTGATTTATTAAGTACGCGCAGTTTACTTAAAACAGCAAAGAAACAAGGCGTAAAAGTGGTTTGCCATGTGCATTTCCCATTTAAACGTTCATTTGCTTCATGGGTATTTAATGAAAAAGATTTTCCAGACGCGTTTATATTTTGCAGCCAAGAATTACAAGACGACGTAGGCCCAATGCTTGCTGATTTATGCCCTAAATCAAAGCAGTGGGTAATACATAATGGCGTTGATATAACAAAGTTTTCTCCGGTGATAATTGATAAGCCCAGTAACGCCATTAGAGTGGGCATTGTAGCAAACTTACAACACAGAAAAGGCCATGATGAATTTTTGCAAATGGCAAGTACTGTCATTCAAAAGTACCCTAATACACACTTTGATGTTATTGGTGGCGATATACTGCAAGAGCCACGCGAAGGTACGTTAAAAGTAATGGCAAGTGATTTAGGTATTACTGACAAGGTTACTTTTCATGGTCAAGTTTCAAACGTAAAAGCGTTAATTGATCACTTAGATGTTTATGTATGTGCATCGCATGAAGAAGCATTTCCTATTTCAATACTTGAAGCAATGGCATGTGGTAAAGCAATAGTTTCAACTAACGTTAATGGTATTCCTGAAGCCATTATTGATGAAAGCTCTGGCTTACTCGTTGAAGCAAAAAACCACCCTCAATTATCGGCAGCCGTACTTCGCATACTTGAAGATAATGCGCTTAAACAACGTTTAGAAAAACAAGCACGTACTCGCGTAGAAGAACACTTTAGTGAAACGGTGTTTATTGATAAAATAAATACTTTATATTCAAGCTTAGCTTAATAGCTTAACTGTTAAGGGCAATAAGGTTAGTTTTCATGAAGCTATATGTATCTGTTTTATTATTTGTTGTAGGTAGTAGTTTACTTGCTATTAATATGTATGGTTTAACGCAAAATATTAGACCTGAAAACATCACCAATAATGATTTACGATTTATTAATGATCAACCTCTACCTTACGATGAAGTAATCGCGGGGTTAAATAAACGTATTGATGAATCAGACAGTGAATTTGCCTACAGAGCAACTAACTTAATAGCAAAGGGGTTGGCCCATATTCATTGGGGCAAATACTCGCCTGAAAAGTTTAACCAACTAGTACCTATTTGGGAAAATTATTTTTTATATTTAATGAGTAAAGTTACTACTATTCCTGAGTACAATCGTTACCACTTTGCTGATTACAAACGCAGTTTAGAGCGTGGTATTGGTATTTGTGGTGATGCTTCAATGATTCTTTCACAAGTATTAAATAAACATAACATTGCGAATAACATTATAGTATACCCAGGGCACGTTGTTGTTGAAGCAACATTTAACAACCAGCAAAGTGTTTTACTTGATGCTGATTTTGGTGTGAGTATTCCGCTTGATAAAGAATCAACGAAGATACACTACCAATCAGTTGCAAAATTATATACTGAGCAAGGCTATACTGAAAATGATCGCTTATTTTTTGAAAAAATGTATAAGGCCGATTATTCGGTTTGGCGTAATGTTCAGCACTTTATTACTAAAAAATACTACTTTGAAAAAATAAGTTATATGCTGAAGTGGCCAGTACCTATTTTATTTTTATTGCTTTCATTCTACCTTTTTAGAAAACGTAAGCAGTAAGAAAACAGTAGCCAATACTACTAAGTTTTGGCTACTTAATTCACTTTTTTTAGATAGTGATTCGGCAATGATTCAAAACAAGTATTGATGCCATCACAAAAACCGTTTTATATAATTGGTGCAACTGTTACACAGTGTTGTAAATACTGGGGCTATCAATAATGTTAATGCAATAACAACAACCATTTTCACTAATGCCATTTTAGCATTACCTGTTAAGCTTTCGGTGAAGACATGGGCTTCAACAACGCCTATCATTAGTGTATGTAACAAAAACAATGAATAAGCATGTTTACTGCAATACACAAATAACCAATTTAATGGTGTAATTAAGCCTAATATTTTTTGTATATTGGTTTTAAATAACATTAACGCACTTAACACCGCTAAAAAGCCCGCTATATATAACAAGCTAGGGCTTTCTTTATGTACTCCTAAAGATCCACCTTCTATCATAACAAACACGCCAAAAGTGACACTTGTTATAAGCAGTAGTAACAGTAGCTTTTTAACAGTAAAAAATGATTGATGGCTATAATAAAGCGCACCTAATACAAAGAAAAAACCATTAGATATTGCTAAATAAAAATCAACAGCACCAAATATAAAATACTGATGAATATTAAAAACAGAATGAATACATATGAAAATAAATGTAATCGCTAATAAATAACGTAAGTAGTTTGTATTTTTTCGTGAAAAATAAAAGAAAGGCACCGACATTAATGTAATCATTGTTAATGTTTGTAAATACCACACTTGCCCTAATGAAAAAGGCATGTCTTGGTATTCTGGTCGCATTAAAAACCAATACGATAAACGCCTAAAGGTCCAATCGTCGTAAAACAAAGCAACTGCGCCAATCAATGCAAAAAGTATATAAAACGGCAATACAATGCTCACAACACGCTTTACGATAAATTTTGTAATACTTTGCGCACGTAAAAAACTAAAGTAAGAAACAGCACCAGAAACAAAAAACAATAAGGGTAACAATAACCCTACATAACTAGAATAAGGTAAATAAAACCATGACAAACCTAAATGAGCCATCATTACACGAAGAATAGATGCTCCTCTTAACTGGTTAATATAATGACGATTATCAATGCCTATATCTTTATTGATGATATTTGTATTCGCCAACACATGTTCCTTATTTTAAATTTAATTTGTTATTAACGGTATTGTAATACGTTTACTGAACTCGAATAAGCTTTATTGGGTTACTGTAAAACATTAGGTTTCTTTGTTTGCTTGTTGTACTTTTACCCCTTAAGCGAAACACAGTATTTTCTGATTTAATAATATAAGGGTAATTTATTGTTACTGTGTTTTGTTTAGCCTCGGTTATGTCTAGCTTAATCGTTTCAATATTATTGTCGGTAATAACAATAAGCTCTAGCTCATTAAGCGATACTAACTCTATACGCCAATTTACAACGTTTAATTCTACTGCTATTTGAATGTTAACTTGCTCTTTTGGGTTCACGTTCGCGGCATTACCCATAACTAAAGTATTATTCGCCGTTTTTATATTGAACGCTAACGATTTTACAAAGTTACCATGTTGCGCCCAATAAGCCCCTGATTGAAAGCCTTGTAAAATATCATTGTGGTTATTCGTTTTACTCAAAACATGAGTAGAAGAATATTCACACGGCCAATAATCAGTTTTTGTATTTTGAAAATTAGACGTTGCTCTAGCTCCCCATACTTTGTAACCCTGCTGTAAAAGTTGATCCCACTCACCACCAACATTTTCAACGACAGGATCCCAGCCATTCACTGTTTTTACATAGCGATTATAGCCACCATGATTTTTACCTTGTTGTTTTTGATGCCCTGGGGCACCAGAGAAGCCAACCATTAAATCAGTGAACTGTCGCCAATAGGTAAAGTCATGTAAATTTTCACGTTGTTGTGCGTCTTTTTTACTTGGGTGGTTATACATCACCAAAGGCTTAGTAGCACTATTGTCATGCCCATATTCATTTAACCATTGAAAGGCTTGTTCTGGCGATAACAACTTTTCATCGTAACGTTTAAACTGATCAAAGCGATTACGAAATGCATTTAAATTTTTCTGTTGGTTCACTGTATTAGGTAAAATAACGGTGACATGCTCTCGCCCTCTAAACGGTGGAATGTTCCATTCTAACCCCGGCATTACAGTCATTAATGGAAAGCGCTCATTAGCCTGTTGAACTGTATTAAAGTATTTAGACGAAAGTACATTGGTGAAATCAAGATCGCCGCTATCTGTAATCGCTATTGCTTCACAACCATAGAGGTGAGCTTTTTCAGCTATTTCATTGATACTATGTCTTCCATCAGAGAAGTCACTATGAATATTAGTATCTACTTTGTGCCAAAACTTAAACTGATTGAATTCACTTGGCGGTAGCCATTGTTCACTTTTACTTTCAGCAATATTTTTGTGCAATCGCTTAATGGTATTATTTTTATTATAAACAGCAAGTTTATTGATGCGCTTGTCTATTTCGGTTTCAACATATCGATAGTTTTTAGATTCTATTGAAGAAATAACTTTTTGGTAGTCTTTATCTTTAAAGCCGTCAGGTAAGTCATGTATAAACGGAAAATAAGCATCTTCGGTTGTTACATTGGCAAGTAACTTTTGAGTATATAAGGCATTATTTTTATTACTGGTTGAAAAGTGTGAAATTTTTAAACCTGCTTTATCAGCAGCTAAATCTGAAAAACTAAAGCCACTGCCACCTTTAAGTGAATCAAGTAACTCTTTAGCTTCGCCTATCGCTAAGCCAACATCTAAATCGCCTAGCTGATCTAAAATAGCTGAATAAATAAAATGCTGTGTTAAATCAACACGACCTCTTGTTGTAGGTACTGCCGAATAACTTTTATTGGCTTTAAGCCCCATTAATGAAGCAAAGTGATAATCACCAAATTTAATTGCTAACGCCCACAGAACAGCCGTATTTTCTTCAACAGGATCATTATATTTTGAACGCTCTTGGGCAAGTGAAAACGAAGCGCCAACGTAAGGCGCTAACTCACTTGATTTAACCTTATTAAGCTCATTAAGGTAATACACAATAGTTTCTTTATCTACCGTTGCATTTTGTTGGTAGCTACTTGCAAAGTCACCAATTCGACTCATAGATTGATTAACTTGCTCTTTTAGAAACTTCGATTTTTTTGCATGTAATTTTATACTTGCGTTACTGTATTCAATATTCGCTAATAAATCTTGAGCGGTATCAGCAAAGTCTTCACCTAATACCACTGAAAACCCAGTTAGCGCTATCCACTCAAGTAATGAACCATAAATGGGTAAATACCCTATTTTACAATCATGTAATTTTGAATTTTCTGCTGTTTGCGAAACTAAACACGTTATATTTAAATAACGCTTAAAAGGTAAGTTAACTTGTGTTGAAGAAGCGAGCAATATACCAATATTTGACGTTGTTAATACGACCTGTGTTTTAGGTAGTAAGTGACTCGCCATTTTAGCAACAGCCGATAACTCATTATTTTCAATAGTAATTTCTATTGATGAATGTTTAGACGCAAGTTTATCAGCAAGCTTTTTTGCGACTTTGCTCGCTAACCGTGTTTCTTGTGGCGTAATTGCGGCACTTGGCTTAACTAATGAATTTTTTTGTACTAAAACAAGTTGAAAAAAAACAAAACACACCAGTAAAAAATATAAAAATTTAACACCAGGAATTCGTTTAATTATCGCCAACATACATGTCGCTCTTCATAAGGAAAATCATAAAATATAAAGGCTAAATTAAAGCACAATAACCTAACAACTTAAATTTAAATATATACAATTTTAAGGTAAGCTAACAACAAATAACTACACATAGTTGAATATTGTTATCACCACGTTAAAAATATTATTTATTGCACAGCGCATTCCTTACCCTGCAAATAAAGGTGAAAAAATACGCTCGTTCAATCAAGCTAAGTTTTTAGCCGATTTAGGTCATTCTATTGATGTGATTGCACCAATTGAAAGTGAACAAGAAATCACTGATTGCGAACAACTCAAGCAACTACCTAATTTTTCATGTGAATATGTGCAATTACCATCTAAACCATTAAGATTATTAACTGGCTTAGCCAAAAATGAATCGTTAAGTGTTGCTAATTTTTATAGTAAGCGCTTACAACAAAAAGTTGATTCAGCAATAGAGAATAATCACTACGATGCCATTTTATGTACGAGCTCTGCGGTTGCTAAATATATTTTCAATAGCCAAGTACTAAACTTGCTAACAAAGCAGCCAAAACTACTACTTGATTACATGGATTTAGACTCAGACAAATGGCAGCAGTATGCAAGCAAAGCAAGTATTCCTATGAAATGGGTATATCAGCGAGAAGCTAAATTAATTGCTGCATACGAGCGAAAAATACAAAAAGAATTTGATGCTGGTTTCTTTATTGCTGATGCTGAAGTTAATTTATTTAAGCAACACACTAACGATTATATTGCAGCGTCTAATTCATCACCTAAAAACACTATGAATAACATTCATACTTTAGGTAATGGTATGAATACCGAAGAGTTTTACCCTGCAACAACGCCAGTTCAAAATGATGCTCCTGTGTTCATTTTTACCGGTGTAATGGACTACAAACCGAATGTAGATGCGGTAGTGTGGTTTGTTGAACAGTGCTGGCCAACTATAATAACAACATACCCTAATGCTGAGTTTATTATTGCTGGTATGAACCCTAATGCTGCGGTCATGCATTTGAAAAAATATAATGGCATTACTATCACCGGTTTTGTTGATGAAATATTACCTTTTTATCATAAGGCTGATTACTTTGTTGCTCCTTTTAGGCTAGCAAGAGGTGTACAAAATAAAGTATTACAAGCGTTTGCTTGTGGTTTGCCTGTTATATCAACACCTATGGGTGCTGAAGGTATTGAATGTAAAAATGATGAGCATATTTTACTGGCTGATACACCTGCGCAATTTTTAGAACAAATACAACGTTTAACGGTAGATAAAGCACTTTCAACATTATTAATTAATAATGCATTAACCCTAATTAATGACGAATATTCATGGCAAGGTAAGTTAGCCCCTTTACAAGCGATTATTGAACAAACTTAATACTCATTAACTGTCATTAAATAATAAATAACAAGGTTGTTATGCACGCATTAAAAAACACATTAAAAACGATAATATTCTGCGTATTTGCCGTATTAATATCACCAGTCACTCTTCTTTATTATGTATTCAGCATAGTATTTAAAGGTGATGCGTTGTTTGCTAGTTTTTCTCAATTTTTAAGTTTGTCACCAGGTAAAGTAGGTAGTCTTTTTCGTACTGGTTTTTATCGTTTTACTATGAATTATTGCCACCCTAATGTTGTGATTGGCTTCGGCACATTATTTTCACAGCGAAGTACCCGTATTCATCAAAATACTTATATTGGCCCACAATGTAATATTGGAAAATGCACTATCGGTAGCGATACGTTAATTGGTAGTGGTGTACATATTATGAGTGGCAAAGGTCAGCATAATTTTAATGACTTAAGCGTTCCAATTAAAGATCAAGGTGGTACTTTCGAACAAGTTAACATTGGTGATGACTGCTGGTTAGGTAATTGTGCTTTAATAATGGCAAATATAGGTAATCATTGTGTAGTTGCAGCAGGCTCTGTTGTTATTAACGATGTACCTGATTATGCCATTGTTGCTGGTAACCCAGCTAAAGTAATAGGTACGCGTAATAGCGATAATATTGCGACATAATTAAAGGTGAAAAATTATGTTTTCTTGGTTATTTATTACAACGCTTAACACTAAACGTTTTTGTATATTCGTAGTTTTTACTGTTGTTTTAATCATAGTCTTATTACCAGCTCAAGCTACGCAGGCTTTATCATTAAAAGGTACTACCCAAACGCCTTTAACTATTAGTACCGACGCGCTTTTTCTTTCTAGGTTGACTGCGTTGCCTGTTGTAGAGGCCCAGCATCAACTATTAGTACGTAATACACAAGAGTTAGTATATGCATTAAAACAGGCGAATAAACAAGGAAATACCCATATTCGTTTAGCTAAAGGCACCTATACCCCACCTTCAACCTTATTTGTTACAGCAAATAACATTAGCATTACTGCCACGTCAGATAATCCGTTTAAAACAGTCATTGTTGGCAGGGGTATGAAAGCAAGTAAACGTGTTGACAACCTTATGCGGGTTTCAGGCTCAAACTTTTTACTTAGCGGCGTTACACTACAAGACTCACCAAACCATTTAATTCAAATAGCAGGTGAAAATAAAGCAAATGCTCCCAAAATACATAATTGCGTTTTACAAAATGGTTATGAACAATTACTAAAAGTAACTTATGATTTACAGAAACGCCCTGATAACTTTTCATCTTATGGTGTTATTGAAAATAGCTTTTTTCGCTATACTAATGATGTAGGCCCCAACTATTACATTGGTGGTATTGATGCTCATGGTATTCAATATTGGAAGATTAACAATAACTTATTTGAAAACATAGCAAGCCCAAGCAAGCATATTGCAGAGCATGCAATTCATATATGGAACAATACAGAATATAACCAAGTCACGAATAATATTATTATTAATTCTGATAGAGGTATCGGTTTTGGTATGTATAACCCGTCTAAAAAAATCAAAACAGACAACTTACGTTTTGGTAATTTAGGCGGCACCATTGAGCATAATATTATTTATCATATTAATAATACACACCCTTATGCTGATGTCGGCATTATTGTAGAAAATAGCCCAGAAACAAATATTACTCATAATATAGTGGTACTTGAACATGCTTACCGCAGTGCAATAGAGTATCGATTTAAACAGTCAAGTAATGTGCTAATTGCTAATAACTTAACCAACAAACGAATAACTAAACGTAATAATGCTCAAGCTGTTTTACTTAATAACACCACAGATAAATTAACCGCTAAAAAAGCATTAATAAATAAACTAGCGAAGTACATTAATACTATCAATTCAATTGAATAATAATGGAACGTTAATAGTGTTTTTAATACAGCTTTGTATTATCAGCATAACCAATAACATCATATTGCTGTAAAGGAAATTGCTCAAAAAACTTTTGATTTATGTCTACTTGAGCATTATTTAACAGGGGAACAAACCAAGTAAAATTTGCTAACTGGTTCGCTTGTTGAAAAATTAATTCAGGCGTTAATTTATCTCGCTTTAATGTATCAGGGTGTAGTTCAAGTAATACCATTACTTTTTTAGCGGTTTGAATGGTGTGTTTTGCCCCTTTGAATACCGCCTGTTCTTGCCCTTCAACATCTATTTTAATGACGACTTCATCAGCAAGTATAATATGCTTTTCTTCAATTAGTGTATCTAAGCTGTAGACAGGTGTTTTACCTATTTGAAAAGGGTCGATATAACCTTCATGATCACTGCTTTGCTGTGATTTCATATTAAACTGACAATGGCCATTAAAGTCAGAAACCGCACAATTAAATACCCATGCGTTTTGCATTAAGTTTTGTTGTAAAATATTAAATGATGATGGGTTAGGTTCTACCGCAATAACCTGATTAAAAGCCTGACAATGTTTTTTCATTAATGCCGAAACAGTGCCTATATCGGCACCTAAATCAATAAAATCAAAGGTTGATAGCTTTTGATTGATCATGTTAGCAAACGGTAACATTTCATCTAAATAGTAATTGTTAGGCCCATAATGACACCAAAAACACCACTGATCATAAGGTACATAAAACGTTTTTTTACCTACTTGATAACGTAAAACGAAATGTTTAAAAAGCTGACGCGTTATTAAATAAAAACGGTATTTACCTTTTACGTCATGTAATTGAATATACGTTAAAATTGAATTAATAAGGCCAGGAAACTGCTTCATTATGAATTTTTTTGTAGTGCCGTATATAAGTTATATCGTATAGCATCGATATTATCATTAACAAACATGACAAATGCTTTTTCGGTAAGCTCTTGTGAATTAGTGGTTAGTATAACCTTCACACCACTAGCCTGTTGACCTAATAATGATAAATAGGCTTGATAAAGCTTAGCATTACGCGTGCTATTGAAATGTTTACCATTTATCTCATACCAATGTAATAAATAACGGTGCTGCCCTTTAGCTGATGCAATATATGATAACGTTACTGGCTGTTGGTTAATGATTCTATTTTTACTGGAAACTTGAGCCCACTTGTTAGTATCGAACAAACGATGTGCTGACGATATAAGTTCAGCTCCGGTGCCTGAATAATATGAAATAAATGTATTAATAATTGCAGAGTTATCATTAACAGGGCTAATTGAAATAAATGGCGTAGTTATCGCGCCAGTAACTTCAATATCACTGTCATTAAACTTTGCATTCCAATCAGGTATTTTCTCATCTTGATAACGTATTTCTCGATTAACATTTGATAATAAAGCGGATTTAGGTATTGTAAATATTGGCGTATTAATATTTGAAATGTTATATAACCAAGCTTGTTGAATTATCATTGCTCCTATCAATAAGCTGATAGGTATATATAGCTTGAACAAACCTGGTTTAGTTCCGTTTAAATAACTTCTTGATGTTTGACCATCAGAAATAGAGTAATTTTTATCACGAAACTTTTCACCAATAACAATTAAAATAAATAATACTATTGTATAAAACACACCACCATAAATTAGATGATCAGCACCAACAGCATGTTTCATATCAGTTAAATGTCCGGTTAGGACAATTCCATAAACACGAATAGCATTAGCCAAAATAGGTACAATAATAGAAACAGCAATAAATATGATACGTTTTTTTATCGATGAAAATGAAATATAAGCATATAAAAAACCAAAAACAATTGAGCTAATTAAAAAACTAATACCTGAGCATGCTTCGGCCACTAAAAAGCGCCCTTCAGGTATGTCTAAATATAAACCATTACGATAAATAGGCACATTAGAAAGCTGTAACAAAGGCACTGCAATATCTGTTGTTAACTCTTGTAAGTAAGGAATTAATTCATCACCAATAGGAATAGCAAATAATATAAAGAATAAAGGAAAGGCTAAAATTCTAGCGATGCGGTGTCCTACGCATAGCCAAATAATTAGGGGTAATGCACTAAAAGTAGCAATGTGCATAAAAATATTAATGTCGCCAATAGTCGCAAATACTTGTACAAATAAAATAACGCTCAAAGGCAGTAAAGGCAGTAGAGAAGGCTTTAGATCTGAATAATGTAATAGGTGACGTTTGCGATAAATACAATATAAACTGAAGGGTAAAACAAGTAAGCAGTGATTATAAATATCTGAAATTACCCAAATATTGGCTGCGGTTACAATACCCTGATAAAAAACTAAAAACCACGAACTTAAGGCTAACACTAACATCAAAGAAAATTTGTTTAGCCACTGATTCATTAGCTTGGTTCTCTTAACAAACTTGCTTTAATGTCAGTTCCATCTAAATAAACATCAGCCATGGTCGACCAATGGTAATCAATTAACAACCGTTCAATTTTCCCTTCCATTCGTCCTAAGTTAATATAATGCCTAAACTTAGACTTAAACGATGCTTTTTTGACTCGCGGTTGATTAGGATCAATTTCCCAAGGGTGAAAATAAAAACTATAAGGCGCAGACTCTGTAGATAAATATTGATTAATACGCTTATTAGAAAGCCAATAAGGATATAACCTAAAGTATCCTCCGCCACCAATACCCGTATTTACACCTTTATCTTGTATCGTAGGCACAGGTATTTCAATAATACCTTCTTTACGTGTATGAACAAAACGAGGCCAATCAGGCGTTCCGTATAAGTCATGTTCAATAGGATAAGTACTTGAACTATATAAAATACCTAATTCTACTAAAAGCTCAAATGCCCATTCATTCTGTTTACCAATTGAAAAGCTTGGTGCACGATACCCTAATACTTTTTGACTAGTTATATCTTCTAATAGGCTAATACTTGACTGAATATCTTCTTTTAATTCATCATATGTTTGAGTACTAGCCCTACGATGATTCATACCATGGCTAGCGACTTCATGACCTTGATTTGCAATTTCTGCAATTAATTCAGGAAAAGCTTTTGCAACCCAACCTAAAATAAAGAAAGTCCCTTTTGTATTATGTTTAGCAAAAAGATCAAGTATTTTACGTGTATTATAATCAACTGTTGGTTGACAAGAAAACCAGTCTTTAGGTGTAATTATATTTTCAAATGCTGACACATGAAAATAGTCTTCTACGTCAACAGTCATAGCATTAATAATTGATGATTTAGTTTTAATTTCAGCCATACAATTACTAACGCCCTTTACCAAATAATACAATTTCAACTGTTCTAATAAGAATTAATAAATCTAATTGAAAACTTCTATGTTTAATGTAGTACAAATCAAACTTCAACTTTTCAAGTGAATCAGCTTCAGATGCTCCATAAGGGTACTTTAATTGAGCCCAACCTGTTAAACCCGGTTTAACATTATGACGTTCGTTATAATAAGGTAACGATTTGATCAAACCCTGAACAAACTCTGGTCGTTCAGGTCTAGGACCAACAAACCCCATTTCACCACGTAACACGTTATAAATTTGCGGTAATTCATCAATTCTGTATTTTCTTAAAAAATGACCAATACGCGTTGTTCTATCATCATTTTCGCTTGCCATTTGTGCTCCATTCTTTTCTGCATCAACACGCATTGAACGAAACTTTACAATACTAAAACTTTCACCGTCTAAACCTACTCGCTCTTGACAATAAAAAATGGGTGCCTTCATTCCTTCATCAAGCTTCATAATAATCATAGTTAACAACATAATTGGCGCCGTAAAAATAAATAATACGATGGCAATTGATGCATTGAAAATCCAGTCTAAGGCATCACGTAATTCATGAGTTGAAGCAAATCCTGTTGAATAAATAAGCCAGCTTGGATAGATTAGATCAACAGCTATCTGCCCAGTTTCACGCTCAATAAAGTCTAATAACTCTATGATATTTACGCCTTTAACTTTACACGCAAAAAGATCATCTACAGGTAAGCTATTTCGTCGTTCGTCATTTGCTATCACAATTTCATCAATGTCATGCTCAAGTACATAAGTCACTAAAGGTACATCTAAATCAATACAGTTTTCATTTTTAATGCCTGTATCTTTACAGTCACCATTGGATATAACAAAACCATGTAAATCAAAGTGTTGTCTATCAACATCTCTTCGCATACGTCGTTCAATAATTGAAGCTCTATTACCAGCTCCTATGATAAGAACTTTACGTTTGTTTAAGCCAAAAAAACCGATACGAACGACAATAGTACGTAAAAGAGCAATCACTATAAAAGAAGCTAATGCATTTACAGCTAACAACTCTATAGATAATGCCTTATCACCATAAAAAGGGTTAATGAGTGCTAAAAAGAAAAAGGCTACCGCTACCGATACAAGTAATCGACGCATAACTCCTCGTATTCCTTCGCGTAACTTTGAGTTATATAACCCCAGTGCCAACGCAGAAAGTTGAATAACTAGCGAAAAACTAATGGCATAAACAGCGAGTATATTTTGGGGAGTATCAACGTTCTTTATAAACGAAAAGTAATCGTTTAAATAAAATGTTGAATATAGAGTAGTTGCTAAAACAAAGAGTTCTAATATTACAAGATATTTACTCCCTGACGAAACATCACGATATTTTGGATTCGACATTACAACTACAATTCCTTAATAAAAAAATGAGACTATAAAAAGTCATCGCTTATTAGACGAAATATTTGAACAAAAGTAAAGAATAGCTATGCTTATACGGATATTATTATGAAATAATAAACAATGTTTTCATAATCAAATTAGCATATTAATATGTCAAAATAATAGCCAATCTGTTATTTTGTATCAGTAATTAACTTAAACTCCTTTTTAAGCTTAGGATATAGCCATGATAAAAAGTATTTATAATAAAAAAATAAAAATTGTTTTTTTATTTTTTACCAGCATATTAATCAATGCATGTAGTAATACCGGGCCAACTCTTCCGTCTGCGACACTACACCCATCATCAACAAAAGATATATCTTCATATGAATACCTTGTAGGTCCAGGTGATAGCTTAAACATTTTTGTATGGCGTAACCCTGAAGTATCAGGCAATTTTACGGTTAGACCTGATGGCAAGATAACAACATCATTAGTTGAAGATGTACCTGTATCAGGTAAGACCCCAACACAACTTGCTCGTGAATTTGAAAAGATTTTAAGTACCTACCTACGAGATCCTATTGTTACTATTACAGTATCACGATTTGTTGGACCATTTAGTGAGCAAATTCGCATTGTGGGTGAAGCCCAAGAGCCGCAATCAATTAGTTATACTGAAAATATGACATTACTCGATGTGATGGTTGAAGTAGGTGGTTTAACCGAGTTTGCTAATGGAAACTCTGCCTCACTTATTCGTATAGAAAACGGTAAACAAGTACAATATTCTGTTTATATAACTGACTTAATAAAAAATGGTGATATTTCAGCAAATGTAGATATGTTACCAGGCGATATTATTATCATTCCTGAAACATGGTTTTAATTAGCGCTTTTTAGAGGCAAATAATGCAAGAAGTATTAGAACAAGTACTAGATTACCTAAAAGGTATATGGTTAAAGCGTCGTTATATCATTATAGCGACGTGGTTAATATGTCCTGTTGGTTGGTTTTGGGTTGCTCAAATGCCAGATATATATAAATCATCGGCAAGGGTTCACGCAGATACACAATCAATTTTACGCCCGTTATTACGTGGTTTGACTATTGAAACGAACCCTAAAAACCAAATTTCATTAATGACCAAAACCTTATTGATTAGAACTAACTTAGAGCGTATCGCTCGCATGACCGATCTTGATATTAATGCTAATACTCCTGAAAAGTTTGAAAATATTATAGCTAATTTACGAACCAAAATAAAAATATCACTTTCAAGAGGTAAAGGTGCTAATTTTTTTAATATTTCTTATACTGCTACAGATCCAGAGATCACACAAAAAGTTGTTCAAGCCGCTTTAACTGTCTTTATTGAAAATACATTAGGTGAAGATAGGCAAGATAATGATTCAGCTCAAGAGTTTTTAGATGAACAAATACGTGAGTATGAAAGACGTTTATCAGAAGCCGAATCAAAAGTGACTATTTATAAGCAAAAATATAATGATATTTTACCTGGTGCTGGTGGGTATTACGCCGAATTAAAAGCTGAAAAGCAACGTTTAGCACAAGCAAAATTAGAACTACAAGAATTAGAAACACAATTAGTTTCAGCTCGTGAACAATTAGCAAATAGCTCAACACAACCAAGTACAATTTCGGATAACATTGAAAATAATGACCGTGTTGAAACTACTTATGATAAGCGTATTGAAGCTCTTGATTTACGATTAGATACCTTACTACTAAAATTTACTGATAAACACCCTGATGTAATAGAAGCTCAGCGGTTACAAGCACATTTAAAAAAATTACGTAAACAAGAAATTGATACATATTATGCTTCGTTAGCCAATGAAAATACAAATGATGCTTTAGGAAGCCGAACAATTTCAAGCAACCCAATTTTACAAGAAATGCAAATACAGGTGAATCAATTAGAAAACCAAGCTGTTTCATTAAGGGTTCGTGTTCAAAGCTTTCAAACGAAAGTAGACAACTTACAAAATCTTATTCATACGGTACCTGAAATTGAAGCCGAATTTACAGCTTTAAACCGCGATTATGAAGTCATTAAAAAGAAATATACATTAATACTCAACCGTAAAGAAACCGCATCACTTGCTCAAGTAGCGAGTGAAAACACCAATAAGATTGAATTTAAAGTATTAGAAGCTCCACAGGTACCAACAAAACCTATTGGTTCGAAGCATACATTGTACTTTGCCGGAATTACTGTCTTTGGTTTTGCTGCTGGTATTGGCTTATCATTTTTATTTAGCCAAATTAACCCAGTAGTAACGTCTTCTAGTCAACTATCTAAAGCAACAGGGATTCCAATTTTGGGTGTTGTATCAGCAGCTGAAAATATGAATCTAAAAAAATGGCAAAAGCGTAAAACATTATTATTCATTACATCAAATATTCTGTTAATTTTTATATTAGCTTTTTTTGTAAGTTATTCATTGTTTCCTGAGCTAATTCAAGCTCCTTTAAAAAGGGTTTTTTAGATTATGAGTACAATAGAAAAAGCATTAGCAAAACAAAAACTAATAAATAAAGCGCAAGAACTTAGCGTATCGACTCAAAATAATATAAACAGTCAACAAGTTAATGAAAACGTTTCTACGCAAAATACAGAAAAGACTATAGAAATTAATACTGATATTAAGTCGCCTAACAGCACATTCAATGTTGATTTAGATGATATGAGCAGTAGAGGTTATTTAATTGAAAATGGCATCAGAAGTAGTATTAAAGATGAATGTCGCCAAATTAAGCGTAAAATTCTAAATAATGCTTTTGGTAAAGCCGCAAAAACATTAAATAATTCTAATTTGGTCATGGTAACAAGTTCAAAACCAAATGAAGGTAAAACCTTTATTTCGATTAACTTGGCATTAAGTATTGCATTAGAACAAGACAAAACCGTTTTATTAATAGACGCTGATGTTTTACGACCGAGTTTAAACAGAGAGCTTGGTTTACCAGACTCTAATGGCCTAATAGAGTACTTATTAAATGAAACCGACAATGTCAGTGATATAATTTACAATACTAATATTGATAATTTAAAAGTTATACCCGCCGGTGAACCTCATCACTTATCAAATGAATTATTAGCCAGTGATAAAATGCTAACACTAGCAAATGAATTAGCGAAACGATACCCTGATCGCATTGTGATTTTTGATTCTCCACCATTAATTGGCATTACTGAAACATTGGTTTTATCTAGTTTCATGGGACAAGCAATTGTTGTAGCTGAAGAGTCTAAAACATATATTGAAGACGTAAAAAAAGCAACTGAGGCATTAAGTGAAAACTTAGCTGTTGGTCTGGTGATTAACAAAGCAATAAGAACACATAAAGATTTATATGGATATTATGGCTATGGTTATGGTTATGAGAAATAAAGTTACTTTACTTTTAATGGCAAGTTTAGTTTCAGGATTAAGTTTTGCTAAGTCATTTTCTTTTACACCTAGTATTAGTATTGATGAAACCTATTCGGATAATCTTGAACTATCACGCTTTGATCAGCAAAGTGGGTTAGTAAGTCAGTTTAATGTTAATTTAACTAGCGAATATGAAAGTAATGCATCTTCTTTTTCATTATCTTCAACCAATACTTATTCTTTATTTAGCTTTGATAGCTCTTTAAACTCAAGCTTTACTGCTTTAGATGCAGATGGAACGATTCAGCTATGGCCTAACGGTATATCTTTAACCGGGTCTGCAACCATTCAAAACCAGTCGAGAAATATTGCTACCAGCTCAAATAACAATTTGTTATTCAATGACACAGTTCAAACAGAAAATTATCAAACAGGTTTGTTATATAATGTGAACAATAGATACCATATAACAAGTAGTACATTAGATTTTTCAACATCATCATCAGGTGATGATATTGGTGAACGCACCAGCACCACATTTAATTTTTCATCTACAAATGGTGTTTCAGCTAGGTATCTATTTTGGAACTCTGATTTATCGTTCATTGAATCAAACAATAGTAATAATAACGGTGACTCTAGACAAAGTTCGGTAGATGTACAATTAGGCTATATAACTGATTATGCCTTCATACCTTTTGTACGTTATTTTTTAGAAGATAATTCAGGTAATGTTTCAACAACGTCACTCGAAACAGAGTCTTATGGTGTTGGCTTCAGATGGCTAATATTACCAAGGCTCTTTGTCGATTTTTCTTATAATAAACCCTTTGGAAATAGCAGTGATACTATAGAAGAACAAGAAGCCTTTGCTGATGCATCTCTTAATTGGCAGCCAAGTTCACGCACACAGATTGAATTAGGTTATACACAACGCTTTTTTGGTGATAGTTATAGTGCGCAGATTACGCATCAAAATAGACGATTAACAAATACCATTTCATATAATGAAACCGTACGAACATTTACACGAGATAATTTTGAATCAGTTACTTCTGAAACCTTTTGTACTAATATTGCAACCGATATTTCTGACTGTATTATACTATTAGAGTCCGAACCTGAAACTAATGCGCTTTCAAGTATTAATGTAACTTCATTAGAGTTAGTTGATGATGATATTTTTTCTTTAAATAAAGTATTTTCTTGGACATCAACTTTAACATTACAAAGAACACGTTTTTCTACGAACGCCCGTTACACAAGTAGAGAAAACTTAGGTGATAATAATAGTTCGGAAACATTAACGAAATTTTTATCTTTATCTGCATCTCGAAGTATATCTAACCAAACTACAATTAGCTTATTATCTAGTTATACAGATCAAAGTATTGATGTAGCTACAACAACACAAACTGATTTAACTCGCCGTTACTCCTTAACTTATAATAGAAATATTAGTGACTTATTAAATATGTCTTTTACTTTAGGGCACACTAATCGTAGTTCAAGTGTTGATAACTTTAACTATGACGAAAATCGTGTAAGTTTTACCTTAAATAAGGATTTTTAGTTCATGTATGAAGATTATTATGGCTTTAAAGAAAGACCTTTTCAATTAAGCCCTGATCCTAGGTTTTTCTTTGCTTCTAGCCATCATCAACGTGCATTATCTTACTTACAGTACGGCTTAGATCAAGGTGAAGGTTTTATTGTTATTACCGGCCCTATAGGAACCGGTAAAACCACCATTGCACGTAATTTACTGAATAATATTGGTGACGAGAATATTGTTGCTGCTCAAATTGTGACAACAAAATTAGCACCACAAGAATTATTAGAACTAGTCGCTTCTGAATTTAAAATTCCACTTAACAACCATAGTAAAGCAGATTTACTACGTGCAATTGAAAATTTTTTGATTCAGCTAAATCAACAAGGAAAGCGGGCTTTATTATTAGTTGATGAAGCTCAAAATTTACCTTCAGAAACGGTTGAAGAACTTCGAATGTTATCTAATTTCCAGTTGAATAATAAACCGTTAATTCAAAGCTTTTTACTTGGGCAAGAAGAATTAAAAGATATTATTCAAGCGCCTAACATGGAACAATTTAGACAACGTATTATTGCTTCTGCACATTTAAAGCCTTTGTCCGTAGAAGAGGTTAAAGAATATATAAACCACCGTTTGCAACAAGCACAGTGTAATAAAGAAAATATTTTTTCTGAAGAGTGCTATGCCTTAATTCATGAAAAAGCATTAGGTGTACCTCGTAAAATAAATATTTTTGTTGACCGTATTTTACTTTATGCTTTTTTAGAAGAGCTCGACGTTATTAATATTCATGCGGTGCAACAAGTAGCTAGTGAAATGGAAATAGAATTAACAGGATCATTACGTACAAACCAAATGCAAAGCATTGAACCGTCAACTAGTAATGAACAAAATTCAACACCATTAGCAATCACTAATCAAATAGATAATATTCAGAAAACATTAAACGAAATAGAAGTTTATTTAGATAATAATATTAAGAAGAAACTCAAAATGTCACGTTATGTTGATAAACTATTGCAGCAGAAAAATAGGCTTTATGCTGAAGAAAACTCAACAAATGAACAAGAGTAAGTAAGATTTTACCACTCTGTTCAGTTTATTTTAAGCTATATAGTTAGCAACATTTAAGCATAAGTTGCTTTGTAAAAATGTCTTTTAACAAGGTTAATTCATTTGTTCTGACATAATTAGGTCTTATAACTAACGCTATACTTCGATGAGGTCCAGGCTCTTTTAAATGAATAGCTCGTAGTTCAGGTTCATTGTATATTAATTTATCTAATGCCATTTGAGGGACCAATGTTGTACCTAATTTACCTGCCACCATTTGAATTAAAGTATGTAAACTAGTTGAATCAAAATCAGTATTAGATTTTGTACTTTGTAGCTTACATGCTTCAAGTACATGATCTTTCAAACAATGCCCTTCTTTTAATAACATTAATTTTTCAGTTTCTAATTCATCACTGGCTATTTCTCTTAAAGTATTTGAACAATCATCTTTATGACATACCCAGTAAAAGTCTTCTTCCCAAAAATTAAACGTCATCAACCCATCTACAGGGTAAGGTAAAGCGAGAATAGCAGCATCAATTTCACCTGTTCTCACTTTTTCGGTTAATACATGAGACTGATCTTCTATAATTTTTAATTTAAAATCAGGATATTGTACCCTGACCTCGGGTAATACTTTTGGCAACAAATAAGGGCCAATAGTAGGAATAACACCTATTGTCATTTCATTTGCAAATGGTTGCTTATGCATTTGTGAAATTTGTAATAATTCATCTAGCTCTAATTTAACTCTTTTCGCTTTATCTAGAATTAATTGACCATTACCCGTTACTAAAACCTTCTTATTGTTCCGTTCAAATATCGGAACACCTAATTGTTTTTCGAGTTCATTAATAGAAGTACTTAATGCTGATTGTGAAACATTACATGCTTCTGCAGCTTTCTTAAAATGCAATGTCTTTTCTATCGCTAATGCATAATGTAATTGTTTAATTGAAATCATATTTATCACTTTTATTGAATGTTGATGACATATTAATCCAATAAACCGAACCAATCACTTTAAAAAAATAGAACATTGCTATCATTTTATTCAACTTTAAAAAATACTAAGTTAAGACTATGCTATTAAATAAACAAATATCAATAGTTGTTAATGAAATGTTATAACTTCACAACTTAATCAATTTATTTCTAACAATTATGACAAAGATAGACTAAAATGGTCATATAGTAAATAGCTAAACCACTGATATACAACCATTAAATTTATTATTCATAAGTAGTTCAATGATTAATAAAACTAATTTTCAAACTCAAACAAACGGAGAATGAACAATGTCGAAGAAAACACTGTCAATAGCAGCAGCAATATCAGTTGCAATCTCATCGATGGCCATGAGTACATCTGTTTTAGCACAAGATACAGATGCTAAAACAAACCAATTTTGGTGGCCAAACCAATTAAACCTAGCTCCTCTTCGTCAGCATAGTGCTGAATCTAACCCTTATGGTGAAGAGTATAATTATGCAGAAGAATTTGCGAAAATTGATTTAGCTGTTCTTAAAGAAGATATTAAGCAAACATTAACTGACTCAAAGTCTTGGTGGCCTGCAGATTGGGGTCATTATGGTCCATTAATGATTCGTATGGCTTGGCATAGTGCTGGTGTTTACCGTGTTACTGACGGTCGTGGTGGTGCATCAGGTGGTCAACAACGTTTTGATCCATTAAATAGCTGGCCTGATAACGTTAACTTAGATAAAGCTCGTCGTTTGATGTGGCCTGTTAAGCAAAAGTATGGTCGTCAGCTTTCTTGGGCTGATTTAATGGTACTTTCAGGTAATGTTGCATTAGAGTCAAGTGGCTTTAAAACATTCGGTTTTGCTGGTGGACGCTCTGATGATTGGGAACCAGATCTAGTATACTGGGGTCCTGAAAAGAAATTTCTTACTGATAAACGCCATGATAAAAAAGGTAAGCTTGTAGGCCCAGTAGCAGCGCTTGAACAAGGTTTAATTTATGTAAACCCTGAAGGTCCTCACGGTAACCCTGATCCATTATTAGCAGCAAATGACATTCGTCGTTCATTTGGCCGCATGGCAATGAATGATGAAGAAATTGTTGCATTATTAGCTGGTGGTCACACATTAGGTAAAGCACATGGTGCAAGAAAGCCTGCTGGTTGTGTTGGTGATGCACCTGGTGGAGCAGCAATTGAACAACAAGCTTTAGGCTGGAAAAACAAATGTGGTACTGGCGTAGGTGCTGATACTATAAGTAGTGGTTTAGAAGGTGCTTGGACTGTAACTCCTACTAAATGGTCGTCTAATTACTTAGATAACTTAATGAACTTCAATTGGGTTAAAACGAAAAGCCCTGCAGGTGCAACACAATGGACACCTGATGATCCAGCTGCAAAGTTCTTAGTACCTGATGCACATATTCCAGGTAAACGTAATGCACCTATTATGTTTACAACAGATGTTGCGCTTAAAGAAGACCCTGAATTCCGTAAAATTGTTGAAAGCTTCAGAGCTGATACAACAGTTTTTGATAAAGCATTCGCAAAAGCTTGGTTCAAATTAACACACAGAGATATGGGGCCACGTGCTAGATATGTTGGTTCAGAGGTTCCTGCAGAAGTATTAACATGGCAAGATCCTATTTCAGCGGTTGACTACAAAGTAGTAACAAATAAAGACGTAGCTAAGCTGAAAAAAGAAATTCTTAAATCTGGTTTAACAACACAACAACTGATTCGTACTGCATGGGCTTCTGGCTCTAGCCATCGTGTAACTGATATGCGTGGCGGTGCAAATGGTGCTCGTATTAATTTAGCACCACAAAACGAGTGGGCTGTAAATAACCCGAAAGAATTAAGTAAAGTGCTTGCTAAACTTGAATCAATTCAAGAGAAGTTCAACAAGAAGTCATCTAAAAAACAAGTATCACTTGCTGATGTAATTGTTCTAGGTGGTGCTGCTGCATTAGAAGAAGCGGCTAAACAAGCTGGACATGAAGTAGAAGTGCCATTTGTTCCTGGTCGTGCTGATGCTACACAAGCACAAACTGATGTTAAATCATTTAGCTACTTGAAACCAAATGCTGATGGTTTCCGTAACTATTACTCAACAGATAGTTACAGATCGCCAGCAGAAATGTTAGTAAATAAAGCTAACTCTCTTGGTTTAACTGTTCCAGAAATGACTGTATTAGTTGGTGGTATGCGTGCACTTGACGCTAACTACGATGGTTCATCATACGGTGTATTTACTGATAAGCCTGGTACATTAACAAATGATTTCTTTGTTAATTTATTAGATATGGCAACAGTATGGACAAAAGATGAGTCTGCTGAAGGTATTTATAAAGGTAATGACCGTGCTTCTGGCGAATTAAAGTGGAAAGCAACACCAGTTGATCTTATTTTTGGTTCAAGTACAGAGCTAAGATCTATTGCTGAAGTATATGCTTCTGACGATGCTGACAAAAAGTTTGTTAATGACTTTGTTAAAGCATGGGTTAAAGTAATGCAATTAGATCGCTTCGATTTAAAATAAGTTAATTACTTACATTAACTAATAGGGCTGTACTTCCATGTGAAGTACAGCTCTTTTTTTATGTTTTTATTATGTACCTTCTGACAGGTTAAATATTTATTTGTTTATATTCAATATTTCTGAACATAAAAATCAATTTTATTAAATTTATTAATAAAGCCATTCCCTCTATTATTACTTCATCGAAAGCAGACATGCTTTTAATACTTAATCGAATAATAATTTAACGAGGAAATACCCATGGCTCAAATAGGCAAGTCTATCCCAGAATTTAGCGCTCAAGCATTCCATAACGGTGAGTTTGTTGAAGTAACATCTGAAAGTGTTAAAGGCAAATGGTCAATATTTTTATTCTACCCTGCTGACTTTACCTTTATTTGTCCTACTGAATTAGAAGACATGGCTAAGCAATACAAAGAGCTACAAGCGCTAGACGTTGAAGTTTATGCTGTATCAACAGATACACACTTTTCACACAAAGCATGGCACGATTCTTCAGATGCAATTGGTCAAATTGAATACCCAATGCTAGGTGACCAAACAGGTACTATTACTCGTGGTTTTGATGTAATGATTGAAGAAGACCATATGGCGCAACGTGCTACTTTCTTAGCAGATCCAGACGGTATCATTCAAGTTGAACAAATTCACGCTGGTGGTATTGGTCGTAACGCTAAAGACATGATTCGTAACGTTAAAGCTGCACAATATGTTCGTGCAAACGACGGTGAAGTATGTCCAGCAGCTTGGGAACAAGGTGAAGCGACATTAACTCCGAGCCTAGACTTAGTAGGCAAAATCTAAATTTAAGTTATATCAACTTAACACTTCCCTTAGGCGAATTGCCAGTTTATCTGCTTTTCGTCTTTTTTTATCTCATAAGTTCAGAATAATCATCAAAGTAAGGTAGTAACATGTTAAACAACGATATTTTAAACGCATTAAAAACGTATACCGCGAATATGAAGAATAAGGTATCAATAGTGTTACAAACCGGTGAATATGATAAACGTACTGAACTTGTAGATTTTCTAACACAGCTTTGCTCAGTATCAGATAATTTGAGCTTAGTTGAACGTGATGAAAATTTACGTAGCCCAATTACTTTTTACCTCGAAGTAGGTGGAGAAAATAACGGTATTCATTTCTCAGGTATTCCAAGTGGTCATGAATTTAACTCGTTAGTATTAGCTATATTGCAATCGTCAGGTACTGAAACAAAGCTTGATAAAACATTGGCAACAATGGTTAAGAAAATACAAGACGATTTACATTTTGAAGTATTTATTTCATTAAGTTGTCATAACTGTCCAGATGTTGTGCAATCGTTAAATCAATTTGCCTTATTAAATGCAAACATCAGCTCTGAAATGATTGATGGTGGTTTATTTCAACCATTAATTTCAGAACGAAATATTCAGGGCGTACCTAG
Source organism: Alteromonadaceae bacterium (assembly GCA_023301705.1). Taxonomy (GTDB): domain Bacteria; phylum Pseudomonadota; class Gammaproteobacteria; order Enterobacterales; family Alteromonadaceae; genus JALZUE01. The sequence goes on along the minus strand of JALZUE010000019.1, from coordinate 2,361 downwards.
CGTATACCTTAATGGTGAGCTGTTCGCTAATGGTAAAATAGACACTGCACAATTAGTTGATAAATTAATAGAACGCTTTCCATATATTGTTGGTGGCGATGACACCGAACAGCTTCCATTACAAGATATAACTGTTGTTGGTGCTGGCCCAGCAGGTGTGGCGTCAGCCATTTATGCTGCGCGTAAAGGTTTAAAAGTCACTATGATTGCTGACCGTATCGGCGGGCAAGTAAAAGACACCGTTGGTATTGAAAACTTAATTTCAGTTTCAAAAACAACGGGTACTGAATTAACCAATAATATGCTGGCACACTTAAGTGATTACGATATCACTACTAAAGAGTTTTTACGTGTTGAAAAAATAGAGAAAGGTGAGGCTGGTTCGCCTAAAAAATTACACTTATCAAGCGGTGAAGTCATTGAATCAAAAACAGTGATTGTTGCCACGGGTGCCAAATGGCGTGAGCTTGGTGTACCAGGCGAAAAAGAAAATATTGGTTCAGGTGTTGCTTATTGCCCTCACTGTGACGGACCTTTCTTTAAAGGTAAAGATGTTGCTGTTGTAGGTGGTGGTAATTCAGGTATTGAAGCTGCATTAGATTTAGCAGGCATGGTGAAACATGTCACCGTATTTGAATTTTTACCTGAACTAAAAGCTGATCAAGTATTAGTTGAAAAAGCACAAGCGCATGAGCGTATTACCATTATTAAAAATGCAGCAACAAAAGAAGTCATTGCAGAAAATGGCAAAGTAGTAGCGCTTGCTTATGAAGACAGAAATACAGGTGAAGTAAAGCAACACAGTGTGGCGGGTATTTTTGTACAGATAGGCCTAGTACCTAATAGTAGTTTTGTAGAAGATGTTGTTGATGTAACGAAATACGGTGAAATTATGATTAATGAACGCTGTGAAACATCTGAACCAGGTATATTTGCCGCAGGTGATGTATCGACAGTACCTTACAAGCAAATAGTAATTGCTATGGGTGAAGGTTCAAAAGCATCGTTATCTGCCTTTGATTATATTATTCGTCAAAGTTAAATAAAACTAACGAATACTCTTTTTTCATACAAAATTATGTGACCTGAGTTTATTATCCTTTAATTTTATAGAATGAAATTATTGGGTATACCGTTTAAATTAAACGTAAATAAAAATAAAAGCAGCATGTTAATCTATGCTGCTTTTATTAAATGTTGTGAACGAAAAAATGTTTTAATCATAAAAAGCATATGTTCTTGTTTCTATACTTTGTCTAGGTTTTGAATGTTTATTTTGCGTTGCGAGTGCAAAAGCAGTATGCATTGCAAAACATGAGTGTTGATTGTCTGTATCAAAACCTTTAATTAAAATAGCTTCTTTGTCATTCATTTCAGGGTAGTAGTACCAGCGTTGATTTTTATTCTTTTTAAGCGCAAAAATTTCACCTTGATGTGTCTCTCCGGTATTCATATCATTAAAATGAATGTCTGTTTTAACTAAGTCTTTATTATCAAGCGTTGTTGCATCCATTAACGCTAATGGATCTTTTTCTACTACACCAGCAATTGAACGCCAGACATTAATTTGTATCATTCTTTTATTAGCGAATTGCTTAACGACATCTTTCCCTAAAACAGACAAAGCTCTAGCATGACCAGTTTTAAACGTATAATCATTGTGAACATGGTATGCGGGTTGTCGATTTGAGTTTTTCAAACCTCTTCTTATTGTATGATCAAAAACAAACACATGGCTTGCCCCTGTTTCTTTTTTTACTAAGGCTTCAACATCAGCATAATATACCGTTTTAATTTCTTCTGTATTATTATAATCAACAAGTGCTGGTTGAAATGTCGTTAACGTGAAAGCTTCTTTATTTAAAGTGGCAGCATTATCAGCTTTAGCAACCCTTGCATCAAATATTTGTGCTTCTTGGTAAATATATTCATCACTGTAGCCTTGTGATTCATCATGACCAGAATAATTAACAACAGGTGTTTTAGTAACATCTGTTTTAATAAAATGCAGCTGTGTTTTTTCTAATAGATTTGTCACAATGATGATCCTTTTAGTATTAATAATTATACCTACCTATATATAGATAGTTATAATTATTAATACTACAAACCCAATTGATGTTTAATTGACATTGAAAATTAATACTGATGAATCATTACATTTATCGAAAGGAGTAAAATAGGCTATGAATACAGCCTATTTTATTATTCATATCATCAATATTAATGGATAAAAACTAACATTGATTAAATAATGATTATGTCATTTGGTAAAAACATAATTTGTTACCATCTAAATCAAAGACATAACCACCATAGAAGAAATCGAAACGTTGCCCTGGTTCACCACCACATGTTGCA
>JALZUE010000018.1 GCA_023301705.1 Alteromonadaceae bacterium | reverse complement strand
CGGGAGCCAGATTTGAACTGACGACCTTCGGGTTATGAGCCCGACGAGCTACCAGGCTGCTCCATCCCGCGTCCGAATGGTTTAAGGTATTTACCTTAAACAAGCCTTTACTTTAAAAGTAAAAATAAGTTTTTTATTTTGTCTTATTATCAAACTTTTCCACCAAGGTGAAAACGAGGCGTATCTTAAGGATACTTGCGACACATTGCAACTGCTTTTATCAAGTATTTTACTGTTCGCTCAATATAACTACAAAAAGCTGGTATTTTCTACGTTACTTTGGTCATTTTAACGTAATTTGTTTATTTTTCTACATGGTTTATTGAAAGATTTCTTTTTAATATTTTATAACTAATGATTAATAACTGTCAGGTTTTGTATGACTTGCTATATCAGTAAGTGGCGTCTTTGTTTATAATCTGCAGCAATTATTTATTGGAATTTTTTCATGTATCAATTTTTAGCATTAACGTCGCCCGGCATTGAAATTTTACTTGCTGATGAAATTAAAGAGTTAGGCGCTGAGCAAGTTGTTCAGAAACCTGATGGTGTTCATTTTCAGGCAGACTTAGCCATTGCTTATAAAGTGTGTTTATGGTCACGCTTAGCAACACGTATTTTATTACAAATAGGTGAGGGTGATGCTGAAAATAAAGAAGCCTTGTATCAGTCGGCTACGACTGTTGATTGGTCTGCTCATTTTGAATCACAAAGCACATTTGTTATCGATTTTGTCGGTAAAAGTGAAGAGATCAGAAATTCACAGTTTGGTGGTGTAACTGTAAAAGATGCTGTTGTCGATCACTTTAGAGATAAAGGCTTAGATCGCCCATCTGTTGATAAGTTAAATACTGACATCAGTTTTCAAGCACGTTTATTACATAAAAAAGTATCATTCTATTTAGACTTTTCTGGTCGCGGGTTGTTTCAGCGCGGTTACCGTAAAGACTCTGGTGCAGCACCATTGAAAGAAAACCTTGCTGCTGCCATTGTTTTACGTTCTGGTTGGTTAAAAGATACCAGTAAGCCTTTGTTAGACCCTATGTGTGGTTCAGGTACATTATTAATTGAAGCAGCCTCTATGGCAGCAAAGCATGCGCCTGGCCTTGATAGGCATCATTGGGGTTTTGTTAGTTGGAATGAACATGATGAAGCTTTATATGATGACACTGTTTCTCAAGCCAAAGTGATAGAACAAACTGCAAAGCCTTATTTAGATATTTCATTGCATGGCTATGACATTGATAGCCGTGTGATTAAAACAGCACGCCAAAACGCAGGGCTTGCTGGTTTAGCTCAATATATTGATTTTCAGTGTCGAGATGCCAACAAACTTAAAAATGGTTTTGAAGTTGCTGGTACCATAGTGTTTAACCCGCCTTATGGTGAGCGTATTGGTGACTTACCTGAGCTTATTGAAACATTTGATCTGCTAGGTGTTACTTTTAAACAACAATTTTTAGATTGGCAATTAGCTATTTTTACAGCCAATGTTGAATTACTATCTCTGTTAAAACTAGCAAGTTTCAAACGTTATAAATTACGTAATGGCCCGTTAGATTGTCAATTAGCGCTATATAAAGTTGACGAAAAACAGGTAAGAACAACCAATGATGAAAATAGTGAGTTTGCACAAAAAGATTCTGCATTTGCGAACCGTTTAAAGAAAAATGTTAAAGGCTTAAAGTCTTGGCTTAAACGTGAAAACATTGAATGTTACCGCGTTTATGACGGTGATATTCCTGAATACAATGCTGCAATAGATGTATATCAAGACCATCTAGTGATTCAAGAATATGCAGCACCAGCTAACATACCAGAAGAAACGGTTGCTAAGCGTATTCAAGAAGTGATTTATTGGGCGCCAAAAGTTTTAAATATTCCAACGAGTAAAGTTGTATTAAAAACACGTAAAAAGCAAAAAGGCGTTAATCAATACCAAAAGCTAACGCAAACAGATCAATCAATGGTTGTTCATGAGTATGGTGCGAAACTCAAAGTTAACTTATGGCAATATTTAGACACCGGCTTGTTTTTAGATCATCGTAAAACGAGACAAATTGTTGCAAAGAAAGCAAAAAATAAAACCTTATTAAACTTGTTTGCTTATACTGGCTCAGTATCTGTTCAAGCTGCACTTCATGGTGCGCTGGCAGTAACGACAGTTGATATGTCTAAAACCTATTTAGCATGGGCACAAGAAAACTTTGAATTAAACGGTTTATCAAATAGTAAATATCAATTTATTCAAGCCGATTGTTTAGACTGGTTGAAGAAAAACAAGCAAGCTTTTGATCTAGTGTTTATTGACCCTCCAACGTTTTCTAATTCGAAGCGTATGGACGAAAGCTTTGATGTACAACGTGATCATATCAACGTATTACGTGATGCATTACCGAGTTTAGCGCCAGAAGGTGAAATTATTTTTACCAATAATAAGCGTAAATTTAAAATGGATATAGAAGCCTTAACCGCATTAGGTTTAACGGCTAAACCAATGAGTGAGCAGACCCGTGACCTTGACTTTAAACGTAACGTGCACATACACAATAGTTGGTTAATTACGCGAGTTAAAACCAAATAAGCTAACAGTATGATATTATATCACTTATAGATGTTTTAGACTGTTTTTTGTGCGAATAAGCATGTAGTGTGTGCTTTGTTTAATAACACAAGTTGTTATGTTCTACCTTGCTGTTAAAGTGTATTTAGGTAAAGAACATAGTACACATAGTATTAAAAAAGTATTCATAGTGGCCAGTATCTTTTTTGGCTTTTGAAAACTGAAGTTATTTAAAAATTGTTAGTGAGTTTTATAATTAAGTTAAAACAACTACCGATAACATTGTAGAGAATGAGTGTTAATGGAATTAATTAGAGTTAGCCAAGCCGAACTTGCTTTTGGCGAAGATCATATTTTAAACAAAGCAGATTTAAGTATTGCCGACGGTGAACGCGTTTGTTTAGTCGGTAAAAATGGTGCAGGTAAATCATCATTACTGAAAGTGTTAATGCAACGTCAACAACTTGATGATGGTACTTTATTAATTTCAGGTGGTGTACGTTTAGGTATATTAGAACAAGATCCACCTGAGTCATTTGAATCAAGCGTTTTTGATTATGTTGCTCAAGGTGTGGCTAAAAACGCTAAGCTTTTACAAGAATATCATCACTTAATTAGTTTAATTACTGAAGATCCAAGTGAGAATAACCTTAATTTATTGTCTGATGTACAACAAAAACTTGAACAAGCCAATGCTTGGGCTGACGAACAACGTATTGCACAAGTATTAAGTACATTACAATTGAACCCAGACGATAATATTCAAGATTTATCTGGTGGTTGGTTACGTAAACTAGCGTTAGCAAAAACCTTAGTCACAGAGCCTAATGTTTTATTACTTGATGAGCCTACTAACCATTTAGACATTGAAAGTGTTCTTTGGTTAGAGCAATTTTTAAAAGCGTATAATGGCACTATTGTTTTTATCAGTCATGATAGGGCATTTATTCGTTCATTAGCGACACGTATTGTTGATTTAGACCGCGGTACGCTTAAATCTTATCCAGGTAATTATGATGAGTATATTGCGCAAAAAGAACATGATTTAACCGTTGAAGAACAACAAAATGCATTATTCGATAAGCGCTTAGCCGAAGAAGAAGTGTGGATTCGACAAGGCATTAAAGCGCGAAGAACTCGTAACGAAGGACGTGTTAGAGCATTAGAAAAATTACGCTTAGAGCGTAACGCTCGTCGAGATGTTAAAAAGCAAGGCGATATTAACGTTTCTGTGGGTGATAGGTCAGGTAAAATTGTTTTTGAAGGCAGTAATTTATTTGTCGCTTTTGATGATAAAAAAATCATTAATAATTTAGATTTATTGATTACACGCGGTGAACGTATTGCTTTTATTGGTGGCAATGGTACGGGTAAATCAACCTTAATTAAATTGATTATGGGTAAGCTGAATGCGGATTCAGGTAAAGTTAAATTAGGTATTAATTTAGACACTGCTTATTTCGATCAACACCGTGAACAACTTGATATTAACCAAACAGTACAAGATATTGTGGCTGACGGAAAACAAGAAGTGACAGTAAATGGCCGAACGCGCCATGTTCTTGGTTATTTACAAGACTTCTTATTCAGCCCAAAACGTGCAAGAACACCGGTTAGAGCATTATCTGGTGGTGAAAAGAATCGATTATTATTAGCAAGGTTGTTTTTAAGACCTAGCAATTTATTAATTTTAGATGAACCAACCAACGATCTTGATATTGAAACTTTAGAGTTGCTTGAAGAAGTTGTTGCGAATTACAATGGTACTGTTATTTTAGTGAGCCATGACCGTGATTTTGTTAATAATTGCGTGTCTAGTAGTTTGTATTTTGACGGTTCAGGTAAAATTGAGCAGTTTGTTGGTGGTTATGATGAAATCGATCGTTACTTAGCCTACAAAGAACAACAGAATAAAAATGCACAAGCAATTGATAAAGAAATTACTAAAAAACAAGTAAACGAAAAGGTGAAACCTGCTGTTAAGCAAGCATCTACCGCTTCTACTACAAAAAGAAAGTTATCTTTTAAAGATAGTAAAGAACTAGAAGCCTTGCCATTGCGTGTAGAAACACTTGAAGAACAAATAAGTGAGTTACAAACAAAAGTGAATGATGCAGACTTCTTTTCTCAAGAGTCTGAAATAACAGCAAAAGTATTGAACCAGTTACAAGAATTAGAGTCTGAACTTGACAAAGCCTTTACCCGTTGGCAAGAGCTTGATGAGTTATAAGAATATTTGCTAAGAAGTGAGCGAAGAATTAAATGAAAAAATTTGTAAAATCTATTTTATCGTTAAGTATTGGTGGTGTTATAGCACTGTCTACAGCCAATGCTGCTACCTACAGCGTACAAGTAATTTCTGAAGTAGACACACATAGATTTACTTTTGGTCAATTTCAAAACAATGAAGACAGTGATGAGTTTACACTTTCAGCAACCGATTCATTTGATTTTCCAATTGTTGTTCAAGATTTGTTTAATGATTTAGGGCTTTTTCAAAATGCATTAGGTGAATTACAGTTTGGTTTCAGTACGGGTGTACTTGAAGATTCAGATGCCTTCATTAGCGGCCGACCTACAGCAAATGATATTGATACAGCGGTAGACTTTTTACGGTTACAAAATGATTTAACTTTTCAACAGGTTGGTGACCAATCTGTTTTTGTTGACTTTGGTTTTGGCCCAAATCTAATTACAATTTTTGACGTTGAATTTGATGATCCATCATTCTCTTCGTTTGGCGAATTTACACGTTCAACAGAAGATTTTATCAGTGGTATTTCAACTGAAGGTTGGTTATATGGTAGCGGCTCTGCGCCACATTTGCCTCAAACAGCTGCTGATGGAACAACCTATTGGTTATCTGATTTTGATTTACGTGGTTATGTCTCTATTGATGATGGTAACTCTGCTATTGAAGTACCTGCACCTGAAATAACGTTTGGTGGTCAATCGGCATTACTTGATTTTAATACGGTTGATGATGTGCAAACAGGGGTGGGTTTTGCAAGTGTAGCCTTAGTGAATGGTATTCAAGAAATTATTGAAGACGAAACAACAGGTTGTGCGGCAATAAGCGCTGATGATGTTGAAGAAGCTAACTGTATTGAATTACTTCGTGCTGATGCTTATCAAATAAGAGCATATCAATGGTTTTTTGATCAAGTAGGTAATCCGATATCAGGAGAGTCATTAGGCTTATTAATTACGCCAAATGAAAATGATACTCGCGCTCACGAAAGTTTTGCATTAGCGATTAATGATAACGGTGAAGTTGCTGGTTATTCTACTGGTTTTTTCCTAGATACAGACATTGAACCTGTATTAGCACCAGCAGCAGATGAAGCTGTTTCTACTTATGCCGTTGTATTTAGTGATGGTGATGTTATTGATTTAACTGATGATCATAGTGAGTTTTTTGCCTCTAGAGCCAACGATATTAATAATAGCGGTATTGCTGTCGGTTTTGTAACTTCATCAATACAAGGAAGTCTTCGTACGAGCTTTTTCCATGTAGATATTAATAACGATGATATTGAAATGGTGCGTCCTGATGGTTTTTTTACTGGTAGCTCAAGTGTTGCTCGAGCGATTAATAATGGTAGTATTATTGTTGGAGATGCAGAAATAGAGCAAAATGTTGGTAGTAGTGCCGATCCACGTCGAAGAAATGCATTTTTTTATGACGTTGCTGAAGATGAGTTTGAAAATATTAATGACTTTTTATCATGCCCTGAGCAAGATAAATATGAGATTGTTGAAGCAAGAGATATTAATGATAACAACGAAATTACAGGTACCGCATTAGTTGAGGTTGAACAGAGAAATGCTTTAGGTGAAGTAGAAGTTGATGAAACGGGAAATCCGTTATTTGAATTTGTACTTCAAGCGGTGAAATTAACACCAGTTAATGGCGATATTGACAATTGTGACGCTGTGAATGATGAGCTTATTGAGCGTGATGGTGCTTCAATGTCTTGGTTTTTCTTACTATTAACATCATTAGTGTTTATTCGTAGAAAATACTAATTGATACGATTAAATTGAATGTAATAAAAAAGCGCCTATTAGGCGCTTTTTTATTACTGATGATTACATTACTAAAATGTAGTACGTTTACTGAGAGTAAGTCGAAAAGAAGCGTTTTAGCTTTTTCAGTGCAACGGTTAATTCATCAACGTGTGGTAAAAATACTAAACGAAAATAGCCTTTTTCTTCAATATTAAAAGCACGACCGTGTACCAGTAATATTTTTTCTTGTTGAAGAATATCTAACACCATTTTTTCATCATCACTGATATTAAACTTTTCCATGTCTACTTTTACAAATAAGTACAAAGCGCCCATTGCTGGCTTACATGAAATACCATCAATAGCATTTAATTCTTTGTAGGCGAGATCTCGCTGCTTTTTAAAACGTCCATTTCCTGTAATTAATTCATTAATACTTTGGTAGCCACCTAAAGCAGTTTGAATCGCATGTTGGCTAGGAACATTCGAGCATAATCGCATTGACGATAAAATATTTAAACCATCAATATAATCACCAGCATTATGTTTAGGGCCTGTTAGTACCATCCAGCCTGCTCTAAAACCAGCAATACGATAGTTTTTAGATAACCCACCCATGGTAATGATAAATACATCATCAGCTAAGCTAGCTGTTGGTATGTGTACAGCATCATCAAATAAAATTTTGTCATAAATTTCATCACTAAATATAATGAGTTTATGCTTGCGAGCTAGGGCAATAATCTCTTCTAAAATTTCTTTAGAATATACAGCACCTGTTGGGTTATTAGGGTTGATCAACACAATAGCTTTGGTTTTATCATTGATTTTACTTTTAATATCATCAATGTTTGGATACCAGTTGTCTTCTTCTTCACAACGGTAGTGTATTGGTGTGCCGCCGCCTAATGATACTGACGCAGTCCATAATGGGTAATCTGGCGCAGGAAGTAATACTTCATCATTATTATTAAGTAATGCTTGCATGGCCATTACTATTAACTCACTAACACCATTGCCAATATAAATATCGTCTACGCCAACACCAAGAATACCTTGTTGTTGAAAGTATTGAGTAATTGCAACACGAGCAGAATATATACCTTTAGAATCACTATAACCTTGAGATTTTGGTAGATTATGAATCACATCTTTTAAAATATCTTCAGGTGCTTCAAAGCCAAATAATGCTGGGTTACCAATATTAAGTTTGAGTATTTTATGACCTTCATCTTCAAGCTTACGGGCTTCAGCGGCAATTTGTCCGCGAATTTCGTAACAAACATTATTGAGCTTCGATGATTTTTTTACTGTAGGCATTGAATGTCACCTATAAAATAGATTTAAATTTAATTAACCGCATTGTTGCTAAAAAAAGGTAAGAAAGAAACAGTTAATTATGTTTTAAGTATACATACTCGTATTGAATATACGAGTATGTATAGGGTTTGTTATGCGAATAGGTTCATAATATCGCTAATGGCGACAAGTGATTTCTCGCCAGTGGCTCTGTTTTTCACTTCTATTTCTTGGTTATCTAGATTGCGTTCACCAATAACAAGTAATAACGGTGTACCAATTAACTCATGGTCTTTAAACATTACACCTGGGCGCTCTTTTCGATCATCAAATAACACATCTATATTAGCTGCTTGTAAGTCACTGTAAAGCTGCTGGGCAACTTCGGCAACTCTAGCCGATTTCTGCATATTCATTGGTACAATAGCCACTTGAAATGGCGCTATTGCTGCAGGCCATTTAATACCGTTTTCGTCGTGATTTTGTTCTATTGCAGCAGCTACAATGCGAGAAACACCAATACCATAACAACCCATAGTCAGTGTTTCGAATTTACCTGATTCATTTAAAACGCCACAATTCATTGCTTGTGCATATTTTTTTCCTAATTGAAAAATATGACCCACTTCAATGCCACGTTTAATTTCAATAGTGCCTTGACCACAAGGGCTTGGATCACCTTCAACAACATTACGAATATCAGCGGTTGTAATATGGCTATCGTTATTCCAATTTGCACCCGAGTAATGGAAACCATTAGTATTGGCCCCACAAATAAAATCAACTAAGTGTGCAGCGCTGTGGTCTACAATGACTGGAATGTTAAGGGCTAATGGGCCAATTGAACCTGTATTAGCCCCCGTTGCTACTAGCACTTGTTCTTCTGTAGCTAAAGTGAATGGTGAAGCAACCCCTTTAAGGTTTTCTGCTTTAATTTCGTTTAGTTGATGATCGCCACGTAAAGCTAATGCAACGAATGTCTCGTTATCATTTTCATCTTTTT
>JALZUE010000017.1 GCA_023301705.1 Alteromonadaceae bacterium | reverse complement strand
TGTCTCGAAGAGACGGATGAGGGGTTCCATAACTCAAAGATCATCATCAACCGCGCAACAAAGCCCCAACTCACCCCGTCATTGCCCGACTTGATCGGGTAATCCATACGGGACAACTCACGTCTTGATAGTTTGCCGTATGGATTACCGCATCAGGTGCGGTAATGACGAGAAATGAAAAAGTAAGACAATAAAAATTAAACCCAATTGAGAAGCCACTCCCATTACCGTCATTACAAGTAGTGTAATTTGATAAAATCAAAATGCACTACTTGTAATCCATCACCCAACGGAAACAAACCCGTTAATTATTTCAAGATAGTATGACCATTCATTCGCTCCCAACAGCGAACTGACAGATAAACATTACTTCCTTCAAATATTATCCACTCAAATGCTAACCGCAAAATAGATTCAAGTGTTTTGCATGGGGGAGAAACATCGAAACTGCTATTATTGCCAAAGCTCCTTTTAAAAGCTTTTCCTAATATTCGTGTAGCATCATGACCGTTTACAAGTTTTTCAGATGGAACCGAACTTATTGTATCGGCGGCGGCAATTAGCACATCCGCAGCAGATGGCCCTTGGTAATTAGAACTTCTATTAATTAAATGATGTATAGTATCCTCTAAACTTATTTCAAAGTTATTTGCTGCTAAAAATTTATAGGTCATACCTTCAAATTTTATCTTCCAAGAATTTTTCAAGGATAAATACCGCACAACACCTATTTTAGCCGCTTGAATAAAAATTAATTCGTATAAAGAATGCCCGCAAGTTTCTTTTAAAGCTTCAATTTTTTGCTCATTACCGAGTTCATAAAGAACATTAGGAAAAGCTGAAGATTTAAATATATCTGATTCCATATCATTTAGATCAGTAAAAATTGCAACGCCTGAATAGTCTGGATACCCGAGTAAACTGGCATAATCGCAATCGCATATGGCAAAAATTAAATCATCGGATTCAAAATGTGAAAGAGCTTCGAGTACATTAGGTCGCCCAAACCCAACCGATATAGAACATTGGGCCTTATCAATAAATTTAGTAAATAACTTCGCATCACTGGAGCCTTCAACAATTAAAAAGGCTCCTTGAAAGTTCCCTTTCATCATTCGAATTTCATTCGCCAACGTAACGCCGTTTATTTCAGCTTGAATAGAGTTCATTCGGCTTTTAAGCTTTCAAATCTTGAACTAAATCCCATTTTTCATTAATTATTTGAGGTGAATGAGTTGCTATTATTACACTTAGATTTCTTAAGTTTTGTATCTTTTGGAGGTCGGAAATAAACTTCTTTTGCCATCCAACATGTAGTGAAAGCTCAGGCTCATCAATCAATATTATTGACCCATCAGCTACCTTAAAGAGCAGCTCATAAATTAATACCAACTCATGTTGTTCACCAGAGGAAAGCTCAGTCAACGGTATGTCATCAGAACTATCAGTATCAATTATAGAAATTCCTTTATCTTGGCTAATGACAACATTTTTAAACGTGAAATGAGTATCCAATATCTCTTTGAATAAATTTATTTTATCATAAATTTGATCAAATATACTAAGCTTTTGATCCGTATCATCAATGTATATAGATAAGACTCTTCGTACTAGTTCATCATCAAATTGTTCATTAGTATCAATCGGTTCACTGAAGGCTTTTCCTATAAGTCCTACCTCGCGTAAGTCGGCTTGCTTTTTATTTAGATGCTCCAACTTACCTGTAACATCAGATTCATCACGAATACTGTCTTTGCGCGACTCGATAAACCTTTTTGGAAATGATTGATCTAACTGCTGGGATTCGAGAGCATACCTTTGAACTATATTGGATATTCTGGAAGATAGATCATGAGCATCATTCTCAACTACCGAGGTATGTCTTTTCTTTGATCTTGAATACCGCTTAGAGAAATCCCCACCCAATGATAGTAAGCGCTGTGTTTCAACTAAATGAGTGTCAATTAAGTCTCCCACTGCTTCTAACCAAGGCGGGAGGAGGCCAGTTTTTTGGTGAGCAGAGCTTCCATATCTGGAAACCAATTCATCCTCAGTTATTAAATCGTCTGACCTATGGTCTATCCATAACTTCGGTTCTAAGCGTCCAACAGGAAAATTTCGTTCGATATGTTCTATTATAGAAACATCATATTCAGATGGTATAGTAAAGGACTTAACTTCTTTCTCAAAACCATAGCCCTGAATGATTATATTTTTGGGTATGGGAATATTTTCGGATTCAAAAAGTTCTGCCCTAGTTTTCTCAATAAAAATACGTTTTCCTGATTGAAACGAAATATCAACGGACTGAAAACTGAGAGATTTAAAAAACCCAAGTTGCAATTTAAAAAGAGAATCTATGATACGTAATACAATGGTTTTACCGTATCCGTTTGGTGCAGTAATGATAACCACATCGTTTTCACTATCGAAATTAATTGTATGATTGAAACGTCCAAATAGCCCAACGACTTTGACACATTTCAACTGCTCTGTTAATTTAACTTTTTCTTTTAGCATAGATTCCTCATACTTAAGCTCATTACGCTATATATCGAAAGATCACAATATTTCCGTTTAACTACAATTACTCAGTAGCTTAAACCACATCACGCTGCGCCTGCAGCAACTCCGCCCGTTCTTCAAC
>JALZUE010000016.1 GCA_023301705.1 Alteromonadaceae bacterium | reverse complement strand
AAATATTATTGCTGTGCTTCTTCATTAGCTTGCAAACAAATAGCAGCAAAATGTTCAGGATCTAAACTTGCTCCACCTACTAACAAACCATCAATATCTGTCATTGCTAATAATTCAGCGGCATTTGATTTGTTAACACTGCCACCATATAAAATACGTACTTTATTGGCTGCCTCTTCTCCAAGAATAGACTGCAGTTCTTCTCTAATATATGCGTGAACTTCTTGCGCTGTTTCAGGGGTAGCTGCTTGACCAGTACCTATTGCCCAAACTGGTTCATAGGCAACACATAAATCAATATCACCAAATTCTAAGCCCGTTAATGATTCATGCAATTGCCGACTTAATACATCTTTAGTAATACCAACTTCTCGCTGTTTACTATTTTCACCAATACATAATACTGGCATCAATTGGCTATCAATTGCACGTTTAATTTTAATATGGCAAGACGCATCATTTTCTGTGAACATTTCTCTTCGCTCAGAATGGCCAATGATACAGAAGCTACTACCTGCTTCTTTTAGCATTTGTGCAGACGTTTCACCTGTATATGCACCAGAGTCAAATTTACTGACATTCTGGCTACCAATCACAATTTCAGAGTTTTGTAAAAAGTGATGTAAATCACGAATATAAATATAAGGAGGAGCTATCGCTATTTGCGCTTCAAAATGTTTTCGCATAAACGAAACAACCGAACTACAAATTAAATCAACACCACCATTTAACTTCCAATTTGCAATCACTATTGGTCGACGTTCTGTCATACGTATATTCCTATTTTGGTCAAAAAGAAAACACTAAAAATGTGCTTTATTGTATTTATCGAGATATGAATTAAATACTAACGAATTCATGTTACTGAGTAAGACTATTATTATCGTATTTTTACTAAATGAAAAGCATAAACTAATGAACCAATGCCCTAAATTGTTGTTCTTTGATGTAATTCAAAGAAAACAGATCATTTATTGAAAATAATATAATCTAAAACACCTGCTGTTCGTATATAGTTTATTATTGTAATGAATATATAAGGAACATTATGTTTTCTTTTTTTAAAAAAGATCCTACCAAAAAGTTAAACGATTTATATGAACGTAAGCTAGAAGAAGCCATGCTAGCACAGCGAAATGGTGATATTCGTTCTTACGCATTAATTACCTCTGAAGCTGAAGGTATTCGTGAACGTATTAAGACTATTGAAGCACAACAATAAAGCATACCGTAAATTCATCAACTATACTGAGAAAACAGCCTATGAGTTTTCACACCAGAACAATAGGCTTTGACACATTTTGACATAAAAAAAAAGAGGAACATTTACGATAATTGAGGTACTAATATACATACATTCTATATGAATAATATAAATGTCTATGTTTATCACGTTACACTAATGATGAGGTTACAATATGAAAACAAATATTAATTTCAGAAAAATTAATCGTAGTAATGAAATCACTAATTACATCAACAAGCGTATTTCGTCAGCATTTTCTCGCGTCAATGATGCGATTCAAACAACCTCTTTAACTGTCAGTGACATTAACGGCCCCAAAGGTGGTATTGATAAAGAATGTACCATAGTTATCAAAGCAGCTGGTATTAAACCCATTGTTATCTGCGAACAACAATCAAAATTACACAATGCGATTGATCGCTGTATTAGCCGAGCAAATCAAGTACTGATGAAGCAATTACAAAAACGTAATAAAATATCTAAAACTAAATTAATGAAACATATGTTCGTACCACAAAAAGTCGCTAGCATTCGTTTTTAAACGATTTTTTCAATTATTTAACTAATTATCAATAATTTTCGATAAAAAAGCCCTATAAACAAACTTGTTTATAGGGCTTTTTATTACGTTAATGTACTTAACCTAAATTAGGGGTACTTAACTATGGTATTAACCGGTATTTCTTAAACCTGTTGCAACGCCAGCAATACTTACCATTAAAGCACGCTCTAAGCTACTTTCTAATGGTTCATCATCTTGCATATTTCGTGCTCTAGCTAATAACTCTACTTGCATTAAATGTAATGGCTCTAAATAGCTGGCTCTGATAGCCATTGATTCTTTAGACGCTAAGTCATTTTGCATGACTTCATCTTGTTCAAGTAACGATAATAGTAATGTTTGGCTATGTGATAGTTCTTCACGCAGTGCTTCACCAAAATATTTTAACGGTTGCTCAACTAAACCATTGTCATACTTTTGTGCAATTACACCATTAGCTTTCATAAACACCATTTCTAACATTGATAAACGTGACGCGAAAAACGGCCATTCACTCATCATTTCCTTAACCAGAGGTTCGCCACCGTTATCTAGATAATGCTGTAAAGACTTCATTACCCCTAACCAAGAAGGTAATACTAAGCGGTTTTGTGCCCATGCAAAAATCCATGGTATTGCGCGTAAACTTTCAACACCACCATTAGGCTTTCGCTTTGATGGCCTGCTACCTAAAGGTAATTTAGAAAGCTCTAATTCAGGGGTTGCGGCTCTGAAGTAAGGTACAAAATTCGGATCATCACGCACAATGCTACGATAATTATCACACGCATTATTCGCCATTTCACCAATAGCATCTCGCCACTGCTCTTTAGGTGCCGGTGGTGGTGAAATAAGCGCTTCTAATATTGCGCTGGCATAAAGTGATAAACTTTGCATTGCTAAATGCTCAGTACCAAACTTATAACGAATCGTTTCACCTTGCTCTGTAACACGTAAGCCGCCTAAACAAGAGCCTGGTGGTTGTGAAAAAATAGCGCCATAAGCAGGTAACCCGCCACGACCAATTGTACCGCCACGGCCATGAAATAATGTTAGTGATACATTATAAGATTCGGCAAGTGCAACTAATGATTCTTGAGATTGATATTGTGCCCAACCAGCCGCTAATGCTCCGGCATCTTTTGCAGAATCTGAATACCCAATCATTACGTACTGATGATTCTTAATAAACCCTCTATACCAGTCTATTGCCAGTAATTGGCTCATACTGTCATTGGCATTATTTAAATCATCTAGCGTTTCAAATAATGGTGCCACTGGCATTGGCCACTGAATACCCGCTTCTTGTAGTAATAAGTGAACGGCTAATACATCAGAAGGTTTACGCGCCATTGAAATAATGTAAATACCTAATGCTTCATTATTTTGACGGGCAACCACTTGGCAGCAATCAAGTACTTCTTGTACATCAGCAGACGGTGACCAATGTAGTGGAAATAAAGGCCTTTTTGAATTTAATTCACGTAATAAAAACGCTTGTTTATCTTGCTCAGACCATTCATTGTAATCACCTAACCCTAAGTAACGGGTAATTTCACTAAAAACATCGGCATGGCGATCAGAGTCTTGACGAATATCTAATTTTAATAAATTAATACCAAAACAATAAGCACGGCGAATAGTATCAAGCAGTAAACTATTGGCAATACCAGACATACCCACACTCGTTAATGAGCGGAAACAAAGTTCAAGCGGCTGGGTTAAATCAACTTGCTGATCTATACCAACAACTAACTCTTTTTTATCGCCACTTAAATAAGCTTCAATACCTTCGTCTGTTTTCTCTAGCTTTTGTTTTAAATCCAATAATACTTCACGATATGGTTCGCGTGCATCGTTAGTTTTATCACGTAATTCATCTGAACAATCAGTCATTGAAAGTTCAATATAAAGCTTTTGAATATCACCTAAAAATAAACGTGTTGCTCGCTGCTTAGCTAACAACAATACTTTTTCAGTAACTTTTGAAGTCACAAAAGGGTTGCCGTCTCTATCACCCCCCATCCATGAGGCAAATCGAACTAAATTAGAATTCAAGGGTAATTTAATATCAAATTCTGTGGTTAATTGCTTATCAAATTGACGAATAAAATTAGGTACCGCTTGCCACAATGAATTTTCTATCACAGAAAATCCCCATTGCGCTTCATCAACGGGTGTTGGTCTTTCTACTCTAATTTCATCGGTGTGCCATGCTTGATTAATTAACTCAGCAATACGATGCTCAACTTTCTCTCGTTGTTCTTCGCTTAAATGATCGTTATGTAATTCAGATAAACATTCAGCTAAACGCGAATATTTATAAATAAGGGTTCTTCGAGTCACTTCTGTTGGGTGTGCAGTTAATACCAACTCAATTGATAACTTATCAACTGCTTGCGCTAAGCTCATATCTCCTTCAGGGCTATTTTTATATTTCTCGAAAAAATCAGATAATGGATTTACATCAAAACAATTAGCTACGGTATTTTCTTGTTCGGCTAAATTCGCTAAATTTAAAAATTGAGAAAAAGCACGCCCTACGGTTAATAACTCATCATTACTCATTTCTTTGAATAATTGTTGAAGTTGGTCACTGCTTTGCACGTCACCTAATGAAGACTTTCGGCCTTCAATACGAATATTTTCTATTTTATTTAGCCACTCTTCACCTAAGTGCTCTTGAATAATTTGACCTAATTCACTACCTAAATAACGCACCATTTCCAGTAAAGAATCATCGATACCTTTTTGCATTTAACACCTCTAAATAAAATAAATAGTCAGCTAATCACTTACTTTGTTCATAATTAAATGAATAGATTAACAATAAACTTAACACTTGTGATGTAACTTGCAACTAACATAATAAATACCATCACCTTTAATATTCATTATAATTTTTTGAATAAACTACATTAACATTGTTTTGTTTGTTAATGAGTTGAAAAAAAATCATGTACAAACCATAAATCAATCACGTATGGCTATATGATTTACGCGATAAACCATTGAATGATAATGGTGTAAACAGGAATACCAACCACCACATTAAACGGAAATGTAATACCTAGCGAAGCACTAATAGATAAACTATGGTTCGCATCAGGTAAAACAACCTGCATTGCCGCGGGTACTGCTATATAAGAAGAGCTTGCACCTAATACAGCAACTAATATTGCCCCACCTTCTGATAACCCCATGAAAATTCCAAGTAACCCGCCAATGACTCCGCCAATAATAGGCATAGCAAAACCAAATGCTAAAATGAAACTGCCTGATTTTTTAATGTCACCAAACCTTGAAGCCGCTACCATGCCCATTTCTAATAAAAACAAAGCCAACACACCATTAAATAACATAAAGAAAAAAGGTGCTATTGTTGTTATTTGCTCACCAGCCATATAACCAATAATTAGGCCGCCTACCATTAAAATCATACCTTGATTAAAAAACATTTCATGTAACAAGGTTTTACGTGCTTGCTTAACCGTAGTTGCAGATTTAGCCTCAATGCTATTTTTATTAGCTTTCTCTTTAGCTAACACAATACCAATCACAATTGCTGGCATTTCAAGTAAAACAACAAATAATGGAATATAAGCTTCATAAGCAATATTTTTAGCTTCTAAAAAAGCAACAGCTACCGCATAAGTACCTACACTCACAGAGCCATAATGTGCAGCAATTGATGCTGCGTCTTTTCTAGGTAATAGACCTATTTTAAATAAAATAGGAAATGCAATTAACGGCAATAAAAAACCTAATGCAATAATATAAAAAGACTGTGTTAATAAAGCCCAAGATGCATGTTCAGATAATGCTAAACCACCTTTTAGACCAATGGCAATCATCAAAAATAAAATTAATGATTGATACAAGCTCTTAGGAAATTGTATTTTTCCGCCAACGAGTACTGCAAAAGCACCTAATAGAAAAAATGAAATACTTACATCTATTTGCATATTCTTTTCCCGTAGTGATTAATGTCTATATAAGATAAGTGCTTGGTCACTCATTAATTTGAATTAAGCTAAAGTGATTTTTACTTATCTTCTATTGAATGACTTAATAACGCTTCTGTAGACTTTTTAGTCAACAATGAAATTACCAATAAAAAAGCACCTGTTACCATCAAACCAACACCTGCTTGGCTTTCTTGTAAAATAATAAGACCTAAAGTCATTAAGGTAAGAGCAACCAATACACTAAAATTAAATTGTATGTTTTTCATTGAAAATGCCTCTATCAATATCGTTATGCTGTTATGTAAACAACAAACTTTGTATAAGTTGGCACTAGTATGTCAAAACCCAGCAATAGATAAAAATAGATATTTTTTATCCTCTATATAGACTAACATCTATACTTATAGTTTTTTATAGTAAGAAATTAATTAACGAGCTAGCTAAATGACATCAAGATTACATGCACACATAGGTACTGTTAGACAGTTAGAAATTTTATTAGCCGTTCATGATAAAGGTAGTATTAATGAAGCAGCTAAAGCGCTTTTTTTGACACAACCAACTGTATCAATTCAAATGAAAAAACTTTCTGAAGCTCTAAATTCACCTTTATATAACTATACGAATAAACAACTCGTCTTTACTGATATAGGTTTAGAAGTTGTAAAAACAGCATTAGAAGTACTCGATAGCTTTGCTCGTTTAGAAATGACATTAGGTAAAATTAAAGGTTTTAAATCGGGTACATTACGCCTAGCTGTAGTGAGTACTAGTAAATACTTCATTCCTCATTTACTAGGGCCCTTTTGTGAAAAATATCCTGACATTGATATTCAACTCAATATTGGTAACAGAGCACAAACCATAGAGCGTTTAAAACAAGGCATTGATGATTTTTATGTATTTAGTCACCCTCCTCTTGATATAGAAACACAAAGCATAGAGTTTTTACAAAACCCATTAGTTGCAATTGCTCATGAAGATCACCCTTTAGCTAAACGCAAATCACTGACCCTAAAAGACTTAATAAAAGAGCCCTTTCTAATGCGCGAAAAAGGCTCTGGTACTCGCTTTGCCATTGAAGAGTTTTTAAAGAAACAAAAAGTACAGTTAAATGTAAAAATGACCATTGAAAGCAATGAGGCAATTAAACACTTAGTTATGTCAAAGCTAGGTATTTCCATTTTATCTGCTCATACCCTCACTTACGATATGCAAAACGGCATAGCTCAACTACCGATTAAAGAATTACCAATAGATTCTAATTGGTTTTTTGTTTGGTCAAAAAACAAGCGCCATACATTAATAGCTAATGAATTTTTAACTCATATACAAAACAACGGTAAAGAGTTATTAAAAGAAGAATTAAGACGTAACAATATCGATGTGTTTAAATAAAAAAAGCGAGCCTAACAGGCTCGCTTTTGACTTAAACATAACAATAAAATAAAGTACTAAAAAAGAAATATTCTTCCCCTGACTTTATAATTAAATACACTAGGTATGTAATTATTTGGCTTTATTTTTTTACTATTACTGAACTATTTATATCAACATCAGTTCCTTTGAATTAATAAAATAAGTAATAATTTTTTCTTAGCCACAATCAATTTAGCCAATTAATCATATATTTGCAACAAATCTATGGTTTTTTCTCAAATTAATTACGAAAAACATAGTAGATAGATTTAAACATTTTAAGCTCACCTTAAAATATTGACATTTTTCATTATAAAAAACATAAAAAACAATGGCATATGTAATGTGATATTAGCGCTATCGTTAAATAAAACCTTAAGGTTATTTTAATGAATAACCTTAAGGTTATTTTAATGAATAACCGTATAAATTTCATACGACATAAGATTATTTCAATACCCTAATATCAATAATTTCGCTGACTAAGGTTTTTTAAATACTTTTATTGACAAAATAATACCGATCGGTAAAAATAAAAACATACCGATAAGTACAAATAATTTAAAGGAAAGTATAATGACTACATTCACACTACATTCAATTGAATCTGCACCTGAAGCAAGTAAACCATTATTAGACGATTCAATAAAGAGCTTTGGTATGATACCTAATTTACATGGTGTATTAGCAAGCGCACCAAAAGCGCTTGAAGGGTACCAAAAATTACATCAATTATTTGGTGAAAGCTCATTTAACGCTGAAGAGTTAACCGTTGTTTGGCAAAGCATTAATGTTGAACATAATTGCCATTATTGTGTACCAGCTCATACTGCTATTGCTCATTCTATGAATGTAGATACAGAATTAACTGAAGCATTACGTAATGACAGCCCATTGAAAAACGCTAAACTACAAACATTAAAAGATTTCACATTAAGCCTTGTTCGTAACCGTGGGCAAGTATCTAAAAATGAATTGGAAACTTTTTATGCTCAGGGTTACGGCGAACAACAAGTACTAGAAATTATTTTAGGTATTTCACAAAAGGTTATTAGTAACTACACCAACCATGTAGCTAATACTGAAGTTGATGTACCATTTAAGCCATTTACATGGCAGAAGTAGTCAATTTAAAGACAAAAATCAGAATAAATTAAGATTAACTTAATTGCCACTTCCTCTTAATTAACGCTTAATATTACAAAGTCGCTTGTTATTTACTTTTTATATAATGTATATGACAAACGGCTTATTTCATATTAAACATCGAATTATTTACTTATCTTTTATAAAGTTAATAACATTTAAATCAATCACATTAAATTACTAGCTAAATAAAATAAGTACGTCTACGCTATATATTCACTCACCAATATAACGTTGATAAAAGAATGAAAAATCTAATTACTTCAGCATTTATTCTAGCTGGATTTACACTTTCAAGTATTGCTAGCGCCCAAACTACAATCGTTTCAAATGGTAACAATAGTGGCTCAGGCTCATTACGAGCAGCACTAAGCAGTGGTTCTGACATTATCAGTATTAACAATAATGTAACCACAATTCGAATTACTGACACTCTTGAATATAACGACAGTAATACATTTAGTATTATTGGCTCAGGGCAAACCATTGATGCCTCAAACATATCTGAAAATGATGATATTTTATCGATTAATGAAGGTGCAAATTTTAACATTAGCAATATAAATTTTATTGGTAATCTTGATGAAGTTAATGATGATCCTAGTGACCCAACAGGTGGTACAGGTATTTTTGTTAATGTACCCAATGATAGAACAGGTACTGTTTCGGTCACATTAGACAATGTTTCTGTTACCCGTGTTGGCAGTCATGGTGTACATATTTCTGACTGTGAAGTTAGAGATGCGTGTGTTTCTGGTGAGGGTTCTACTGCTTCAATTGTAGTTGATGTAAACAATCTACTCATTAACCGTGTAGGCCTAGGTTTACAAGACGGTGATGGTGTTCGTGTTGACGAACGTGGCGCAGGCAGTATTACTTTTAATGCAAATAATTCAACTTTCATCAACGTAGGTGCTGATGGCGTTGAGCTCGATGAAGGTGATAACGGTAATATAGTAGCAACTATAGACAACAGCCTATTTGATAGTAATGGTGAATATTGTAACTTTGCTTCCGATATTGACGATACCCCTTGTGATAATGATGGTGATCCAGATTTAGATGACGGTTTTGATATCGATGAAGCGGGCACTGGTTCAATTTCAGTCACAATTACAAACAGTAAATTCACGAATAATTTTGATGAAGGTTTAGATTTCGACGAAGCAGATACCGGTAATATTACAATGAATATATCGAATTCTTTATTTTCAAATAATGAAGATCAAGGTATTCGAGCGTCAGAAGAAAATACAGGATCCGTTAATGCCTTATTCACTAATATAACGCTTGTTGATAATAACCAAGACGATGAAGCTATTCGTATCGAAGAAGAAAATCGTGGTAACTTAATCATAGAAATTAATGATTCAAATGCAATTAATAATGATGATGAAGGTTTAAGAATAGAAGAAGATGGTAGCGGCCGAGGAACATTAGAAATTAACAACTCTAACTTTACTGAATTTGATTTAGATAACATAGACAGAATATAAATACTTCGCTCTAACATTAAAGCAAACAAATAATAAAAATCGGCTAGTGTTGCTAACATTAGCCGATTTTATATTTTAAAGTAACCAATTAGTAAAATATAAATTCACTTAATCATGCATCACAACAATTTTACCTAAAGCTGTATTTTGCCCTAATAATTGATGAGCAGCTTGAATATCGCTTGCTTTAAATGTTTTAGCCAGAATATTGGGTAACTTACCTATATGTAGTAATTCTGCAAGTGTTGCTATAGGTGATTTATCAATAAGTAATTCTTCACTACCTAAGATACCACTACCGAAAAATGACAATTTAACCGTATTAGGTAAATCATTCATCATATGAAATTTTTCAATAATTGGCGCGCCAGCAAGAAAGCCAACAAAAACAACCTCGCCCCACCTACGTACACACTTCATAGTATCTTTTAATGTACTAGTACCCACCAGTTCAATCGCTTTATCAACATGAGAAAAAGGCGAAGCTTTAATTTGTTCTTCAATATTTCCATCGTCAATAAGCACTAAGTCTGCGCCCATTTCTTTTAAACGTGGCTGATGGTCTTCATTTCGAGTGGTGGCGATAACGGAAGCACCCTTAAATTTAGCATAAGCAATAGCCGCTAAACCGACACTTGAAGTGCCTCCGCGAACTAATAACGTTTCTTGTTTTGTTAACTTCAACGCATGATCTATTGCCCCCCAAGCAGTTAAATACGCTTGCGGAAGTGTTGCGAGTAATTCAAAACTAATATCACTATTTATCGCTTGAACATTTGTACGTTTCACACAAATAACAGAGGCATAACTACCGTGGCGACCAAACATCATTCCACCCATTGCAGTAATAACTTTTTGTCCTTTAGTTAACTCTCCGGTTGGATCTTCAATTACCTCTCCTGCCGCTTCTATTCCTAAAGCAAGCTCCCCTGAAAATGGGCCGTGACCACCCTTCATATTATACATTTCAGCTTTATTTAAACCAAAAGCACGAACACGTATTTTAACTTCGCCTTCTAACAATTCTGGTTCTTCAAGCTCATAGGTTTTTAATACTTCAGGGCCACCTGTTGTATTAGCAATTATTGCTTTCATTCGTTTTCCTATTACTCATTAATATTAAAGGTACTTATTGCTGCTTATGCATAAAACGTAAAATATGTTTAGCTATCTCCACTGGCTTTTCTTCCATTGCAAAATGTCCTGCATCAATTAAATGTAACTCTGCATTAGGTACATCATTTAAGAATGCTTTAGCGCCAGCAACAATAAATGCAGGATCATTTTGTCCCCAAACTAATAAAGTAGGCGGCTGTTTTTTACGTAGAAATTGTTGCCACTGTGGGTATGCTAATAAATTAGTATAATAGTCTTGTAGTAATTGAACTTGAATAGTGCGTTGTCTTTTCGTTTGTAAAAAATGTAAATCTTGCGTCCAGCTATCTGGACTCATGATCTCTTCTTTACCTTTAACATCACGTAAATACTGTTTATCACGAATACCTTCTATACCGGTAAAGTTATATAACTTCTTTAACATGTTAGAAGATTTATCTTGCTGTGCCATTTTAAAAAAGTTTTGTCTTGCCGGTGTTAAGCCTTCTAAATAAGCATTGCCATTTTGAGTGATCAAAGCTTTAAAACGATCTGGCTGTTGCATCATTAAACGAAAACCCACCGGAGCACCAAAATCTTGCATATAAATAGTATAGTCATCGAGGTTTAGTTTTTTAACAAAGCCTTCCATTACATTAGCAAGTACATCAAACGTATATGGGTACTTTAATGGGTCTGGTTTGTCACTGTAGCCTGAGCCTAAATTATCAGGTGCAATAATATGATAATGGCCAGATAACAAAGGTATCAAATGACGATACATATGAGAAGATGACGGGTAACCATGTAAAAATAAAATAGTTGGTTTATTTTTATCACCAGCTTCCCGATAGAAAATATTATGACCATTCACCTCTATATTGCGATAATAGGTAGTCTCGGGCCAAGCAGCATTAACAGCTAAAGCAAATGGATTAACAAAGAATAAGAGCAAAAATGCAATGGCAAATGTTAGTTTCATCTAAAATAAATCCCAATAGTTTGAATTGAATCCAATAAAATACTTAACGACAAGTCATATAAAACCGTCAACAAAAACAAAAAAATACAGACTTGTCTACAAGTAATTAATAGTGAATGCTAAACAGAATACTGTCAATTAATAGTTATGTTGTTTTATCAATAATTAAACTATCAATTGCTTCTCTAAACGTTATAATGAGTATTAATCATACAATTAATTAAAAGTAATTAATTGTATGATCTTTGTACCTGCAAATACAAAATTTGGAGTTAAACATCATTTTATATAGTACTGAGATGTTTAAGAATTTTACTTTTGAAAAATATGTCTATAATAAAACTTTCTATCACGATATTATTTTTACTTACTGCATTTAGTGGCTGGGCAACACCAACCATACATTTTAACGGCACGCAGAACAAAATAGAGCTATCTCGTTTTGTCGACGAGTTAGAAGATCCAAATAAAGCTTTTACTATTCACGAAGTAGTTAATAATTTTTCTCATGCATTTCAAAAAAATCAAAAACCAACACTGAATTATAACTTTTCAAATTCAGCATATTGGTTACGCTTTTCATTAATTAACAAAACATCAAATAACCAAGTCTTTTATATAAAAAATAAAGTTGCTTGGGTCGATTCAATACAGTTTTTTCAATCGAATAAATTAGGTGATTTTTCTTACTCCGAATCAGGTAGTAATGTTTTCTTAGATAATAGAGCTATTCAACATAGAACTCCTACGTTTTCTGTTGAATTAAAACCTCTAGAAAAAGCCACATATTATTTAAGGGTTGAATCGCAAGATGCAATATTATTACCTTTATTTTTAATGACTGAAAAAGCCTATATAAATGAAGACAAGTTCATTAACTATTTTGTTGGGTTTGTAGTAGGTACAGTTCTTATAATGATTCTGTTTTATGGTTTTGTATATAAAGAAATTAAAGATAAGCTGTACCTTTGGTATACGCTTTATGTATTTTGCTATGGTATTAATTTTTTAGTTATCAACAATTTATTTTTTCCTTCTATAAACACAACGCTTTCTTATTGGCATGAATTCTTTCATGTAGCGCCACTAGCGCTCTATTTTATTTTTATCATTTTATTTACTATTCGCTTTTTAAATATTAAAGAACTTTTCCCTAAACTTAATCTATCGTTAAACCTTTTAATCGTACTATTAACTATCGGAATTTTAAGTTACTTTTTATTTTCATATCGTTTTTCTGTTATTTACAATTCATATATGGCGACCTTCATTCCTTTTATTCTTATAGGTGTTGGCTTTTATTGTTATTATCAAAAAGTAGCTTTATCACACTTTTACATTCTTGCTTGGGTACCTAACTGTCTATTTTTTCTAGTATTTGCTGCTGCTTTTCATGGTGCAATTAGTTACAACAACTTTACTGGATTTTCAAATGATATTGGAATGTTAATAGAAGTTATATTATTGGCGTTAGTATTAATTTACAGAGTTAAAATGTTTAAAAACACACAAGTGCAAGAGCCGATAATTACGCAAGAACAATTTGAATTTGCTTTTCAAATGAACGTTTCACCTCAAATTATAAACAAGTTAGAAAAGCAAATTGATCCAGTGATTGAAGAGCGCATACATGAACTAGAAGTTAAAAATAGAGAACTAGAGTCTCTTTCAAGAACGGATACTTTAACTGGTTTATTTAATCGAAGAGAATTAGATAATGTATTAATATCTAACACTAAACTTGCTGAACGTTATAATATTTCATTTGGAATTATTTTATTAGACCTCGATAATTTTAAGCATATTAACGATGAACATGGTCACCTTATTGGTGATGAAATATTAAAGAAAACAGCTAAGATTTTAACAAACAATACTCGATGGATAGACATTGTCGGGCGATGGGGCGGTGAAGAGTTTTTAATAATTTGTCCAAACTATATTCAGAAAGATATGATAAAAACTGCTGAAAAGTTATGCTTGGCCATTCATCAAGAAAGTTTACTTGATGATATTCCTTTTACTGCAAGCTTTGGTGTAGCAGTTCATACAAAAGATGAAACACCCAAGAAAATCATTACTCGTGTAGATAAAGCCCTTTATACCTCTAAAAACAATGGTAAAAATCAATTTAGTTTTGCCAAATAAAACATAACAACATCATATTAGCTTAGTTGTTATATAGAAAAATAGCGTTACTCTTCTACATAAGGTTCTAAATAACTTAGTGTCATTGTATAAGCTGCCGTAGCTAATTGATCTTCAAATAACTCAGTTGATATTGTTCCAGACACCCATACAGGGTCATACAAACTTTCAATTAAAACCCCTTGCTCAGATTCTACATAAATAATTTGATTTGGTGGCGGAGGTGGCATGTGCAAACATGCGCCAAAATAAGGCACAATAAAAAAGCTTGTCGCAACCTTTTCACTTTTAAACTCTAATGGCACAACAAACCCTGGTATACGTAATTTTTTACCATTCATTTCTTCAATAATATTGGTAGAAATTAAAGCTTGCTCATACACTTCAACTGCTTGTGAATCTTGGTTCATAGCACTTTTGATTGAATTACCAATTTGATCATCAATTGAACCATCAACCAACTGCAAAATATAATCAGGTGGGTTAGATATTGCAGCTAAATCTTCTGCAGGAATTAAGGCGTCCCATTCAACTGTCGTAAATTGTTGAATAACATTTTCAGGTAACTGCTTAATCGGCAATAAAATAGACTTTTCAGATTCAATATCTTTAACTTCTTGAGTTAAACCTTCTTCTCGTAATATGTTCTCATTGGCCTTTTCACTATTTTTTTCACAACCCAATAGAATCAAAAAACAGCAGCCTAGTATTAAAAACTTCATAGAATTCACTTTAAATATACGGATAATTTATAAAACTTAGTTTATTTTACAATACGTTTGGCCTGTTATAATATCACAGTATATTTTCATGCAATAGCTGTTAAAAATTGACTAATATAAACATCACAAGTGTGAACGCAATAGAAATCAATAACATTGATTTTTCATACACTAAAAAATCTTCACAAAGCTTAATAAACATTGCTCATTGGCATGTTAAGCAGGGTGAACAGTTATTTATGTATGGCCCTTCTGGCAGTGGTAAATCAACACTTTTGAACCTTATTTGTGGTATTAACACAGTAAAGGTTGGCGCCATTAGCGTATTAGGCAAATCATTAAATACAATGACTAACCGTCAGCGTGATAAATTTAGAGCTGAGAATATAGGTTATATTTTTCAACAATTTAATCTAATAAGCTATTTAAGTGCTATTGAAAATATCAAATTAGCTAAACATTTTTCAACGTCAAAAAACACAACATCTTTTACATCACAGGTTCATAGTTTACTCTCATCATTAAAGTTAACACCAGAAGACTGGCACCGACCAGTAAGCCAATTAAGTGTTGGGCAACAACAACGAGTAGGTATTGCTAGAGCATTAATTAATGCACCAAAACTTATTATTGCCGATGAACCAACCTCTTCACTCGATCAGTCGGCAAAAGACAGTTTTATTGCGTTGTTGTTGTCACTTTGCCAAGAACATGCCACCACATTATTATTTGTTAGCCATGATATGAGCTTACAGAAACACTTCAGTTCAAGTATTGCATTAGCCGACATAAATTCACTTAACAATATGAATCAACAAGCTATAAAGGACAATATCTAATGTTTTTTCAGCTTGCTTATAAAAGCCTTTTATATCGTAAAAGTTCAGTTATTTTAACAACGTTGGCCCTAAGTATTAGCATTCTAGTGATGTTTGGTGTTGAACACATCAGAGAACAAGCAAAGTCGAGTTTTTCAAATAGTGTGTCAGGTGTCGATTTAATCGTTGGCACACGTACTGGTGAACTTAACTTATTGCTATATTCTGTATTTAGAATTGGTAACCCTACCAATAACATGAGCTGGCAGTCATATACTAATATTAGTGAAAACGCATTAGTGAGTTGGTCATTACCTATTGCACTAGGTGATTCACATAAGGGCTATCGTGTTCTTGGTACCACATCTGATTACTTTACGCATTTTAGTTACGGAGAAAAGCAACCGTTAACATTTGCCAAGGGCGATGTCTTCACTCAAATTATTGATGTTGTTATTGGTTCAGAGGTTGCAAAAAAATTAAATTATCATGTCGGTGACAAACTTACCTTAGCTCACGGTATTGGTAGCACAAGCTTTAGTCAGCATAAAGATACCAATTTTCGTATTGTTGGAATTTTGGCATCTACAGGTACACCAGTAGATCAAACTCTACATGTAAGTTTACAAGGCTTAGAGCTTGTTCATTTACCCGCAAAGCAACGTAAAAACATGTTAACTCATAATTCCTTAGCCTTAATTGATAATGCCAAGCTTGTTCCGCAATCTATTACTGCATTAATGCTTGGTTTAAAATCTAAAATAAGAATTTTTCAATTTCAAAGAAGCATCAATACCAATACTCAAGAACCTCTAATGGCAATTTTACCGGGTATTGCATTATCTGAACTTTGGCAAACGTTATCTGTGGCAGAAAACACCTTGCGATTAGTTTCTGCTTTAGTGGTTATTTCAACGTTATTTGGTCTAAGTGCAATGTTATTAACCTCAATTAGAGAGCGCCAACAAGAAATAAAACTATTACGTATGATAGGTGCTTCGCCTTTATTTATATATTGGTTAATTGAATTAGAGGCATTATTAATTACATTAATCAGTACATTGCTTGCAATAGGTATACTGTCAATGAGTTTATTTTATTCGAAAGATTTTTTACTTCAAGAATATGGCTTATCAATACATGCGAATGTGCTTTCTGTTAATACAATATACGCTGTCGGTATAATATTATTATTAACAATATTAGCCGCCTTCCCTGCTTCACTTATTGCTTATAAAAAAGCTAATCATTATTAATATAATAATGAAAGAATCATCAACACCAAGAAGTATTGTTATAGTATCACAATTAAAAATGTTATATCATCACTCGTAATTAGTGAATCATTAATTGAAAATAAAACACACTATACTGCGAGTAGCTTTTTGGTCGTTAATGTGTTTTTTTATTCGTTAATATCAACTCAATATACAATAGGCACTATGTGATAAAAATATCATTATATGCTTTTACTACTCGTAAATTTTCATCTTAGTTAAGGTTAATATAATGAATTTAAATGCACTTATTATTGATAGACTTTCAATAACTCTTTCAAGTTTATGTGTTGCTCACTGCCTTGTTTTCCCTTTATTAGCCGTATTAGCGCCTAATGTAATTACCTTAGGTTTAGCCTCTGAAGATGTTCACTTTTGGTTAGTGTTAATTGTTATTCCAAGCAGTGTTTTAGCATTGGCGTTAGGTTGTAAAAAACATGCTAAATTATCGGTATTTCTTACAGGTACTTTAGGCTTAACTTGCTTATTACTCACCTTCTATTTAGGTGGCGCTATTCTAGGTGAATTTGGTGAAAAAGCATTAACCGTTGTAGGCTCTTTGATCATTGCGTTTGCGCATATACAAAACTTTAAACTGTGTAAAAAACAAGATAACTGTGGCTGTTCAGGTGCTTCTAAAGCATAACTAATTTATATAAACAGTTAATACAGAACTCTATTTTCAAACGAAAGGTTTTATGTGTATGTCTATTTTTACTAACGTTATTAGCAAGGTTGCTATTTTATTAATGCTTGTTGGTAGTGCGTACAATGTTTTAGCAAATGAACATCACCATCATGAAGAGCATGCGCCTAAACAAGAGAACCATCATCATAATGCGCACATTCATGGTGCTGCAGAATTAGCTTTGGTTATTGATAACAACAATGTATTGATTAACTTAACTATTCCTGCAGATAGTTTGGTAGGGTTTGAACACCAAGCAACCACTGAATATGAAATAGCAACAGTGAAAAAGCTTCAAAGCTCATTAACTGACATTCACCCTATAATATCTATCGCTAAAGGTTCATGTGAAGTAACTGATACGCATATCGATGTAAGTACATTACTACCGTCTAAACATGAACATCACTCTCATGATCATAATTCACATTCAAAACTAAATGAGCCAAGTGAACACAGTGAAGTCGTTATAGATTACACATTAGAATGTGCAACGTTAACGAATGCTTCATCAGCTGATTTGCATATTTTCGAGCATTATCCTTCAATAGAAACAATTAATGCGCAATGGGTGACACACAACAAACAGGGCTCACAAAAACTTACTCACAATCATAAAACGTTATCATGGAAATAATAAAACGCTGTTAAAAAGCTAACACAGTTATTTTTTCACGCCAGCTACAGAAAGTTGAATTGCTTTAAGTAGCTTTGGTGTGGTGACATAAAGCGTTTTTCTGTCTTCTCCACCAAAAGCAACATTTGAACTACGCCCAGTAGCAATAATTCCAATGGCTTGTCCTTCTAAGTTAAAAACTTCAACGCCAGCAGTAGAGCCAACATATAAATTACCAGCACAATCAACTGTCATTCCGTCAACTTTATCTCCTTGGGTTCTTACAAACACCTTAGCAGAAAGTTCGTCAACATCGCCATTGATATCACGTGCAAATGTAGTAACGGTTTTATTCGTATAATCGCCAACATACAATGTTTTTTCATCAACCGATAAAGCAATACCATTTGGGCTAAAAACGCTTTTAATTGGTTGACTTAATACACCACCTAACGACACATGAAAAAATCCGCTTTTAGACGCTGTAAAATACATATTATTGTCACGGCTAACAATCACATCATTTGGCTTAAACGTTCCATTAGCCGGAATTAACTCAACTAACTTTTTAGTATTAATATTTAATTGGGTAATTCGCCTTTGCTCTCGGTCAGCAATAATTAAATGATTATCATTGATAAGTGCTAAACCATTACTACCACTATTTTCAAGGTATAGAACCGGTACTGTTGATGGCGGTGTTAATTGCCAAATACGTGCAGGCGCACCTAAATCTGAAAAATATAAAGAACCACCTTCAATATTATCACGCCACACAGGCCCTTCAAGAAACTTAAAATAAGGATATGGCCCAGTTGAAGGAGGGTGAATTTCAACAATTTTTTCAATACTGGTTAACAACTCATCACTGTTTAACGTTGGCAAACAAAGATCAGCTGTAGTTAAAGGTAAAGCGCTCACTTCATTTTCTTCAACATGGCTACAACCAGTTAAAAGACTAACAAGTAAAACAGATATACTAGCGCTTTTGTGTATTTTAATTGTATTTATAAAGCGAAGAAGCAACATATAAAGCCTTAAATAAAAAATAACCGAGTGTGTATCATATTAGTAACCCTTAGTTGAAGTACCTAACTCCATTTAACCCTTTAACTTATATTTAATTTTGAAGTATTTTAAGTATATGTTCTTTAACCTTAATTAAATCATCAACCCTTTCACAATTTTTTTGATACACCTTAATTACTAACACATCATGTTCTATTATATTATCAATTGTTAAACAGTAAGGTCCTCTTTCAACTTTTTCTCGTAACGCAACAATAAATTTTTCTTGTGAATTAACAATAATTTTTGATGATGGTAATATTAAATGAAAAGCATTGTTAAAAGATGTTTTTTTGAGTTCTTTCAATATAATATCATGTTGATTATGTGGAAAATTGAAGCTCTGCCTAAAATCAGGTATTCGCTGTTCAGTTACATCACTTCCTTTAGAAAAACATCCCACCATTATAAAGATTGAAATAAAAAGAACATAATTAAAATTCATATAAGAAAGCCTACGTCAGAAATGCATTGGTTACGTTATGATAAGTATTTTTCAAAATAATGTAGTCTCTATCTACTGTCAATGTGCATACTACACTTTCATCAACTTCATTTGCCGTATACATAATATGGTTTATTTTACTACCTAGATAGCCACCATTCATTTAATTAAGTCCACTTCCTAACACTATTGTACCTCAAACAAAGTATCTATCTGTTTACTTATACGACTGCGGTTAATGATAAGGCGCTTAATATTGTATATATTATCCGTGATACTGAATTGAAAATAGGGATTAGTAATATGGCGTCTTTTAAACCTAAAGTTTTAGCATTATGTAAAAAAGTAGCAAGTGAACATTCTGGTTGGCAATTTATTGGTGGTAATTTTATTAATAAAGTGACAAAAGATATACATTTTGTCATTAAACCTAATTTTGTATTTAAAGGGCAATACATGCATTTTATCGTCGAAACTGGTATTAAAATGCATAAAATAGCAAAAATGGTCGATAGTATATCTCATTTGAATAAGTCAATAGGCTTCAAAATGACATCAATTATATGCGAACAATTAAATATTATTAACTTACATTCTTTAACGGGAGGAATGTCATTTACATTCGTAGGAGATGAAGCCACTAGTGATGAGTTGATGGAACAAGAGATGCATCGATGGGTAGATGTTTCTGAGCGTTATTTGAAAAATTCTTGGCCAACAGAAAGTCATTCTGCATTATTTAAGGTTATGCAACAATCTTCTTGTTGCCATCGTGGATTATACGCTAAGGCCCTTTTATGTTTGGCAGCATCTTTGGGTAAATTCGATTTTATTAATGATTA
>JALZUE010000015.1 GCA_023301705.1 Alteromonadaceae bacterium | reverse complement strand
TGAACCTTCGACAAATTGGTTAAAAGCCAACTGCTCTACCAACTGAGCTAACGACCGATAACTTGCTTTGCATCACACTCCCGTCTGATGCGCCGCATATAATACTCATATAAAATATTAGTGCAACAACTAATTTACTCTTTTTTCAATAAATCGTGTTGTTCGCACAAAAACACAGCAGTTAGTATAACTAACATGCAGAAAAGCGTTTATTTAATTTGAGTTAAACGTGTACTTGCTAATTTTGCTGCGGCATTACCTGCATAACTTTCTATAATTTCATTATATAAATTACGTGCTTTAGGTAAATTATTTTGCTTTTCAGCAACCATAGCTAGCTTTAACATTGAATCTGGGCGTTTGCTTGAGTCAGGATATTGATTAACAACCACTAAAAATTCATTTTCTGCTTCATTTAATAAACCTTTATTAAATAAAAGCTGACCAAGCCAGTAATGTGCATTAACTGAAAAGCTTGATTGAGGGAATTTTTCATTAAAGCGTTTGAATTCAGCAATTGCTTGATCATACTTTTTTTCTTTTAACGCTAAGTTTAACGCATGATCATATACTTGATTTTCGGTCAGGTTAGCGCTGTAATCAACTGTAGGTAAAATTGACGAGGAACTGCTAACAATATTAGTAGATGCTGCTGGTGTTTCAATTGCTTGGCTCACCCTGCTTTCAATTTCTTGATACAGTTCTCGCTGACGTTCTAATATTTGTTCTAACTTATGTGTATGTAATTCAGTAACACCACGAATTTCGTCAACTTCACTTTGAAGATCAGTTAATTGATTCTGAATAGAAATTTGAGCACGATTTCTAGCATCAAGTTTACGCTCAACAGAAGCTAATTGCTCTGTTAAGGTTAATGATGATTGATACGTTGTTGTTGATGCTTGTGGTTTGCCATTAACATCAATCACGGGTGCAGGTTTTGCTGCTAATACAATATGTGTATTAGCAGCTAATAAGGCACCAAACAAAACAGGTAATTGTTTCATTGAGTACCCAATATTAATAAACTAATACAGCACGACGATTTTTAGCAAAAGCTGCTGCGTCACGAGTTTTAACCATAGGCTTTTCTTCACCATAGCTCACGATTGAAATTTGTGAAGATGACACGCCTAAGTTTTCTAAGTAAGAAGCTACTGCTTTAGCACGACGTTCGCCTAATGCAATGTTGTACTCAGGTGTACCTAATTCATCAGCATGACCTTCAATAACTATTGTTTGATTAGCGTTAGTATTTAAAAAACTAGCATGTGCATCTAACGTTGAAGCATATTCTGAACTTAATGTAGATTTATCAAAACCAAAGTAAATAATGCTTTGCGCTAATAATTTTTCAACTTCTTTACTCGTTTGAGCTGCAAGCTCTGCTTCACGTGCCAATGCTGCAGTTTTTACACGCTCAGCTTCTGCTGACGCTGATGCTTGAGCTTGTGCAGCGGCTTGTTCTGCAGCGATACGAGCATCTTCTTCTGATGTGTCTGTAGTACTACATGCTGAAACAGCAAGTAATGGAAGAGATACTGCTAAAGCTTTAACGATTTTATTGAAGCGCATTGTGTTTTCCTCATTGTATTTTTAAAATTAAATAGTTTTATAAAAACGGTGACCATGATGGCGATTTTACTTGGCCATCAGAAGCTGGTAAACGTGCTTTAAAGCGACCATCTACCGAAACCAAACTTAATACTTGCTTATTGTTATGCAAGGTACTGTAAATAATCATACCACCATTTGGTGATATACTAGGTGATTCATCTAACCGTGTATTGGTTAATACTTGAAACTGCCCATTTTTAAGTTCTTGTTTAGCTAGATGATACTTTCCATTTGTACGATTTACCATCACTAATTGTTTACCGTTAGGTGTTATTGACCCACCTAGGTTCATTTCACCATCAAAGGTTAAGCGTTTTACTTTACCTGATTGTAAATCAACACGATACAATTGTGGTTTACCACCACGTTCAGAACTGAAAACTAATGATTTACCATCAGGAGCCCAGCTTGGTTCTGTATCAATAGCTCGATGACGTGTAATACGCTTTAAACTATCGGTGTATAAATTTTTGATATAAATTTCTGGGTTACCATCTTTTGATAATACTAACGCAAGTTTACTCCCATCAGGAGACCACTTAGGTGCACTATTTATTCCCGAGAAAGTACTAATTAATGTACGCTTAGCTGTATATATGTCAATAGTATGAATTTGAGCTTGGCGATTTTCGAAAGTAACATACGCTAAACTTTCACCATTCGGTGCCCATGCGGGTGACATTAATGGCTCTGTTGAACTTAATAACACATGTTCATTGGCACCGTCATAGTCAGCAATTGCTAACTGAAACGGATGCTCACCATTGTCTCGCACAATAACATACGATATTTTTGTTAAAAAAGCGCCGCGTGTACCCGTTAATTTCTCGTAAATATTATCACTTATACGATGAGCGTAACGCCTAAATTGAGTACTACTAATTTGAAATGTGTCATAGGTTAGTATGTGATCAGACACTTCAATTAATTGACCATTACTTAATACTTGTGATTTACCGCCCGTTAATTGCCCTCTAATCACATCAACTAACTGATAATTCACTTGATATTGACCAAGCGATGTTTCTTTTACACTGCCTACTAATACAGCTTCAACACCAGTAGATGCCCAAGCACTATAGTCAATATCTTGATCTGAATACGCTAGCGATGGAAACTGACTTTCACTAATAGGGCTAAACTTTCCACTTCGCAATAAATCATCACTGACAATTGTTGAAATATTTTCAGGAGCTTCTCCTAAGCCATTCCACTTAAAAGGTAATATAGCAATTGGTCGAGCTGAATCTACACCACCAGTAATCACAATTTTTTGTAATGTTGCATGTGCCGACATTGATAAAACAAGTGTTATTGCTACCAGTGAACTTGTTAACATTTTTTTCAACATACTCATAAATACATTTCTCTTTCGTTGAATTTTTATTGAAATTTAGGAATATACACTAATTCAAATTGTTTAAATTGACTATACACATCAGGGTTTTCAGACATAGGTACAGTACCTAACTTTAAGACCCCTGTTTTGGCTGCATTACATACAATTGCGTCTCCGTCACTGCTAGTTACATTAGTGACGAAACCTGATGAAGTAATACTAATAATTAGCGAGCATGTTTTTCCCGCCATAGTTGCTTGATCTTTTAATACACTGCGATCAATTGCTTGGCTAATTAAGCTATTGTAACGATTGACTTCACTGACTACTTGTTGGTTTCTAGCTTGTTGGCGACTTGCTACTTCAGCAGCTAACTGCTCTGCTAACAATGCTTCTTGTAAGGCTTGCTCTTTTGCTTCTTGTGCTTTGCGTTTCTTTTCGGCTTCTTGTTTTTTACGTTGTTCAGCAGCATATTGAGCGGCTTTTTCTTCAGCTTCTCTTTTTGCTTTTGCAGTAGCTGCTGCTTTTTCTTCAGCTTCTCTTTTTGTTTTTGCAGTAGCTGCTGCTTTCTCAGCTTTTTTCTGCTCTGCGACCTTTTCTTTACGAAGCTTTTCTGCTTTATTTGCTTTGGTTTTAGCTATTTTTGCCGCTGCATCGGCTTTGCGTTTTTCTTGTTCTTTTTGCTTACGAGCTTTTTCTAGTTTAGCAATTTGAGCTTGTTCATCAGTGCGCTTTTGTTTCGCTGCTTTTGCTCTATTTTCTAGTTCTTGAATACGTTTTTTTTCTGCTTTAACTGCGTCACTTTTTTGTTTGGTTAATTCATTCACTCGTTTAGCTAAGGCTGTTTTATCAATAGCTACAGCTTCAATAGGTTTTACATTTGCTGTAGGTTTAGGGGTTGGTTTATGTTCAGAACTAAAGTTACCAAAAAAAAGTACAATCGCTAGTACTACATGTACAAGTAAGCTTAACATTAATGGTCTAGAATATTTATTCACATTAACTCTCTGGAGAATCTGTCATTAAACCAACCGATGGTACACCGGCGATTTTTTGTAATAAAACCATTAGTTGCACAACCGCATTGTATGAAACATTGCCATCACCATTAACAACAACTGGCGTATTAGGCTCTATAGCTAACCTTGCAGCAACTTCAACAGCCACTTTTTCTGCACTCATTTGTTGGTTTTCACCATTAATAGATAAATAATAATTACCATCAGAATCAACTGAAGCAACTAACGGAGTATTACTATTTTCATCAAGCGTTTGTGCTTCGGCTTTAGGTAAATCAACCTTCACCCCTTGTGTAATTAATGGTGCGGTTACCATAAAAATAATTAACAACACCAACATAACATCTATGTATGGTACTACGTTAATGTCTGCGACTTTTTTTCGTTTAACTCGTTGATACATAGGCTGACTTAATTGTTAATTCAAACTGAGACAATGCGTATTTATTATTTTAATTTTCAGCGGTTATTTGACGCTGTAAAATACTTGAAAACTCTTCCATAAAATTACCGTAACCATTTTCAAGCTTTTCAACTGAGTGGCTAAAACGGTTAAATGCCATTACAGCAGGAATAGCAGCAAATAGCCCCATTGCTGTTGCAACTAAAGCCTCAGCAATACCTGGCGCAACCATTGCTAAAGTTGCTTGCTGAACAGCGCCTAATGCGATGAATGAATTCATTATGCCCCATACCGTACCAAACAAACCAATATAAGGGCTAATTGAGCCTACTGTTGCCATAAATGGCAAATGCAATTCTAAATTATCAACTTCTCTTGATAATGCAACTCGCATTGAACGTTGTGAACCTTCAATAATCATTTCAGGTGATTGGTTATTCGTTTTACGCAAACGCATAAACTCTTTAAAACCCGCCGAAAACAAATGCTCAACACCAGTGACATTATTACGTGCATTTACTTCATTATATAACTGACCAAGGTCGGCACCGCTCCAAAATCTATCTTCAAAAGTACTCAATTGTAAACGTGCTTTCTTTAATACTTTTTTACGTTGAAAGATTAAGGTCCAACAAGCAATAGAAAAGCCCAGTAGCAGTAACATTACAGACTTTACAAGCAAACTTGCTTGTAAAAATAAATCAAAAATTGAAAGCTCAGCTGACACGAGGCAACACTCCTAATATTTCTTTTGAAATTGCACAGGGTTTTATTGTATCACCAGCAATATTAACTGACGCAATAAGTACTTCCACAGTACAGATAAGCTGCTGGTGTTGATTAAAAATTTCTTGATTAAAAACAAGGCTTGCTCGTTTTATTTTATTGATTGTTGAAATGACCGTTAATTGATCATCTAATTTCGCAGCACGCAAATTATTCATAACAACATTGCGTACAACAAAACCTATTTGCTCACTGAGTAATAAAGATTGTGTTATACCTAAGGCTCTTAACCATTCAGTTCTTGCACGTTCAACAAATTTTAAATAATTTGCATTATAAACAATACCACCAGCATCGGTGTCTTCATAATAGATACGTAAGGTAAATTGATGAGAATCGGTATTCATATCGCTAGTTAACCGCACAACAAGAAAAATTTTAAAATATTAGTTCAATAGTAATGGAAAACCACTATTAACAACAACACCTAACTGTAACAAAATACTATATTTTCACTAAAAAACATCTACAGAGTCTATTTTTCATACAAAAATATCAGTAATAAAAACAATACGATATGACATAGTAAGTGATGTTTAGCCTATTCTCATAATAAGTACGCTTTACTGTAAATAAAAACACAACAACTTTATCATTAGAAAAACTAATGATAAAGTTAAGTTTTATTAGTTTGTTATTTATACACCAGATGATTAAAATACTTGTGTTTTCTGAGCTAGCGCAATGTAACTTCGGTTATATAGCTTTTTAACACAGATAAAGTATTTGGATATTTTATCTCTCTTGTTCCCCAAGTTTTAATTAACTTCCTTATTCAACTTATTTAGTTGGCCCATATCAATGATATGGGCTTTTTTTTGCCTAAAATTTACTAATTTAAATAAAGTAATGAAATAAACAATACATAGTTTTATTAAAATAAAATGCGTATGCACGCTATTACTGCTCTAGTAACCCCTAATAAAACTAAGGGTTAAATAAAATTAGGTAAGATTTAAGGTTCAAGTATTAACAGTAAATTAGAGTATTTAAAGTGTTTCGGGAATGTCAAAACCTAAATGAAGGTAAGCTGCGTCAGTTGCTATGCGGCCACGAGGAGTACGTTGTAAAAAGCCTTGTTGAATTAAGAAAGGTTCAAGTACATCTTCTATTGTTTCACGCTCTTCACCAATTGCTGCAGCTAAGTTATCAACACCTACGGGGCCACCTGTGAATTTTTCAATAATAGCAAGTAACAGCTTTCTGTCCATAATATCAAAGCCTTCGGTATCTACCTTTAACATATCTAATGCTTTACGCGCTGTGTCTTGATCAACAATGCCTTCTGTTTTTACATCAGCGTAATCGCGTACTCGGCGTAATAATCGATTAGCAATTCGAGGCGTACCACGTGAACGTTTAGCTATTTCAAAAGCACCTTCATCATTCATTGTTAAATTTAAAAAGTGTGCTGAGCGTTTAACAATATGTGTTAAGTCGGCCGTTTTATAAAATTCAAGTCGTTGAACAATACCAAACCTGTCTCTAAGTGGAGACGTTAAAGAGCCGGCTCTAGTGGTTGCGCCAATTAAGGTAAAAGGTGGTAAATCGAGTTTAATAGAACGTGCAGCAGGACCTTCCCCTATCATAATATCAAGTTGGTAGTCTTCCATTGCTGGGTACAATACTTCTTCTACCATAGGGCTTAAGCGATGTATTTCATCAATGAATAACACGTCGTTTTCTTCTAAGTTTGTTAGTAGTGCAGCTAAGTCACCTGCTTTTTCTAGAACGGGGCCTGAAGTGGTACGAATATTAACCCCCATTTCATTGGCAACAATATTGGCCAGTGTTGTTTTACCTAAACCTGGCGGACCAAAAATAAGTAAATGATCAAGAGGTTCGCTACGCTTTTTAGCCGCTTCAATGAATATTTCCATTTGATCTTTAACATTATCTTGACCGCGATAATCTGCCAACATTTTAGGTCTAATTGCGCGATCAACCCCTTCATCTTCTATCGTAGCTACGGGTTGAATTAAACGGTCTGCTTCAATCATAAAAATATTCGTTTTAAGTTAATTATTAAGGTTTGTAAGGTCTATTTATTATTTAAATTTGTTATTTAAGTTAATCGTTTAGATATAACTTTATTAAATAATAAGTAACGTTATAGCATTGCTTTTAAAGCTAAGCGAATAATTGTTTCACTCGACATTTCACTTTGGTAAATGACACGTACGGCTTTTTCTGCTTGGGTTGATGTATAGCCGAGTGATACTAATGCATTAATAGCATCACCTTTACTGTCTGCGCGAATAAATGTTGATTCATTACTTAATGAGAGTGGCATTGAATCTGTCACTGTGGTGTCAGGTTGGGCTTGCCAGTCTTTCAATCTATCACGCATTTCAATTAATAAACGTTCGGCAGTTTTTTTACCAACGCCTGGTATTTTTACAATAGTAGTCACATCATCATGCGCAACACAACTAACAAACTGCTCTGCTGACATACCTGATAGAATTGCCAAACCTAATTTAGGCCCTACACCGTTAACCTTAATTAATAAGCGAAATAGTTTACGCTCTACTTTATTTGCAAAACCATACAATAATTGGGCATCTTCTCGAACAACAAAGTGCGTGTAAATAATCGCTTCGTTATCAACGTCAGGTAATGAGTAAATACTAGTCATTGGCATTGAGACTTCATAACCAATGCCATTACATTCTATTAATATTTCTGGTGCTGTTTTTTCTAATAATATTCCACGAAGACGACCAATCACCGATGTATCCTTAATGTAAATGTATGGTTAATATAAAGGTTTTACGCTTTGTTATATATCGGGTGATAACGTGATCTTCAACTAACATGAATAACACAACAGAGCGTAATTTTGAAAACAATAGCACTATATATTTATACAGTAAAGTAATATTATTTTGAAATAAAATAACCGCTAGGTAATAGATTTTATTACAAGAAAAACACCTTAAATGACGATTATTTCATCATCTAACTTAAACGTATTTGTTAATAGTTATGCGTATAGTTTACAAAAAAAAGTATTATTGTTGGTAGTATACGCCTGCGCTTTTATATCAACTTTAGCGTAAACGGCTTCTTACCACTTTACTGGCTTGACCATTCATTTTTAATAATGACTCATAACTATGACCATGGCATAAAGCTACAGCCAAGGCGTCAGCAGCATCTGCTTGAGGTGAAGCTGAAAGCTTTAATATAGAGCGAACCATATGTTGCACTTGTTCTTTTGAAGCAGCTCCTGTACCAACAACCGATTGCTTTATTTGACGTGCAGAATATTCAGCTACCGACAAACCTGAATTAGTAGCAGCAACGATAGCCGCACCACGTGCTTGGCCAAGCTTTAGGGCTGAATCTGGATTTTTCGCCATAAACACTTGTTCTATAGCAAACATATCTGGTTTAAATTGAAGAATAAGCTCAGAGACGCCAGCGAATATTGTTTGTAATCTAGGCGCAAGCTCTTTTCCTGATGAAATAGCCTTAATGCAACCACTGCCTAAATAGGTAAATGATCGCCCTTCTTGTTTAACAATTCCGTACCCTGTAAGACGTGAACCAGGATCTATACCAAGAATAATAGACACATTAACCCTTAAAATAACAGTAAATAGAACAGGCTGCTAAACATATACTTTTTATTATATTGAACCAACAGCACTAAAAATTAACATACCACGAACAAAAAAGCTTGAACACTAAGGTTCAAGCTTTCTATATATTCGTTAAAAAGAAAACGTTAATTACGATTCTTTTTCTTCAACAATCGTAGCAACATTCAATTCAACTAACTGCTGAGGGTTAGCTTCACCCGGCGCATTTGTTAATGGACAAGCCGCTGTAGTTGTTTTAGGAAATGC
Source organism: Alteromonadaceae bacterium (assembly GCA_023301705.1). Lineage (GTDB taxonomy): Bacteria > Pseudomonadota > Gammaproteobacteria > Enterobacterales > Alteromonadaceae > JALZUE01. The sequence continues at coordinate 6,628 of JALZUE010000015.1, read as the reverse complement.
CATTACATCACGAATTGACGATGTACCTGTCATTAGCATCACTAAACGATCTAAACCAAATGCTAAGCCGGCATGTGGTGGAGCGCCAAACTGTAATGCTTCAAGTAAGAAGCCAAATTTCTCTTGAGCTTCTTCTTCATTAATACCTAATAAACCAAATACTGCTGATTGCATTGCTGAGTCATGAATACGAACAGAACCACCACCTAATTCACAACCATTTAATACCATGTCGTAAGCGTCAGATAAAGCGCCAACAGGGTTAGCAACCAACTCTTCTGGAGTCATGTTACTCGGCGCTGTAAATGGGTGATGTATTGCATGTAAGCCACCATCAACTTCTTCAAACATAGGGAAATCAACAACCCATAAAGGTTTCCATTCGTTTGACACTATGTCTAAGTCTTCACCTAGTTTTAAACGAAGTGCACCTAATGCTTCAGTAACAACCGTATTAGAATCAGCACCAAAGAAAATAATATCACCGCTTTGCGCTTCAACGCGTGCTAGCAATGCTTTGACTACATCTTCTGGTAAAAATTTTAAAATAGGTGACTGTAAGCCTTCTAAACCTGCATCAACATCGTTAACTTTTAAGTAAGCTAGGCCTTTTGCGCCGTAAATACCAACGAATTTACCGTACTCATCAATATTTTTACGTGAAAATTTAGTTGCACCTTGTGGTACTTTAATCACAGCAACACGACCTTTTTCATCGTTTGCTGGACCTGAGAATACTTTAAACTCTACATCTTTTAGAATATCAGCAACATCAACTAACTCTAATGGGTTACGTAAGTCAGGTTTGTCAGAACCAAAACGGGTCATTGCTTCTGAGTAAGGCATTGTTGGAAACTCGCCTAAATCAACATTTAATAACTTTTGAAATAATGATTTAATCATTGTTTCTGTTACTGACATCACTTGTTCAGCAGACATGAACGATGTTTCAATATCTATTTGTGTAAATTCTGGTTGACGATCAGCTCGTAAATCTTCGTCACGGAAACACTTAACGATTTGGTAATAACGTTCCATACCTGACATCATTAACAATTGTTTAAATAATTGTGGTGATTGAGGTAAAGCAAAAAACTTACCTTTGTGTGTACGACTTGGAACTAAGTAATCACGCGCACCTTCAGGTGTTGCTGCGGTAAGAATAGGTGTTTCAATATCTAAGAAACCTTGCTCTTCTAAAGATGAACGAACTGCTGATGTAACTTTTGCACGAAAGCGTAAACGTTCTGTCATTTCTGGGCGACGTAAATCTAGGTAACGATATTTTAAACGCTGCTCTTCAGAGTTATTTTGATTAGGATCTAATGGTAATGGCGCCGATTTATTTAGAATAGTCAGTTCTAAACCTAAGACTTCAATACCGCCTGTTGCCATATCTTTATTCACTTGGCCTTCAGGGCGCGCTCGTACTTTACCTTTTACTTGAACACAAAATTCATTACGTAAGCTATTTGCTTTTTCTAATACTTCTGGAAAATCTGGATCGTAAACAACTTGAACAATACCTTCACGATCACGTAAATCTAAAAATATTACTGCGCCTAAATCACGACGACGATTTACCCAACCACAAAGTGTGATTTCTTGACCAATATGAGTTTCGTTTACTTCACCACAATAAAGACTGCGCATGTATTTTGCCTTGAAAATTATATGTTTTATTAATGCTATTAAAGTGAGCTACCTATGATTTACACCATGGCTATACCACTAAGTTTCTAATGTTTGATATTACAAAGGTGGCTTTGTTTTACTTATAAAAATAAAGCATTAACCACTGATGAAATACCGCATTAATCACTAGCTTTGAAAATGACCGACATTATATAGCAATACACAATAATGTCACCTGTACATATCACTAAAAAAGTGAGTCTATACACACTTAAATGCTTTTTAATTAACCATAAAATACGATTATTAAAGACTAAATGTTAATGACTGCTTCAATCACAGCCAAAATACGGTAAAATACAACGACACACATAACTAATTAAACATGTACGTATGGCCTCTTCAGATACTGATCTTATTTACTCTAACCCGCATAGCCAAGTGAAAGATTTCACCTTTGATGCTCAAGTGGTTGAAGTGTTTCCTGATATGATTTCTCGCTCAGTGCCTGGTTACAATACCATTATTGATACCATTGGCCGTTTAAGTCAGCGATATGTGCAAGATAATAGTACGGTTTATGATCTAGGTTGTTCTTTAGGCGCTGCAACCCTAGCTATGCGTAAAGCTATAACGGCTAAAAATTGTCACATTATTGGTATTGATAATTCAAGTGCAATGGTTGAACGCTGCCAAATGCATGTAAACGCATTTAAAGGCGACACTCCAGTTAGCATAGAACAAGCCGATATAATGTCGATAAGCTTTAAACCTATGTCGATGGCAGTATTGAATTTCACGTTACAATTTATTGAACGTGAATATCGTCAGCAATTATTATGTAGTATCGCCGATAACATGCTTGAAGGTGGCATTTTAGTATTATCTGAAAAAATTACGCAGGTTGATCCTGTTTGCCAAGATACGGTGACAGAACTTCATCATAATTTTAAACGCGCAAATGGTTACAGCGAACTTGAAATTGCACAAAAGCGTACAGCGCTTGAGAACGTAATGAAACCAGACACGTTAGACGAGCAAATATCACGCTTAAAGCAAGCTGGCTTTTCTCATGTGACACCATGGTTTCAATGTTTTAACTTTACTTCACTGATAGCAATAAAATGATCTCTTTTAATAAATTTTACCAAACCATTGCCACTAATCGTTTATCACCTTGGTTAAACACATTGCCTGCGCAATTAACACAGTGGAATAACGAACATCTGCATGGTGAGTTTGCACAATGGCAAAAAGCCATTGATTTATTACCATCACCGCAGAAAAAAAATGACACTATTGATCTACTTAACAGTGTCACTATTGGTGAACAAGGTGATTTTTCAGAAGGCGAAATTAAAAAATTAACCCACTTATTAATGAAACTAAAACCTTGGCGAAAAGGCCCTTTTCATTTACACGGGTTACACATAGACACTGAATGGCGTTCTGATTTTAAATGGGATCGTTTATTACCTTACATTAGTGACTTAAAAAATAAGTACGTGCTTGATATCGGCTGTGGGAGTGGTTACCACTTATGGCGCATGCGAGGTGCAGGTGCTAAACATGTGGTTGGTATTGATCCAACACAATTATTTTTAATGCAATTCGAAGCGGTTCAACACTTTATTAAAGATGACAACGTGAATTTACTGCCATTAGGTGTTGAACAACTGCCTGAATTAAATGCTTTTGATACGGTATTTTCAATGGGCGTTTTATATCACCGTCGTTCTCCTATTGATTTTTTATACCAATTAAAATCTCAACTAGTTAAAGGCGGCGAGCTGGTGCTTGAAACCTTAATTATCGATGGTGATGAAAATACTGTTTTAGTACCGGGCGAACGCTATGCAAAAATGCGTAATGTTTGGTTTTTACCTAGTGGTAAAGCAATGGTGGCTTGGTTAGAGCGCTGTGGTTTTAACGATGTAAAATGGGTTGATACCAGTGTTACTGCATTTGAAGAGCAGCGTAAAACAGACTGGTTAAATAATGAATCATTAGAAGACTTTTTAAATCCTGATGATCATAGTAAAACCATAGAAGGCTACCCTGCCCCTAAACGCGCTATTTTTATTGCTAAAAAGTAAAGCAAACTTCAACGTATGTGTACTAGCAGTTAAGGCTTATCATTTAATGTTTCATATACGTTGCTTTCACATGTAATACCATTGATTAATACGAACGATTAATACCAATGAATAGCCTCAAAAACTTACCTAATACGCTCACTAATGGAATAAAAATAGAGATAACATTATGTTATTGGCTAATTTTTATCTAATTTACCCAAAAGACTACCAATAATACGTATTACGCTATATAAATATACCAAAGCAAATCGATTCATTGATTAGGGTAAGAATTTGACTTCAAATGTATGGCACCAACGTCGCTTAACTCAAGTAGCAAAAAGACAGCAAGATCAACGTAGCCCTTTTCAACGCGACAGAGCAAGGGTATTACATTCAGCCGCATTCAGACGTTTACAATCAAAAACTCAAATCATGGGTCGAGGTACAAGTGACTTTTATCGCACTCGTTTGACACACTCATTAGAAGCGGCTCAAATTGGTTCTGGTATTACAGCACAATTACGTAATAAATACAGTTCGCTTAGCGATCTGTTATTTCCAAAAGAAGATTCTCTTATTGAAACCTTATGTTTAGCTCATGATATAGGCCATCCGCCATTTGGTCATGGCGGTGAAATAGCATTGCACTATATGATGCGTGATCATGGTGGCTTTGAAGGTAACGGACAAACCTTGCGTATTGTTGCTTATTTAGAGCCTTTTAGTGATAAATTCGGTATGAACTTATCAAGAAGAAGTTTTTTAGGTCTTCTAAAATACCCTGAAACATTGAGTAATTTACACTCAGAGAGCATGGCAGTTGCACCTAAAAATTTACGTCAATTAAAGTCAAGCGAATGGCATCCACCTAAAGGGATTTATCAAGATGATCAGCATATTTTAGATTGGATTTTAGCTCCATTAAGTGAACAAGACAGAATTCAATTTCAACAAACTAAGCCAGCTAACAATCTACACAGTAAAACATTACGTAAGTCATTCGACTGTTCAATAATGGAACTTGCAGATGATATTGCTTATGGTATTCATGATATGGAAGACGCCATATTTACAGGGGTTGTTAGCCAACAAGAATTCGAACAACATGTACACAAAAAATTAATCAATATTGATCACCCTTGGTTACAAACGTTAAGTAAGACCTTAACCGAAAATCTATTTAGCGAACACCATTATCTGCAAAAAGAAGCCATTGGTGGTCTAGTTAACTTTTTAATCACATCTGTTGAAATTGTTGATTTAAATGAAACTCAACAATGTTCGTTTGAAGAAAACCTACTTCGGTACAATGCGCAATTGCCAATGGCAGCTCAAGAGGCATTAAACATTTTTAAAGATTTTGTATTTAGCTTTGTGATACGCCGCACCGATATGCAGCGAAAAGAATACAGAGGTCAGCAAATCGTAATGGAATTATTTGAAGCTTTTGCCAATGATCCTGAACGTTTATTGCCAAAGAAAGAAGTTAAAAACTGGCAATTCGCTTGTGAGCATAACCTTAACCCATTACGTGTTATTGCCGATTACGTTTCAAGTATGACAGATGATTACGCAACTAAAATTTACCATTCTTTATTTTTACCTGATTAGAGCCTGATAGGCGCCCAGGTTTATTTGCATTTAACTATTTTAGATGGTGTAGTTGAATTCATTGTGGAAACTCCTACAGGTTTAAAACCCGTTTTTAATTTCCACTTAGGTTTAATAGGCGTTAAAGGTAAACGTCTTTTTTTAGCAACAATTACGTAAACCGATCCCAAACAGGTAAAATATTGTTTGGCAAATTGCTGCCATTTTTTAGCCATTTGTCCCTGCTTTTCTTCACCATTTAATGCATTAAATAATAGTCTATCATCAGATAATATCTCGTAGCCCATCAATATTAACCAGTCTTTAATTCGACTCGGTAAAAAGAAATTCATGTTCCAAGGAAAATTCTTATTACGATAAGGCGTTAATTTATTTAACCCCGCTAAACTGACAGGGTTATACCCAGTAATAACCATATAACCATTTGGAATTAATACACGATTAGCCTCACGAACGACATGATGAGGATCTAAGGTAAACTCTAGCGCATGACTCAATAAACACACATCAACACTATGCTGAACAAAAGGTAAGTCGTCAATATCAGCAATAACGTTCACTTTTTCTTGTGAAAAGTGATTATTGTGTGATTGATCTTTAGTCATTGATGATGCATTTTTTTTAACAGCTTCTGTGGAATGTACTGCAATATGACTTTTTATTAATGACTTATGCGTTGATATTTCTGTACTTAAGTCACCTATTTTCAATAAATGATAACCAAAGAATGTTGGCCACCATGATGATAATGATTCATTAAGGTGCTTCAATATTAAATTACCTGACGGTAACTCATGCCATGAAGTTGGTGCTTTAGTATACTGTAAGTGATGTGTCTGCTTGTTTAGAGATAACATTGTTAGTTGATACAGGAATTAAAACAATAATGTGAATAACATACACATTTGTTAAAATATTGTCATTAAATAAAGCGTATAATGCAGTTCCTATAATTTTTACTTTATTTACATGACTATAAAATAGTGTGTTTTTATTATTGGATTGAGTTTACTTATGTCTATTAAACATCAAATTATTGCCATTCCGGCTTTTTCAGATAATTATATTTGGGCAATTATCAACCCTGAGAACAAGCACGTTGCATTAGTTGACCCAGGTAATGCGAATGTTTGCATTCAATATATAGAGCAACACCAACTCACATTATGTGCAATTTTAATTACTCACCACCATAATGACCATGTCGGTGGCGTTGACAAATTAAAGTGCTATGCCGATAAGCATAAGTTTCCTCTAGTTATATATGGCCCTGAATTTACGTCAGTAGCACACGCTAAAAA
>JALZUE010000014.1 GCA_023301705.1 Alteromonadaceae bacterium | reverse complement strand
TGGCTAAAGAAAAATTTGAACGTCTAAAACCGCATGTTAACGTTGGTACAATTGGACACGTAGATCACGGTAAAACAACTTTAACAGCTGCTATCTCTGCAGTATTAACTAAAGTACACGGTGGTGAAGTTAAAGATTTCGCACAAATCGATAATGCTCCAGAAGAGCGTGAGCGTGGTATTACAATTAATACTTCTCACATCGAGTACGATACAGAAGCACGTCACTATGCACACGTAGATTGTCCTGGTCACGCCGATTATGTTAAAAACATGATTACTGGTGCAGCACAAATGGATGGTGCTATCTTAGTAGTTGCTGCTACAGATGGTCCTATGCCACAAACACGTGAGCACATCTTATTATCACGTCAAGTTGGTGTTCCTTACATCATCGTATTCATGAACAAATGTGACATGGTAGATGACGAAGAATTATTAGAATTAGTAGAAATGGAAGTTCGTGAACTTCTAACAGAATATGATTTCCCAGGTGATGATTTACCAGTAATCCAAGGTTCAGCATTAGGCGCACTTAACGGTGAAGCACAATGGGAAGAGAAAGTAATCGAATTAGCTAACGAATTAGATACTTACATTCCAGAGCCAGAGCGTGCAATTGATGGTGATTTCATTTTACCAATTGAAGATGTATTCTCAATTCAAGGTCGTGGTACAGTAGTAACAGGTCGTGTTGAACGTGGTATCATCCGTGTAGGTGATGATGTAGCAATTGTTGGTATTAAAGATACAACAACAACAACATGTACTGGTGTTGAAATGTTCCGTAAGCTTCTTGACGAAGGTCGAGCTGGTGAGAACTGTGGTGTATTATTACGTGGTACTAAGCGTGAAGATGTACAACGTGGTCAAGTATTATGTGCACCGGGTTCAATCAACCCACACACAAAATTTGAATCAGAAGTTTATGTATTAAGTAAAGATGAAGGTGGTCGTCATACTCCATTCTTCAAAGGATACCGTCCACAGTTTTACTTCCGTACAACAGATATCACAGGTTCAGTAGAGCTTCCTGAAGGTGTAGAAATGGTAATGCCAGGCGACAACTTAAAGTTTGTTGTAGAGCTTATCAACCCAATCGCGATGGACGAAGGTTTACGCTTCGCAATCCGTGAAGGTGGCCGTACAGTAGGTGCTGGTGTTGTATCTAAAGTAATCGATTAATTTCGAGCTTAAACACTTAATTCTAAAAAGGTCGCATTAGCGACCTTTTTTGTTTCTGTTAGTTTATTTTTGATACGAGTTAATTAAGCTTTTATTGACAGTGATTTAGCTTTTCTTCTGTCGTTTTTATTCCTATGATCAAAACGTTTATTACGGTTACTTTCGACTAAACGGCGATCTTCTCCAGTACGCCTGTCATCAGCCTTCCATTGCTCATCATCAGTATTAACTTCTTGATTATTAGAAGATGGTTTAGGTAACTTTCGTAGGGCACCATAATACTTATGTTGTTTGTCTTTCTTGCTTTCTTTATTTTGATCCGAAAAATGATCAAAATGTGTTAATGATAAAATTTCAGAAATATTTGCCATTACCTGACTCCAGCATCTATTAATTACTTATTAAATAATGTATCGGCAATCGTTTAATTTAATTGATAGAAGTAGCGGTTTTAATTCAAAATTGTAAATATATAATTAATTTGAAAGGCTATTGGGATATGTTGACTTAAAAAGAGGCATAACTTCGGTTAAAGCCTTATCAAAATTGCGCCAATAATTGACCGACTTATTATGTATGCTGGTTCTTACTTGTTGAGTACTTGGTGTTGCAATGGGCGCTTTATTGTTAGATAAATCAAGGTAAGTGGCTTGCCAATCTAATTCGCAAAAATTAAACAACTGTTGAGTTTCATGTTCAGTATTCTCAACTAAATTGTCATAATTAATAATATAGAAGTTTTGTGGAAACAGGCGCTGCCAAAACGTCATTAATTGTTGAAATAAGAGGTAATATTCAGCGGTCCACTTTAGATCATAAGCATAGTTATATTCTGTCATTGTAGAAGAAAAAAGTTGTTTGTAATTACTAACGACAGTATCGAGCGGATTCCGATTTAAACAAATGATTTTAGCATTCGGTAAAGCCTGAATAATAAAACCAGCATATAATATATTAAGAGGCATTTTATCAATAAACTTCGATGTTTTACCTGTTAACACTCTAGTACTTTCGATGTAGGCATTGCCTAATTGTTCGAAATTGATATTTGTGCTTTTAGACAGTGTATCTATATCAATTGTGACCTCAGTTTTGCTATGGCTAAATTGTTTAAACAGTTTTGAAAAATTAGGTAATTCACCAGCACTAGTGACATCGGCATGATTTGATAAAATTCTGTCAACTAACGACGTACCGGTTCTTGGCATGCCTACAATGAAAATAGCTTCGTTGTTAGGAATAGATGTTAATGGTTGCTTATCAGGCGTTAATTGTTTCTTGGTAGTATCTACTGAAAATTGCTTTTGTATTGCTTTAAATAAAGCGACATCGTCACTTAGCGTTGTTGATAAAGATTGTAACTTTGTTGCTTTTATTTTAGCTAACACCGCAAAGCATTCATCATAGTTTTTTTGTGCTTCATAAACTTTAGCTAAAGCATGAGCAATATGTAATTTGTTATCAACATTTGTAGCGTCGGTGAGTAACTTCTTTAATTTAGTTGTACAAACCTGCTGCTGTTTTACATTTAAACTCGCTAAACTGCTGTAGGCTTTATATAGGTATGGATTATGTTGTATTGCAGTTTGATAATATTGAATCGCTAAAGGAAAATTACCAGTAAAACGTAATGCTGTAGCAAAGTTAAAAAGGTAGGAGCTATTAGTTGGCTTTACCTGACATGCTAACTCAAAAAAAGATTTTGATTCTTCATGTAAGCCTATTTGACTGTGTGTTACCCCGATAGTGTCGAGTACATAAGCGCTTAAATTGTTAATTGAACCTGTTGTTTGTGACAATAACTGATTAATACGTTGTAAATATGAGTACGCTTTAATAGGTTGAAAAACTTGACTATATGCCTTTGCAATACAAGCCTTATATTCAATATTATGAGGAGATAGTTTTTCTGCTTGTATAAATAACTGTAACGCTTTCGTTAATTGCGAGTGCTCACTTGCGATAATTCCTAATAAAAAATAGGCATCTGCAAATAAAGGATCTTGTTGAAGAATAATGAGTAAATTGTGATGAGCCAAAGGGTAGTTTTTTGTTTGAATAGCTTGCTGTGCTTGTTCATGTAATAAGGTTGATGATTGACTCATAGCAATGTGTGTAAAATTGGTTAAACAGCCTTTGGTTAAATATACTTAAGATAGTACCTATATGAAAAGTAATACTTAAGTATTACCTTTCATATAACCTAGTAATTGTATAACTTTAGAAGTTAATGACCAAAGTTATATTTAATCTGTAAACTTAAGGTTCTTGGCGTTACTAGGTATCTAGCATATCTTCTTTGTATGTCATTGCGATTGCCATTTGATTCTTCATCACGCGCTAAGCCTATACTGCTTAAATTATCACGAACACCCGTAGTAGCATAACGGTTAAATATATTGTCAACGTTTAATGAGAGCTGCCAGCTGTCATTATATAGCTTCATTGAAAGGTTGTTTAGCGCATAACTTGGTAATTCTTCACCATTAGCTTTTAAGCCAACCGTTGTATAAACATTACCTTGATAGAAAAAACCATAATTTATACTAAGAGATTGATTATTGAATACTTGAGTTTCATAGGTAATGCTTGCCGACAATTGTTGCTGTGGAGACCCTGGTAAGCGATCGCCTTTTTCACCATCAAAAAATGGCTGAATTTCACTGTTAGATTGATCGCCATAAAGAAATGGAGCGTCTTGTGTTAAACGTGCATCAGTGTAAGTCGCATTAATATTTGCTGAAAAGTTGTTGTTAATGACAATACGAGAGCTAAGCTCTATACCTTTTGATTCTGCTTCACCAGCATTTGAAATAAAAGGCAAAGCGCCATTTACCGTTGCGCTTTCAACCTGTGCATCTCGCCATTTAATGAGAAATAATGCAGCATTAAAATGTAATTTATTTTTATACCAAGTGCTTTTATAACCTAATTCGTAATTGAGTGTGGTATCAGGTGTAAAATCAAATTCTGATGGTAAAGCACATTGTGTTGATATATTTTCATCACATAATGGTAGACCGTTATTACCACCTAAACGAAAACCTTCACTAATAGTTAGGTATGATAATGCAGTGCTATTGAACTGATAATGTAAATTAAATTTAAATAAATTTCCCGTGTCACTACTGGTTGTGATTGTGCTAAACAAATTCGTTTCGTTTGCAGGGGTGCCAATAAATAATGTTTCAAATAATGGTAAAGCAGTACCACCACTAAAATTTATCGTGTTTTTATAAAATCTAGCACCTAAGGTAGCCGAAAGTTTTTTTGTTAGCGCAATACTCAGTTCACCAAAAATTGCTTTTTCAATTATTTTATTGCGATCAATACCAACAAACTCCAGATCATCAGGGCGAAGCTGAATAGCGCCAAAGTTTTCAACGGCGAATTCATCAAAGTTTGGTGCAAACTCTAGGCTTTCACTATCGAATTCAGCGTTACTATAAAAACCGCCAAGGATCCAAGAGAATATAGAATCAGTATTCGATACTAAGCGAATTTCTTGAGAAATATTTTTACTCTCTTCTGTATCTCTAGCAAATGCAGAAAAAGCTGGAAACTCTTCATAGCCTAAATCAAGGTCGATTAATAAATCAGTTTGATCTCGTTGAAATGTAGAATCATAGTCAGATACACCTGTGGCAGAGGTCAGTTCTGCAAAGCCTAAATCAGCAAACACTTCTAAACTAAGTAAGCTGGTTTTATTTTTTCTGGGTTCTAAATATCGGTAAGCGCTATCATAACGGCCAATTTCATCAGCAATTGGATTATCAACGCTTAAACTTTGAAAGTGGCTTAAAGAGCGACCACCGTATTCTTCTTTTTGATAGTGATAAGCAAAATTAACATTTATCTTATCACTTGGTTGATAACGCAATAAGAGTTTAGTTGTTAATACTTCTTCTGTGTTAATGTCATTTTGAGTAATAAAGTTATCAGATACTGCTTGAGAGTTTGTAATGTCTGGATCAGGTAACGATACACCTGGTTCTTGAAGTAAATAACGGTTGTCGATAAATCCTGGGTTATTTAGATAGTTAACCGCAGCGCGTAAAGCGAATTTGTTATTAATGATTGGTTGATTAAAAACAAAGCCTACTTCATGCCCAATATCATCACTTTCTTTAATTGTAATTAACTGTGCATAAAGCTCACCTGTGCTTTCATTTAAAACAGGCTTTTTGGTGATATAACGAATAGCACCACCTAAAGTGCCTGCGCCATATAACGTTCCTTGGGGGCCGATTAATGCTTCAACACGTTCAACGTCAATTAACTTTAAATCAATCGCTAATGGAATATCATCAAGATAGGTGGCAACTGTGCCTGCATCACTACTAGGGTTTGAAGCATTGGTATTTAAACCACGTACGATAATAGGTGATTGATAATAGCCGCCTTGATCAGCAATGGTTAAACCAGGTAGCCAACGAGCCACATCAACTAAATCATCAAGGTGAAAATGTTCAATTACATCACTATTTAGCGCGCCAATATTAATTGGCAAAGATTGTACGGTTGATAAACGCCTAGATCCGGTTACGGTTATTTGCTCTATTTCAGAGGTGTTTATCAGAGCTTCATTTGCTATAGTAATCTGATGGGGAAGGGTGAAAATTGTACTGATAACAATTGATAGAGCAGACGGTTTTAAATACTTAGGTAACATTTTATTATTCTCACCAACAACATAAATAGTGAAGTTTTGTTTAATTTTTTTCGTAAAACAGGTGATTTTTTTCATAAAAAATAACACTTTGTCTATATAATAACGATTATGTCTTTTTAATATTTCAATACGACTAGTTTCGTTTGAGATATTAAGTTTTTTATAATAATATCAACAGCTTTGACCTGTTATTTAACTATAGTTGAAGTTATAAATTTTGAAAGTTTTTATTCATAAGGACAATGAAATTGTTAAATAAATCTGCATTTTTGTTAGATAAACTCCCCGTTTTTTATCGTGATTTGATTATCGATATATTAACGCGTTTAAAAAATGAGCGTATTCATATTACTGCGGGTTACTTAACCTATGTAACACTCATGTCTTTAGTGCCATTAATGGTTGTTATGTTTTCTATCATGACGGCTTTTCCATTATTTTCTGATGTAAAAGAAGCGTTTGAAGGCTTTGTTTATCAAAACTTCTTACCCACACGCGGAGATGTAATTCAAGAGCATTTAGCAAGCTTTGTTGAGAATGCTTCTAAAATGTCAGCCATTGCCGTATCTTTGTTATTCTTATTTGCTTTTTTATTAATGTCTGCCATTGATAAGTCATTAGGTCATTTATGGAAAATAGAAAAGAAAAGGCGCTTTATGGTGACCTTTGCGACTTATTGGCTAGTATTAACATTAGGGCCTGTGTTAATTAGTATTAGCATTGCTTTATCGTCGTATATTTTTTCTTTACTTGCAGATACACCGGCTAATAATATGTTTGTCAGCCAAAGCTTTTTGGTGTTATTGCCCTTTGTTGTTTCATTAGTTGCTTTTCAATTTTTATATGTAGCTGTTCCCAATAAGCGCATACCAATGAAAGTTGCTTTTTTTGGTGCTTTCTTTGCTGCATTAGCTTTTGAAATCGCTAAAAAAGTGTTTTCGCTTTATGTCTTGCAACTACCTTCATATCAAGCTATTTACGGTACGTTATCTCTTATTCCATTGTTATTTTTATGGATGTATTTATCGTGGAATATCGTACTTTTTGGCGCTTTACTAACGGTATCATTAGATAGTCAACAGAATAAAAACGTAGTGTCAGACGAAGTTATCGATAATCAATCATAAGAAGCTCAATAAGCGATCGTTAACGTTTCAACAAGTTACTTTAAAAGAATAATTATATGATCAGACATTTATACCCTCACATTGCCATCAATCATGCTTTCGAATTAGCGGTTCATGAGCTACATCAATTGTATGTTGAATGCTCGGGCAATACTGATGGCATTCCTGTGATTTATTTTCATGGTGGCCCAGGTGGTGGCTGTTCATCTGAGCATCGTCGCTATTTCAACCCTGAGAAATATCATATTATTTTATTTGATCAACGCGGCTGTGGGCGTTCTAAGCCTTCGCCATCTGTAGAGCAAAATACTTTAGTTGATTTAATTCATGATATAGAAAAAATACGCCAACATTTACATATTGATAAATGGTTAGTTTGTGGTGGCTCTTGGGGTACAACCTTAGCTTTAGCCTATGCTATTGAAAACCCACAAGCGGTATTAGGCTTTGTGCTACGCGGTATATTTTTAGGTACTAAAGAAGAGTATGATTGGTTATATAAACCGTCAGGTGCAGCAAAGTTTTTTCCTGAATACTACCAAGATTTTATTGCACCATTAGCTAAAGAGCAATTAGAAGATCCGTTAACCGGTTACCAAACATTACTTAACTCACCCAATGAGCTATTAAAGGCTGCTGCGAGTAAAGCTTGGTATGTTTGGGAGTCGAGACTGTCATCTATTGAACACTCTATTGAATCACTGTCACATATAGACGATCATCATCAAGCTTTTTGTATGGCGTATTTATCTAATTATTACTTTGTGAATAAGTGTTTTCTTAAAGAACCCTTATTAAATAATATTGATAAAATACAACACTTACCAGCCACAATACTTCACGGTCGCTACGACATGGTATGTCAAATTAAGCAGGCATCTTTATTAACACAAGCATGGTCAAATGCAGAGCTAAATGTATTGCCTAAAGCAGGACATAGCGGTTTTGAAAGTCAAACTATGGCGGCTTTTTGTTATGCAACAGATAGCATGGCCAATTTATTTAAAGATTTAATAAAATAGAACAGAGATATGATTGCATTAATACAACGAGTTACCCAAGCCAGTGTTGAAGTTAATAGTGAAATTGTCGGAGAAATACAGCAAGGGCTTCTAGTATTTTTAGCAATAGAGCCGTCAGATACGCAAGAAAAAGCAAAGCGTTTGTCAGAACGTATTGCGGGTTATCGTATTTTTGAAGACGACAGTGGAAAAATGAATCTCAATGTAAAGCAAATTGGTGGTGACATTTTGGTGGTTTCACAATTTACTTTAGCGGCTGATACTACGCGTGGTATGAGACCAAGTTTTACAAATGCGGCTACACCGGCGTTTAGTGATGAACTTTATCAATATTTTTGTCAGCAATTACGTGAACAAAACTTTCGTGTGCCGACTGGCGTATTTAGAGCTGATATGAAAGTACGTTTGTTAAATGATGGCCCTGCAACGTTTCAATTAACAATTTAGCTTATTAGCTTTTCATATTAACTTCTTGATTAAATAAAACATTAGTAAAGGCGAATATTTTGGTTAAAGAACAAGTAAATAATAGCATTGGCATTATTGGTTGTGGTTGGTTAGGAAAAGCCCTAGCAAAACAACTACAAACACAAAATTATAATGTAAAAGTAACTGTGCGAAGCGCAGAGAAACAAGCACTACTGATTGATAAAGGTTACGACTGTGAATGTTTAACCATTGTTGATGGTGTTCTGTCTTCTAATGCTATATTTTCGCAACATACCTTAATTATTGCCATTACCCCCGGTTTTAAACGTGGCTTGAGCGATTACGCGAATAATATCGCTAATACTGTTACTGCTGCAAAAGCGGGGTCTGTTGAGAGAATTATTCTTATTAGTTCAACAGGAATATACCAACACAATCAAGGTGATGTTGATGAAGATAGTCATATTGAAATGACTCAATCTGATTGTGCAAAAGGTGTTTCTTCACCTAATGATAAAGTTTCATTACTCGCTAAGGCAGAGCAAGCCGTTATTAACTTTAATCAACAAAGTAAAGTGGTAAGGTTTTCAGGTTTGGTGGCAGAAGATCGTAAGCCTGGGAAGTTTCTAGCAGGTAAAACAGAGCTTGCTGGCGCGCAAATGCCGGTGAACTTAATTCATCGTGATGATTGTATTGGTTTATTATGCGAACTCATTAAAAATGAGTCGTTATTACAGCAAATATTTATAGGCGTAAGCCAAACTACAGCCAATAAAAAGGCTTTCTATACAGCAGCGGCCAATGCACTTAACCTCACGCCACCTCAATTTAAAAGTGAAGCGTTATTAACTCATGCGCGTAAAGTGTATGGTGAAAAAACACGACAATGGTTAAATTACCAATATCAGCATGATGATTTATTAACGTGGCTCACACAAACTGATAGTAATCATTAATTATGACGGTATAAGGCTTTATTATGGAATTAACGGTACACTTTATTCACGCTTTTACCGATAGTGTCTTTAAAGGCAATGCTGCTGCGGTCATTATTACTGAAAATGCACTAACTTGTGATGTTATGCAAAATATAGCAACAGAAAATAAGTTATCTGAAACCGCATTTATTGTTCAAAATGATCAAGGTGTCTATCACATACGTTGGTTTTCGCCGCTATCAGAAATTGACTTTTGTGGTCATGCAACGTTAGCAAGTGCTTATGTACTTTTTAATTCAAGTGAAATATTAACACAGAATAGCCAATTAACGTTTTATGCAAAAGCAGTTGGCGATATCAATGTTCAGCACACTAAAAACAACATGATTGAAATGTGCTTTCCTAATTATAAACCTACCTATGTGAGTAATGTACCACAGGCGTTATATGACGGATTATCAATAAAGCCTGTTAGTGTGCTGCAAAACCAGCAAGCATATTTTGCAATATATGACCGTGCTGTTGATGTTGTTAACGTTAAAGCGAATAGCAATATTATTAGAACATTAGCACCTTATGACGTGGTTGTATCGGCACCTGCAGAAATGGCTAATTATGATTTTATTTCTCGTTATTTTTGGCCCGCGAATGGCGGTGATGAAGATCCAGTCACTGGATCTGCTCATGCAGGCTTAGTACCTTATTGGGCTGAGCAATTGAATAAAAAAGAGCTTAATGCCTATCAAGCATCAACCCGTGGTGGACATTTAGAATGCAGGTTATCAGGTGATAATGTTTATGTTTCGGGTTGTGCGGTACCTTATCTTAAAGGCACAATTTATGTGTAAGAAAATACGTAAATTGTGTTCAACCAACTTAAAGTGCTAAGTGTAGGTTTTACTCAATATCAAGTGGATCTGGAGATAAGATAATACCCGTATTATCGGCATACACATGATCATCAGGTAAAATTGATACACCAGCAAAATTAACCGCTACATCGGTTTCACCATCTAAACATTCTGGTGCACCAACAGGAATTGATAATAATGCCTGTATGCCAATTTCAACATCTTCTAACGCATCGACATCTCTAACACTGCCGTAACAAATAATACCTTCCCAGTTATTTTTTGCAGCGGTTTCGGCGATATAAACATCGATAAGAGCACGGCGAGAAGAGCCTCCGCCATCAATCACTAATACTTTACCTTTACCATCTTGTTCAACAGCTTTACAAATTAAGCCATTATTTTCAAAACATTTGATGGTAATAACACTACCGCCAAAAGAAGATAAGCCGCCATAATTACTGAAAATAGGCTCAACCACATCAACTAAGTCAGCGTATAAATTACAAAGCTCTGAAGTATTATATTCCATGTGATGCTCCTAAAAATAGAAAATTAATTGCGTTATATATAACCAGTATACGCGGCTATTTGTTAGGCACAATACTTACAGACACTTTTCATGAAAAGTTTATAATGAATACAGCATTGTAAAAGGGAGTTATAGAAATAAAGGTGATACTAGGTGGCGAATATTAGTCGCTATTTTTAAGACAGATTTAAAATATCTATTTTTTCTTCGCGGCTTAATTTATTTTCAGCCAATAAAGAAAG
>JALZUE010000013.1 GCA_023301705.1 Alteromonadaceae bacterium | reverse complement strand
TTTGTTACGTTAACCGAGCACGTATTGCATAGCCCTGATGTGCCATTAGCTGAGCTTTCATTGCCATCGGGCAGTCAGAGTAAAGGTGATGCGGTTGACTTTTCTCATGCGTCAGTATTGTCATTATTTGACGCATCGGTTGTTGCTAAAGGTCAAGAAGTCGCAGTGACAGATGGCGTTAATGCATTAAGTTTTAACGCATTAGATATACGCACTACGGCACTTGCTGCGCAACTGCAACATCAAGGTGTTCAGCGTGGTGATTGTGTTGGTATTTTAGCTGAGCGCTCATGTGAATTTGTTATTGGCGTATTAGCGGTACTTAAAGCGGGTGGTGTGTATTTACCGTTAGATATTAAGCAACCTGTATCGCGTTTGCAGTTCCAATTATTAAACAGTGATGCCAAGTTAGCTCTTACAACCACAGATACTTGTGCAATTATTGATGCACTTCAAGCCGAGCGAGCGACCCCCTTAATGAGCATTGTGCTTAACAGTGCTGATGAAGTGGTTATTAATGAAGACATGCCTTACCGCCCAATCAGGCTTCACCCAGCGCAAGCGGCGTATATTATTTACACCTCGGGAACCACTGGTCAGCCTAAAGGTGTGGTGGTTACGCACCAAGGGTTAAGTAACTACACGCAAGGTGTGTTATGTGAATTAGTGATGAATGACCGTATTTCTAGTATGGCAATGGTGTCAACGGTTGCAGCTGATTTAGGTAATACGACGTTGTTTGGAGCATTGTGTAGTGGCTGTACATTACACATGGTGAGTACTGAGGTAGCGTTTGAAGCAGACTTATTTGCTGATTACATGGCAACAAACCAAATTGATGTATTAAAGATAGTGCCGAGTCATTTGCACGGATTACTTAGCGCAGCTGAGGCTAAAAACGTTTTACCTTTACAGCAATTGATTGTTGGTGGAGAGGGTATTAGCCAAGCACTATTAACACAAATTCACGAATTATCACCCAGCTTAAACGTATTAAACCATTATGGTCCAACGGAAAGTACGGTGGGTGTGTTTACTCATGAGCTCATCACGCAAGCGGGCATTCAAGCGATTCACTTAGGTTTACCACTTTCTAATACACAAGCGTATGTATTGGGAGCTGATTTACAACCGGTACCGACAGGTGTGGTGGGTGAATTGTATTTAGGTGGTAAAGGCTTAGCGCAAAGTTATATTCAACAAGCGGGTCAAACAGCCGAGCGTTTTATTGCAAGCCCTTATGGAGAGGGAGAGCGACTATATCGTACGGGTGATGCCGTTAAGCAAAACCAAGCAGGTGTGTTTGAGTTCATTGGCCGAGTTGATGAGCAAGTTAAAATACGTGGTTATCGCGTTGAGCTTAATGAAATTAAACAGCAACTATTAGCGCTTGATAGTATTAAAGATGCCGCTGTGATTGTTGAAACACAAGATGATAGGGCGCAGCTTTACGCCTTTGTTGTACCAAATAACGAAGCAGTTGATGTGACAGCAATTAACGCTGACTTAGCGGTTCATTTACCTGATTATATGATACCGAGTCGTTTTATTACGTTGTCAGACTTACCGTTAACAGCCAATGGTAAATTAGATAAAAAAGCCTTAACGGCATTACTCGTTCAATCAGACGAGAGCTCATCACTGACACAAAAGGCGATTAACGGGCCACAAGAGCAGTTGTTGGCAGACATTTGGCAAGACTTATTAAAGATTGAGCAAGTGGGTCGTCATGATAACTTTTTTGAGTTAGGTGGAGATTCAATACTGGCATTGCAAGTGGTGGCTAGGGCACGTAAGCAGGGTCTGAAGTTTTCTCCTAAAGCGTTAATGACCAAACAAACGATTGCAGAACTAGCATCAATAATTAAAACAGAGCATAGCGGTAAAGAAGCTGTTTTATTACACATTTGGCGTGAACTTCTTAAAAAAGACAATATCTCAGTACATGATAACTTCTTTGAGTTGGGTGGAGACTCAATACTGGCATTGCAAGTGGTGGCAAGAGCGCGTAAGCAAGGCGTTAAATTCTCGCCTAAAGCGCTTATGGATAAACAAACCATCAGTGAATTAGCAAGAGTAAGCACTGAAAAGTCAGCAAACACTCCTGTAGCGACATTGACTACAGAACCTTTTGATTTATTGCCGACTCAATCATGGTTCTTTGAGCAGCAGTTCGAACAAGTAACTCATTGGAATCAATCTGTAATGCTTGATGTGCCAAAAGATACAAATAAGAGCCAAGTTGAACAAGCGATTGAGCAATTAATTCATCGTCATCCAGCATTACGCATGTCATTTGAATTAAATCATACTCAATGGCAACAACGCTATGTAGATGCAAAAAATACTTCTCCATTCATTTTTATTGATTTATCGACAGCAGAAGATGCTAATCAAGCGATTAACCGCGAAGCTAATATTGCTCAAGCAAGTTTACGTTTTGAGCAGCCATTTAAAGCGGTTTGGTTTGACATGGGTAATGGTGTTGCGCATTTATTATTAATTGCTCATCACTTAGTGGTTGATGGTGTTTCTTGGCGCATTATTTTAGATGAATTACAAACCTTATACGCTGAAATGTCGCAAAGTAAGACGTTACACACTCAGACTAAAAACATGACGCCAGATGGTGGGTTTAAGTCATGGGTTGATACATTATTCATCGCATCAAAAAATAACACCTTCGCACAAGAGCTTGATTATTGGGTAGCCGTTACTAAACCAGTGCAACAAACATTACCGGGTAATACACAGGGTGATAATACACTTGCTAGTAGAAAAAGCCTTTCTGTAGCGCTTGATGCAAACGCAACGGAACAATTATTATCGTCAGTGCCTAAAGCGTACCGCACACAAATCAATGATGTATTACTTGCAGCGTTAACACCCGTTTTATGTCACTTTAGTGAGAGTGAAGAAGCGTTAATTGAATTAGAAGGTCATGGGCGTGAAACGTTAAATGAAGAGCTCGACATTAGTAGTACTGTAGGGTGGTTCACTAGTTTATATCCAGTTCGTTTAACAAATAACGATAGCCTGACAGGTTTGTTAAAAGGTGTAAAAGAAACATTAAGGCAAGTGCCTAACAATGGTCTTGGTTATGGGGTTTTACGATA
>JALZUE010000012.1 GCA_023301705.1 Alteromonadaceae bacterium | reverse complement strand
TTGAATTGTTTTTGATTTTTCATGATGAGAAGACAAGATACCAAACCGCTGGAGCGGCCTCAATCCCTTCTCATTCTATCTGTCCCTTAGTCAGCATTCTGGATTTATGCGAAAAATAACGATTTTCAAGCGCGAAAGGCCTCCAGAAAACTAGGGGAAGAGGGTGAAACGTGAAGTCGAGCGAAACCTTGATGAAGCGCACAACGAGAAGTCATGCTTCTACGCGCTCTTCTTGACAAAGGGACAGAACTAATAGTAAATGGTGCTCCTGGATTATGGAGAGGCATAAGTGTGAATAATTTAGATTTAAGGGAAGTGCCCCTATCATGTATGAAGGGGCAAATTTGTTAGACTATATAGAGAGAAGACCTGCCTTTGGGCCAGCTGGTGAAATTAACATCGGTCAATGTCAGTGAAATGAAAAATAAATTTAAAATATTGTTATTTGCATCTCTAATCGGGGCGTGTGTTTTTCTTATTAAAAATAGACTATCCCAGCCTGATGATCAGCTGGATATTGCACCTAGCCAGAGAGGTCAAAAAACTAGTCATGAGGTTGAATCTTCCCATCAAGGAGGCGATGTTCGAACTACACCACAAAAAGTGATTAAAAGAAATAATGATAAAATAGAACTAAGGGTTCAAAATTTAGAGATCCCTTTGCTATTTGGAGAATCGGTGAGTGATGAAATGCAAAAGCTCATTTTAGCTGACCTAGAAATTTTTTACAGTGATGCTGAATACATTCTTCATGATTGGGAGAAGACTATGCCTAGTCTAGTGAAAGACAGAGAGTTTTATGGAGAAACGTATTTGGTAAAGAAAAGGTTAGGCTTCAAGAATACTTACCCAGCTAAAATTGTGAAAAAGAATTTTGGACATCTTACAGAGATTAATGGGCAAGATAGTATGCTGATTCCTGAAAAAATTGTAATGGCTTACGAGGAAGCAAAATCTATTACTGATTCATATTCAGCAGAATATGCTGAGTTAAATAGCTTCCTAAAAACTATTACGGAAGCAAACACGGAAAATCCTTTATTGTTGCACCCTAAGGATTTCGTCTATCTTGAAAATACCCCGATTTTACAAGAATTAGAACAGAATCCAGCGCTCATTCCGAAGTATCAGCAACTGTACAGTGAAGTAGCTCTACGCCCTGCCAGTATTCTTTCTTTTGGTGTAGATAAAGACTCAGAAGGTGAAACTATCCTAAGAGCGAGCACATATGCATTCAAGGAAGATGGTATTACATTGGGCGCGGAGGTCTTTCTTCGTTATACATCAGGACTATGGAAAATAGTCAGTTTGTGAATTGAGAAGAGTATGAAAAAATTAATAATTTCAGTTGCATCTCTATTACTGGTGTTAGGCTTTGTCCTTTTCTCTGGCTGGGAATATTTAGAATCGGCGGATTCAAAGTTCTAACGAATAATTGAGGACGGATGCTCTAGTTATCTACGCTGCTATTTTCTTTATTAGCTGAGAAGGGCTCTTGGCATCAAGAATTTTTCGAGGTCTTTCATTGATTTCGTTTTGAACGGCTTGAACTTGTTCAGGAGTGAGGCTCGCAAAACTACTGCCTTTGGGGAAGTATTGCCGGACGAGGCCATTGTAGTTCTCTACCCCTCCTTTCTCCCAGCTATGATAGGGCTGAGCGAAGTACCCTTTCGCGCCTAAAGCTTCGGTGACGTCCTCATGCCCCGCAAATTCATTGCCGTTGTCATAGGTTAGGGTTTTGGCCTTATAACCTTGGAGGAGCGCGATGATTTGCTGAGTGGTTTCTTCTTTAGTTTTCGTGTTGAGCTTGGTGAGCCTAGCGAAGCGACTCTTCCTCTCGTAGATGCTTAGAAGGTAACCACTGCCTTTACTTCCCTCAATCAGATCCACCTCCCAATCGCCATATCGTTGGCGAATATCAACTACCTTAGGACGCTCCTCAATCCCTGTTCTATTGGGGATTTTGCTTCTTCTGGTTCCAACCCTCCTTCTATATCGCCTTTTGCTATTAACCCTGAGTTCTTGATACAGGTTGCCTCCATTTGCTCTATCTTCGATGATGTAGCGGTAAATCGTCTCATGGCTTACCATTTTGAGGGCGAGGCTAATTTGCTCTGGACTGTGCTTCTTTCTCAGACGCTTTTCTATCTCTACGGCGAGTTTTGCTGTGATGACTGGTGAACGCTTACGCTTCTGCTCTTGTCTTTGATTCGCAAATCTCTGCGCTTGTTTGTAGCGATACCCTTTCATGCCTGTGTTGCGGCTGAGTTCTTTAGATATGGTCGGTTGGCTAAAGCCTGTTTCTTCAGAAATTTCAGTCTGTGTGTTTCCTGCTTTCTTTAAGGCATAGATCATGGCACGGTCTTCTGCGCGGAGGCGGCGGTATTTGGTTTGCTTCATTGTTTTTGTGATTAGAAACAACGCTGACTACTATCGCTCGTCCCGCAACACTCAATTATTCGCTAGAACTTTGAATCCGCCATCTAGAAACGCAGATGAAATTAGAAAAAACTGAAAGCTCAAGCCAACCAAGGCAGTAATCATTAGCCTTGTCCCTTAGTCAGTACGACAATTCCACTA
>JALZUE010000011.1 GCA_023301705.1 Alteromonadaceae bacterium | reverse complement strand
TGATTTAATTATGGTGGATTATGGTGAGGCGGTTAATTTAGAATACACCAGAGCATATGAAAATGAGGCACCCGCTCGACATTTTATGAGCCAGCCACGTATTGCATTAGAGTATATTTTATCGAATGGTGGTAGCGCTTATTTACCTAGGCAGCTTGTTATTAAATATCTGAATGAAGGCTTATTATATAAAGTAGAGGGAGCGCCTATATTTTCACGAGAAATTTATGCGCTATATTTAGAAAAAAGTAATAAAGAAACGCTTATTCAACAAACATTACAGTATTTTCCAGAGATTATTTTTGATTAATAAGTAAATGTTGTTTGTATTGCCAAGGTGATCTTGTAACTTTGTATATATTATTTAGTCATTTTTTAATATTCAACAAAACGCGCTAATAATTTATTTGCTGTAATGTGAAAATCTTCAGACATTTGATCATATTTAGGGCTTAATAGTTCTTCAAAAAGATCTTTTGCTTCATTTTGATATTCCGAGCTAATTTCTGATTCATTCAACGTTTGTCTTTTAATAATCTTTACTAATGCACGTAATCCATATTCTTGATAGTCTGCTTGATTTGAGCGAATAGCTGAAAATGCATCATTAAAAATAGCTTCTGGATTCTGTTCTAGCTGTACACGAGCTAACAATGCTTCACCACGTACCGTATTATTATCGTCGCTGTATCCTATTTGCTCAAGTGTATTGAGAATGTCTTGATTACCATAAAACTTATCAGGTTGATTAAGCGCTTTAATAATACTATTGCGAACATAGTAAGCTGATTCGGTAGGTAATATGTCTGAAAGTTGTTGTGCTAATTGCTCATCCATGAGATCAGGTTTTGATAAAAATCTTATTCCATCAAATCGGCTATGCCAATCTGAAGCTTCAATAAGTGCTTGCCCTAATTGTGAGCGTGAATGAAGGTCTAGTTCATTAAATGCTGCCATTATAATATTACGATTATTGGGCGTTGATACACCCGCTAGCTCAATAAACTCTGCACGTATATCAGGGTTATCTCGCAAGTATGCTGCTAACGCTTGTGAACTATTGAGTAAAGCTTCATAGTTATCATCATTAAATTTTTCTTGAAAGCGTAATAATTCAATGTTTTCTTGGCAATGAGCATCACAATAAATATCATTTAAGACAGAAGCCTTTATATGCGAGGTATCATCAGTGTTAATCGGTGAAGTTATAGTGTCAAATGTTAATAATTCAGCTGTATCGTCTTTGTTCGATTCATGCGGGGCATCTTGATTGTTAGGTGAGAGTATCCAAAAAGCCGAAAACGCACCAATAATGAATAACGTACCGTAAGTAAGTTTCTGCATGGTTTGTTCCTGTTTAAATAGATTAAGAATGAATAAAGGGCCTATAAAAAGGCCCTTTGTATTATGTACTAATGTTAACTTTAGTGAGTTACATCTAAGTGGTAGAATGTAACGATATCACCGTCACCTCTTCGACCGCCATTGCTTTCAGCATTTTGAGTGTAAGCACCTGCTTTAAAGTACATCCAATCATCAGCAAGATCATAACCACCATCAATTTCATTAAGGTCAATAGTCACTCTGTTAATTACATCGCCAAAATTGCCTTCATAAATAGTCACGATAATATCTTCATTGCGATTTTCAATTTGGTAAGAAAACAGATCATTCAAACCTAAACCATTATTACCTGGGTCTGTATCACATGATGTACCATCACCCGCTAAAATGAAGTTAGTATCATCGCCACCGTTTTGCTCAGAAGAAGCATAAATACAACCGCCTTCAAAACCCGCTCTGTGTTTATAGTTCAAACGTAAAGGCTCATCATTATTTGCATGAATTTGACCAATTACTGTACGTCCTATTGAAGTGCGCGAACCTTGCGTAGTCACTTGGTTAACACGTAAGGTTGCTCTCATGATTCCGCCTCGAGCGCCCCATGATTCACCGCGATTACCTGCATGATTTTCAGGCTGGTAACCTAATGCCCAGTTGTTGCGGTAATCACCACTTCTACCATTTGTATTGATGCTGGTATCACTTCCGCGCAACATTTCACGTAGTTCACTACGTGTTCTCGAAGTACATGAACCGCCTGTTGTCGCTCGACCTATTTCAGATACAAAACGCATACCGCCATCAGTGTGAGTAAAGAAGTATGGTTCAGAACGGCTTGGAAAGTTATTTTCCCAATCTTGTGGTTCAGTACCTTGTGCTTGACAGTCACTCGCACTATCTTCACCGGCAGGGGTATCTATTTTCCATTGTGTTAGATCAAAATTTTCCCAAGGCGGAGCACTAGGGTCTAAGTTGAATGCACCAGTACCGCCACTATTACTACTGCTATCGTTATTGCTGCTAGTATCATCGTTATTGTTGCTGCTACCGCCGCCTATAGATATAA
This sequence comes from Alteromonadaceae bacterium, assembly GCA_023301705.1. Taxonomy (GTDB): domain Bacteria; phylum Pseudomonadota; class Gammaproteobacteria; order Enterobacterales; family Alteromonadaceae; genus JALZUE01. The sequence continues at coordinate 712 of JALZUE010000011.1, read as the reverse complement.
ATTCAAAGTGTTGGTTAACATTGCTATCTTGAGATCTTGAAAGCTCACATGTTTGGCGTCTTTGAGCACCATTTTGACAATCAATAGAAAAACTAACACCACGTTTTTTCAAACGTGTATGTCCGTTTGTTTGAGGTACTTTTTCCCAATGCTGGTCTCTATTATCACTATCACAATTTTGTAATATTACTGCTTGGCCTGCTCTACCACCACTTTGACCATCTAAACAAAGGCTTGTGTTTACTTTTCTGTATTGAGTAAAGCGATCATTTACTTCAAGCTCTTCCCATTGTTGATTTACATTAGCGCTATTGCTATTCCACAAATACACTTGTTGTCCATTTATGGCACCACGATTACCATCGATAGAGAAATTTGTATCCCTTTTTTCTAATCGAAATGTTTCAGCTGAAACTGTCGAAGCTGTTGTTGCAGACAATATTGCTAATAATACTGCTCCACTTAAGCGTTTTTTATTCATAGATAGATTCCTAATTGTTATTTTTTTGTTGCTTTTGTTTTCGAAATTTTTCATTTGTTATCATTATTTTTTATTTCATTAAAAAAGCTTGCACCGATTTAATGAATCCAGATAGTAATCCGCACCAAAATGGATAGTCAATGAACTTTTTTGTGATACATCTGTGGTTATTTTGTGATATTTGATTTGTGTATGTTTGTATACGATAGTGTAATTATTTTTGAATTAAAT
>JALZUE010000010.1 GCA_023301705.1 Alteromonadaceae bacterium | reverse complement strand
GTTGATAACAAGCGTTTAATTGAAGTTAACGAAGAAATTCGCAGCCATGGCGTTGAAGTTATTGGTAAAGAATTACGTGGCTACATGACAGACATGAAGAAAATTGTTGAAGGTTAATTTAACCTTTTACTAATTTTAAAAGCGGTATTTAGTGAAAGCTAATACCGCTTTTTTGTTACTAATGTTTTTTGGGTGAATATATGTTTGAAGCTGTTGAACTAACACAAATTATTATGTTGATTGGTATAGGCTTTATTGCCGGAGCAATTAATACATTCGCTGGTGGTGGTTCTAACTTATCATTACCAGCTTTGATGATGGTTGGTTTACCTGCTGATGTGGCCAATGCAACCAATCGGGTTGCTATTTTCATGCAATCACTGACAGCAAGTCATGGTTATTATAAAAAAGACAAGCTAGAAATAGGTTCTATAAAGAACATTATTGTTCCTATTTTATTAGGTGGTTTGGTAGGCGCAATTGTCGCTTCGTATTTAAGTGTTGAAATTTTAAAACCTGTATTACTAGTCACTATGGTTGCAGTGTCGTTATGGGTGGTATTTAAAAGTGATTCAAAAAATACACATAATCAGGTGATTCAGTGTTCAGACAATAAATGGGGGTTCTTAACCACATTTATTGCAGGCTTTTATGGTGGTTTTATACAAGCGGGTGTTGGCTTTGTTTTAATTGCGGTATTTGTTGGTGTGTTAAAATATGACTTACTAAAAGCTAACGCTTTGAAGGTTGTAGCGGCATTACTCTTTACAACAGTATCACTGATTGTTTTTATATTTAGAGATCAGGTTGCTTGGATGGCTGGTATTTATTTAGCGATTGGCAGTATTGTTGGTGCAATAGTTTCTGTAAAATGGTCTATTGATGTGAAGCCTAGAACATTAAAGATTTTAGTATTAATAATGACAATAGTAGCAAGTATTGCGGCATTATTATTATAGTTTTCAATCGGTCATCAATTCATTGTGATGATTGAGGTAATTTAAAATTAGAAGGTAAATAAAAATGAGTGAATTTAATAACGTAACTATTACACGTGAAGCGAATGTTTATTTTGATGGTGCAGTAACTTCTCGTAAAGTAACATTTGCAGACGGCAGTTTTAAAACATTAGGTATTATGGCTGCGGGTGAATATACATTTGGTACTGTAGAAAAAGAATTAATGGAAATTTCTGCAGGTGAATTAGATATTTTATTACCTGGTGAAACTCAATGGCAAACAATTAAAGGCGGTGAGTCTTTTTACGTACCTGCGAATGCTTCATTTGATGTAAAAGCAAAAACAATTATTGATTACTGTTGTTCATACCTTAGTGAATAATATATGAGTATTAGCTTACGCTAATATCATTGAAGAAAAAGCCGTTAGCAACTATGTTGTTAACGGCTTTTTTTCATGCTTAATTAAAGCATAAGTGAATTACTCTGCGGGTTTAAATAAGGTACCCAGTTGGTGGTCGTCGTGTAATAAGAATGATTCGGCAGAACTTAAATTAAAGCCATTACATAACAACATTTTTTTACCTTTTTTAAGTAAAAAGTCTGCTGCTTTAAGTTTTGTGACTATACCACCTGTTGCGAAAGGGTCATTTGGTGTTGATTGATCTAACAAGGCTTCTGCCGAGATTTTATGAACAATTTTATTAATATTTGCGTCTGAGTGTTCATGAGGGTTTTTATCATAATAACCATCGATATCACTTAAAATAACTAATAACTCTGAATGGGTAGCAACCGTAACATTTGCCGATAATTGATCGTTATCACCAAATAACTGCTCTGGTGTTGATGAAATATCGTTTTCATTCACAATAGGTAGAATGTCATTTTCTAGATGTGCGTCAATAATTTCTTGAAACATTTTTGTACGTTTACGTGAGTCAAAGTCATCTTCTGTTAAGAGAATTTGAGCGGTATCTATTTCGTAAATATCAAACTTCTTCTTGTATGACGTCATTAAAATTGGCTGGCCTGCAGCAGCCAATGCACGTTTACCAATGAGTTTACGTTTGTCTAGTTTTAGTGCTGAGTAACCTGCGGCAACAGCACCAGAGGTAACAAGAATAACTTTATATTTAACGCGTAAGTTAGCTATTAGGGTAACTAAATTGAGCATACGCTCTTTAGCAATTCTGTTTTTTTCAGTTAAAACAGCGCTACCAACTTTAATAACAATTCTTTTCATAGTGTAAAAATATCTTTTCTAAATTTAATAAGGGGAAGATTATTCATTCGTTGTTTTTGTTAATCGACTGACAATTAATATCGCTAGCCAAGCAAGAATGAAACTAGGAAATAATTCATAAAGATCAAATATTCCACCAGTAAGGTTTTTCCAAATAATGACAGTGATACTTCCGGTTAAAATACCTGCTAACGCACCACTTTTATTAATGTGTTTGTTGTACAAAGATAAAATAATGAGAGGCCCAAATGCAGCGCCAAAACCCGCCCAAGCATATGAAACTAAGCTTAATACACTTGAGTTTTCATTAAATGATAATGCCAAAGCAATTATTGCTATTATAATAACGGTTGCACGGCCAACCCAAACAAGCTCTTTGTCACTTGCTTGTTTTCTGAATAAAGCTTGGTAAATATCACGCGTTAATACCGAAGACGATACTAATAATTGTGAATCTATTGTACTCATTATAGCAGCTAATATCGCTGCCAATAGAAAGCCTGCTATCCATGGCTGAAATAATAGTTGTGTTAACGTAATGAATACTTTTTCACTGTCATGCATTTCTATGCCTGATGCTAGCACATAAGCATAACCAAAAAAGCCAACGCACAATGAACCAAGCACTGAAAGAATCATCCAGCTCATACCAATGGTTTTAGCTTTAGCAATATCATTTTCATGCTTAATAGACATAAATCGCACTAATATATGAGGTTGACCAAAATAACCTAAGCCCCATGCCATTAGTGAAATAATGCTAATGAGGGTCGCGCCACTGAATATATTTAAATGCTCTGGTGCATTTGTTTGAATAAGGTTTAAACCTTGCTGAAGGCCGCCTAACTCAAAAATAACCACTAAAGGTGTTATCAGTAAGGCCAGCAACATTAATATGCCTTGTATAAAGTCAGTCCACGAAACAGCGTTATAACCACCTAAAAAGGTATATGAAATAATAATGATACTGCCAATGAGCAAAGCATCTTGATACGCTAAATTAAAGGTGGCTTCAAATAGTTTTGCCCCACCTACTAGGCCTGAAGAAGTATACAAGGTATAGAATAGTAAAATAACAATTGCCGTTATTACTCTTAGCAAACTGCCTTTGTCGTTAAAGCGATTAGATAAGTAATCAGGAATAGTAATGGCATTATTAAGTTGCTGTGTAGTAATACGTAGTTTTTTAGCTACATAATGCCAATTCAAATAAGCGCCAATCACTAAACCTATGGCGAGCCAAATACCATTAAAGCCAGATGTGTATATCATGCCGGGTAAACCAAGCAATAACCATCCACTCATATCTGATGCACCTGCACTAAGTGCGGTGACAGTAGGGCCTAGGTTTCTACCACCTAAAACGTAATCGTTTAAATTGTGAGTTTTAAAATAGAAATAACCACCAATCGCAAGCATTAGTAGCATGTATAAAATGAATGAAGTAATTACCGGAGTACTGATAATATATATCTTTTTTATTATGTTTTATTTCAACAGTATAGCATATTATTAATGCTTAATTAACCGTCATTTTTTTATGTATTAGAAGCTTAATAAATAATAGTAATGTTTTTAATAGCAATAAAAAATATTTATAGTAGCACTTGTCGAATAGTTTTAAGACCTTGTTTTAAATATGTTACCGATAGCATATTTAGCTTTTAAAAAGCTTGAGTAACAGGAGTATTATCGATTTGTATAATGTTTATACTAGAAAGATTAGAGCCTCTTAGATAAATATTAATCAATACATACTTATTTACTTTTTCTTACGTTTTTAAAGCAATATTTTATGTTTTTTAAGGTGGTGGTTTTACGTGTTAAATGTTAAGTTAGCACCGTGGTAAATGCTGTTAATGTACTAAACGCATAACACATGTAATGATAATAATTATTAACAGGTAATTTATTTAGTTGTTAATACTAGAAGAAATTTACAGTGTGCTAAGCGAAAGTTTTAACGCTATTTCCAGAATTATCAAGTATTGTGCTTATGTAATATACAGTGCAATTTTTTATACGGGATTATGTTAAAAAACTTACTTTGCCGTAAAGATTACTTTGAGGGATAACAATAATGAAAATGAAGAATTTACGCTGGTGGGTAATTGCATTAATTGCATTAGCTACTGTGATTAACTACATTGATCGCCAAGCGCTTAGCGTACTTTGGCCTGATATTGTTGAGGATTTATTCCCTGACAAATCGGCTTTAGAGCGTAAACAAATATACGCAACTATTTCTGTTGTTTTCGTATTTTCGTATGCATTTGGTCAAGCTATCTTTGGTAAGATTTTTGATTGGGTTGGTACACGTATAGGTTTTGTATTATCTATTGGTGTTTGGTCTATTGCTACTGCTTTACATGCCTTTGCACAAGGTATTGTTAGTTTTAGTATTTTTCGTGCCATTTTAGGTGTAGCTGAAGCTGGTAACTGGCCTGGTGCAACTAAAAGTAACGCTGATTGGTTTCCAACTAAAGAGCGTGCTTTAGCTCAGGGTATTTTTAACTCTGGTGCTGCTATTGGTGGTATTATTTCAATTCCATTGATTGCTGCTTTAACTATTTATTTCAGCTGGCAAATGGTTTTTGTTCTTATTGGTGTAGTGGGCTTATTATGGCTTATCCCTTGGATTATTTTAGTGAAAGCGCCACCTAAAACTCACCCTTGGATTACTGACGAAGAACGTGAATATATTTTAACGGGTCAACGTCCTGTTACTGAAGACGATTCTGAAGAGTACGAAGAATATAACCCAAGCACTGGTGAATTACTTTCTCGTAAAGAAAGCTGGGGCGTAATTATTGCTTCAGCAGCGATTGACCCTATTTGGTGGTTATTTGTTTTTTGGATTCCAATTTACTTAAATGAAGTATATGCGATGGATGTTAAGTCTATTGGTATTTACGGTTGGGTTCCATATGTAGGTGCTATGTTTGGCGCATGGTTTGGTGGCTTACTTGCACAAAACCGTTTAAGTGCTGGTTGGGATACTAACAAAACACGTAAATTAGTTATTACATTAGGTTGTTTAATTATGTTACCTGCACTATTAGCTATGGCTAACCCAGGTGGCCCAACAACAGCTGTAATTATTATGGCAATTATCTTATTTGGTTTCCAAACTGCTATTGGTAACGTACAAACTCTTCCTAGTGACTTATTAGGTAAGAAAACTGTTGGTACATTATCTGGATTCTCAGGTATGGCTGCTAAGTTAGGCGCTGTTGGTTTAACGTCTTTAGTACCTATTCTTACTGCAGACGGTAACTACACACCAGCATTCGTTATTGGTGCATCTTTAGCTGTGATTGCTATGCTTGCTGTTTGGGTATTAATTCCAAAAGTAGAGCCATTAAAAAGCAACAAGTAATAGTTAATTACTTTCATATAAAGTAAATTAAAATCGCGTTAAGGGCTGCCTTAACGCGATTTTTTATTTTAATAAGTTCAAATTATATAAAACTACAAAGATTAATCATTATTTAATTCTCTTTGTATTGTTTAAACTCTTCGTAAGATATTTGCCCGTTCTTATCGTCATCTAATTTCCACAGTCTAGCATTTGTATGTAGCCTGGCTCGTTTTTGGGGTAATGGGTATCCACCGAACCATTCATTAGCATAATTGAGTAACTCTTCTTTAGATAATATCGTGTCTTTATTAGTATCAAGTAAATTGAATGAAGCCCAAGAAATGTAATTCAATTTTGGTTTTGATTGGATAAACTCTTTTAAATTAACCTTCCCGTCAACATTCAAATCGTATTTTGCCAACTTTAGTGCGGAGTTATATTTTTCATTAAACCCTTCGGCGCTTATTAATGAAAATGGTTGGCCATCGGAAAATGATTTATTGACGTATTTACTCTTTCCTTCTCGTATGCGATTTATTTTATTATGCTTATATTCTTCGAAATCAGAAAGTGTTAATAGCCCATTATGATCACGGTCATATTTATTGAAAATATTAACAATTTTTGGATCAGGTACATCATTAAATAATTGTGAGTTAGTAATAAAACTTGTAGTTACTACAATACTGATTATCGCAATGGATAATATAGATAGTTTTTTAATAAGTGTTTTTTTATTATTCGCTGTATCTAGATGATCGCTATTTATGTGTTGATGAATAAAATCTCTAACGGTTTCACTAACTGTTTTCCCTTGAGTTTCACATTTTTCTGCAAAGCATTCTTTTACTTCCGGAGGAATGCGAACCTCTACCTTGGCAATTTTTTTACTATTATTTTTTTGCACTATTTTTCTCTAAGTTAATATTCGTTAGCTTTAGGTTTCTGCTATATGATTAATTTACCAAAGAATAGCCTTTGTAGGCACTATTAACGTGTCCTGACATGGTTTTTCTAGTGTAATCGGTTATTTTTCTATACATTTATTTTGAAAGTCAATAAATCATAAAGTATAGGGCGCTAGAGATGAACCTCACGAAGATGAAACCTTGGTTATACAGTTTGCTGCTTTTTTTAACGATAATAAATAATGCTTACAGTATAGAAAAACCTTCAGAACAAAATATAAAGATAAACAAAAATGATATTAATCAGTTAGTAGATATAAATGCTGCATTTTCACAACATCAAGAATTAATTAATACTGGCGATTATCAGCAAGCACTTATTTTTGCGGAACAAAGTTATCAATTAGCAAAAGATAACTTATCGCCTGCTGATCCTCAGCGTTTAATGGCGACAGACAATTATGCACTTAACTTACAGGTGACAGAAAACTTAGTTAAAGCGCACACTATATTTAAAGAGTTATTGAGCTTATATGAAATGAAATATGGTAAACATGGAGAAGAATTATTACCTATATTATCAGATATTACTGCGTTGGAACAAAAGCAAGTAAACGGCGTAAGTGAGGAGGAAGCAAAGGCTAATGCAATTCGTAGATACAAGCTTTATTTACGACATAATAGTGATGAGTTTGTTGAGCAATTCGAAGATAAAGATTTGCCTACAACTCAACATGCAATTAATGCTCAAAAGAAAGCCAGTAAATACTTTAAAGAACCGTTTCATATCTATGAAACAGAACATTGGAGTATTATTTATTCGACGAGCAATAAAAAATATATTAAAAATAAAGTAGCTAAAGTAATGGAAACAACTTATCGAAATAATATTAGCTTTTTAGTTGCATTAGGACTCAGAAATAAACCTATAGAAGAAAAAATGACTGCTGTTATTCTAGCATCAAAAGATGATTACAGCCGATATTACCGTTCTATTACTGGGGACAAATACGGATCGAATAATTCGAGTAGTACGTATATTTTTAAAGAAAAAGCTATTTTTATGTTTGAAAGAGGTGTTAATAAAAAAGGTAAAAATTTAAAAGTGAACGCTAAAACTATTGTACATTCGGTAAGTGCACAAGTTATGCATAAAACAGGGCTTCGTTCTTTAGACGTTAAATATTCTAGGTGGTTCACAGCAGGCTTATCAGCAAGCTTTGAGTATAATAATATAAAGAAACCTTTTGGGCCGCATACTAATAATTATGCATTTAGACGTGTATTACCCATTAAAAAAAGATTTAACGATGGCTCATTAATAACACTGAAGCAACTTGTGACTTTTGATGGTAGTGATGAAGAGTTTAGTAATGAAAGTAATCAATCAGATATTTATGCACTTGGTTCAATACTCATTCGATTTCTATATACGTACTACCCAGCTGAATTTAAAGAATATTTAACTATTATTGCTAAATCTCGCACTACAAAGTATGAGCGTGCTAAATCAGGTAGAAATCTTCGTTTAAAACAATTTACAAAAGCATTTGGTGATCCAGAAGCAATGCAGGCTGATTTTTCTATTTTTATAGAAAAGGTAATTGAAGAAACAGATGTTGCTTATATCGAAGCAAAAAAAAGAAAACAAGAAAGAGCAGATAAGAAAAAAGCTAAATAATGCCAGGCATTCTTGGTGAATGCCTGAATAAATATAAAGCCTTATTACATGTAAGAAATTAAGATTTAGCCATACATATATTCACTTAAGAATAACGTGACTACGTAACCAATAGTATATGCCGCTAGTAGGGCGGGGATGTAGCGCATGTATGAAATAAATGTAATTTCTTTTATTTTACTCATGGCAATTATACCTGCCGCAGAGCCAATCACTAATAATGAGCCACCAACACCAACAGCGTAAGTTAATGCTAACCACTCTGGTGTCGTTAATTCAGGGTGAGCTTTTAATAATGCCGCGGTTAATGGCACGTTATCAATTAAAGCCGAACCAATGCCCGCAAAGTAACTTGAAAAGTTAGGATCAAAGTTAGCATATAAATTAGCTAAAATACTGAGTACTCCAACTTCTTTTAACATGCCAACTAGCAATAAAATCCCCAAAAAGAACAGCAAAGTATCGTATTCTATTTTCCGTACGTATTCTAACATTTGTGTTTCTTCTGTGTCGCTTCTGTATATACGACCGACTAAAAACATAATGGATAAACCCGTTAAAAAGGTTAATACAGGAGGTACATGAAACCATACGTTCATTAACATAGTAAATAAAATAGTACTGAAGAATATGACTGCAATTAATATGTCTACTGTTTCGTAATCACTGGTTACTTTTGATGTACTAATGCGTCCGCTAGCGCTTAACGAAAATAGTGTCGCTAAAAACGTCACGCTAATAATGGCTGGAATTAATAAAATGAATAGCTCAGACATATTTACGTGGCCGTCTAAGAAAATCATTAATGTAGTCACATCACCGGTAATTAATGCAACGCCGCCAGAGTTTACTGAGAATATAATTAAAATAGCCATACGCAACTTGTATCTGCGTTCTACGTTAAAGGTTTGCAATAACGTCAGTGATACAAGTGTTGCGGTAACGTTGTCACATAGAGCAGAAAGCACAATTGAGAATAATGCCACTAGAAACATTAGCTTTCGCAGAGAAAGTTCTTGAGGAAACAGTTTTTGTACGGCTAATTGAATGACGCCTTTGGCATTTAAATATGCAACAAAGGTCATTGTTGACATTAAAAACAACCAAAGCTCGGCAATTTCAAGTAAGTTCTCTTTTAAGCCTTCAGTAATATGGTGATAATCATTGGGTTCAGCAGTAATAAATAATGTTATCCATGAAATACAACCAAAGAATAAGGTGGTTTTTGCTTTATTGATGTGCGTGACTTCTTCAAAAACCACACTGAGTAATGCTAGCAAAGCTAGTGTGATAAGAAAATATTCAATCATTTTATATAGTTACTTATTTTTAGGTGTTAGAGTATGAGTAAAGAGATAATATCCACTTTAAAAGTAATGGAATTACACCATAATTTGTTTTTATCTACAAAGTATTTTCTTTTATCGATAGGATTATATTAAAGGTGTTGCAAGGCTTGTTCAAAATTTGTTGAAAAAGGCACCTAGTGTTACAACTAGATGCCTTTTGGTTGTTCTTTTTATATTTTTTTTGTTGAATTAGTCGCGAGTTTGTCCGTCACCAATCACAACAAACTTTTCAGTGGTTAATGATGCTAACCCCATAGGTCCGTATGCATGAAGTTTACTGGTTGATATACCAATTTCTGAACCTAAACCTAATTGACCACCATCAGAAAAACGAGATGATGCATTCACCATCACTACCGATGAGTTTATTTGACGAATGAATTTTTGGCTACGTGTTGTATCTTGGGTAATAATGACTTCAGTATGATCAGACGTATATTTGTTAATGTGTTCAATAGCTGCGTCGTAACCGTTTACAACTTTTACAGCAATTTCTTGTGCTAAATATTCTGCATTAAAGTCTTCGATGGTAGCGATTGTTGCATCAGCAAAGTATTGTTGACTTTGTTCACAAGCGTGTACCTTTACACCAAACTCAGCTAAACCCTCAGCGGCAACAGGTAAAAATTTATCTGCAATATCTTGGTGAACCAGTAACGTTTCAAGTGCATTGCAGGCGCTTGGGCGCTGTGTTTTACCATTCACTAAAATATTAGTGGCTTTTGTTAAGTCGGCAAACTTATCAACAAATAAATGACAAACCCCTTTAAAATGTTGAATAACAGGTATTTTACTGTTTTCAGTTACGTAGTTAATTAAGCCTTCACCACCGCGCGGAATCACTAAATCAATAGACTCACGTTGTTGTAATAGCCCTTCAATGACTGAACGGCTTGTATCAGGTATTACCGCAATCATATCTGGGTTTAACCCATTTGCTGATAATACATTATGTAAACATTTAGCAAGTGCTAAGTTACTGTGAATGGCTTCAGAACCACCACGTAAAATAACTGCGTTACCTGATTTTATGCATAATGCTGCAGCTTCTGCTGTTACATTTGGACGTGCTTCGTAAATCATGGCAACAACACCTAAAGGAATACGCATTTTACCTACCTGCATACCGTTAGGGCGTAAGCTAACATTCGACATTGAACCAACAGGATCTTCTAAACTAACAATATCACGCATTGCACTGGCAATATCTTGTACACGCGCCTCTGTTAGCAATAAACGATCAAGCATGGCTTCTGATAAACCTTTGTCACGACCTGCTTGAATATCTAATTCATTGTCTTTTAGAATATTGTCAGCTTGTGCTTCAATACCAGCAGCCATGGCTAATATTAAATCATTTTTTTCGGTAGTGGTTAATTGCGCAACTTCTCGGCTTGCTACTCGTGTTTGTGCAGCCATGTCGGCAATGTTAAATGTACTGTTCATGTTATATCTCTATTTTAATAAGCTTACGAGGTGATGATCATGTCATCACGATGTACAACGACTTTACTTGGACAATAACCTAAAATCTCGTCGATTTTATCACTTTTTTGCCCTTTGACCTTGTCTAAATCGAGGTAATTATATTGGCTAATGCCTTTGGCAATAATTTGCTTGGTTTCATTATTAATTATATTAACCGCTTCACCAGCGGAAAACTTACCAGATACTTCAGTGATGCCCGAAGAAAGTAATGAAGCGCCTTTTTCTATCAAGGCATTACTGGCGCCATTATCTAATAATACCTCACCTTGGCTTTTTAAGGTATGTTTCAACCACTGTTGTTTTGCTTTTGCAGTACTTTGTTGAGCTAAGAAGCAAGTGCCAGGGTTAATTTTTTGTAATAGCTGCTCAAATACCTTCGGGTTGTTTCCATTAATAATATAAGTATCAATGCCATTTTCAGTTGCTTTATCTGCAGCCTCTATTTTTGTTTTCATACCGCCTGTTGCAATAACATTAGTAGTAACTCCTGCCATTTTATATATGTCTGCAGTAATTTTTGGCACTTCTTTTATCATTTTTGCATTGGGGTTTGAACGAGGGTCTGCATCGTACAAACCATTAATGTCACTTAAAATAAATAAGCTGTCAGCTTCGCTTATTAATGCAATAAGTGCGGCTAAGTTATCGTTATCGCCGACTTTTAGTTCATCTGTTGCTACTGTGTCATTTTCATTCACGATGGGTAATATGTTGTTTTTTAATAAAACGCTTAGTGTGTTTTTGATATTAATATAACGTTCACGATTTTTTAAGTCGGCGTGTGTTATCAGTAATTGACTGCATGGTTGCGTAATATGGTTTTGCCAATTTTGCATCATTTGCATTTGACCTACAGATGCCATTGCTTGTTTTGCGGGCAATGAAGGTATTGGGGAACCATGTTGAATTAAGTGTCTACCTGCAGCAACACTACCGGACGAAACTAAAATAACATCGATATTTTGTTTGTGAAATTGGTTAATAAAGAGTGCAATTTTTTCAACGAATTGAGAGCTGCAACCCTGACCATTAGGAGCAATTAATGCGCTACCTACTTTAATAACGACACGGTTGAATTTCATACATTCTCCAAAATTTAAGCAATTGCTTATTTATAAAGGGGTTGATTGTTTTTAATGATAAAAATTTTACAGAAAAGCCTTACTTTTAAATGCTTTAAACAATAAAGTGTTTTTTTAGCTGATATTCATACATTAAAAATAATAATATATCGTTATCTTTATTACTTAGTAAGTGTATTGACGTAAAAGTAACCATTGCATTTTTATTTGTTAAACCTTTATAAATAGATTGGTGTAGAACAGTTTTAATCTTTTTATCTTAATATAGTTTTATAAATATAACGATTTAATGGTTTTTATTGTCAAAGGCTTAAATGTAGTGCTTTTATATCATTTTTTTTTATATATTAATCATGATATTACATAATTATACTGAAAAAAATATGTAATCAGATTAATATTATGAATATATTCGCCTTTTTATGAGAGGCATTTAATTATTTTTTCTATATAAGATTTATTGTTATGTTGCATTTTTTACCTGCTTTTATTATTGCTTTTTTATCATTTGTTTTTTATTTAATTAATACAATATTTTGGGTAATACCTATTGTTGTTTTTTCAATTCTTAAAGCATTAATACCGATTAGTGCATGGCAAAAAATATTAAGTTATTTACTTGATAATTGTGCGAGTGGTTGGGTCTTTATCAATACGTGTATTCAGCGTATATTTATAAAGACAAAAATACATTCAAGCTGGTCTGGAGAAGCCACTATTAATGATTGGTGCATGGTGGTGAGTAATCACCAAAGCTGGGTAGATATTATGGTGTTGCAGCGTTTGTTAAATGGGCGAATTCCGTTTTTAAAGTTTTTCTTAAAGAAAGAATTAATTTATGTACCTATTTTAGGTTTAGCTTGGTGGGCGTTAGACTTTCCATTTATGAAGCGTTATAGCCAAGCCTATTTACGTAAAAACCCTCACTTAATTGGTAGTGATTTTGAAACAACACGCAAAGCGTGTGAAAAATTTAAACATAAGCCTGTTAGTATTATGAATTTTATAGAGGGCACACGTTTTACAACTGTTAAACATAAGCAATCAAAGTCACCTTTTCAGCATTTACTTCGCCCAAAAGCTGGCGGTATAGGTTTTGCTATTAGTGCAATGGGTGAGCATTTAACCAAAATGGTTGATGTCACTATATATTACCCAGAAGGTATTCCAAGCTTTTTAGATTTTTTATCTGGGCGAGTAAAAGATATACATGTAGATATTAAAATAGAGCCTATTCCAACAGAAATGAATGGTGATTATATTAATGACAAGCAATTTAAACATGGCTTTCAGCAATGGCTTAATCAACAATGGCTAGAAAAAGATGCTTTAATTAATGAGTTTGAGAAAAAGTCGTCAAAGTAGCATTGGTATCAATAAAATAGTGACGTTTATATTTGTAAACTAAAAAGGGAATACTTGTTCATGCATGAAATAATTACACAATGGTTGTCTGCGTATTCAATTTTTGATTCATGGCTCAGCTCAGCGGTATTAACTGTAGGTGTACTATTTATTGTATGTATTGCTATCGTTGGGCATTATTTAACAAAGTTTCAATTATTATATTGGGCACATCGCTGGGCTGAAAGAACGAAGAACACCTTTGATGATAAGCTCATTCAACACCATGTGTTTTCTCGTTTGGCAGCACTGGTTCCTAGTTTATTAATTATTACGTTAACACCTTGGATTATTGCCGATAAATCATTCATTCATGACGGTATTATCACGTTAACTAAAATTATTTTATGTTTTCAAATTGTTTTGTGTTTTAACGCTTTATTAAATGTCTTTAATCATGTTTATCAAGACAAGGCACATCAAAAATATATTCCGCTTAATTCAGTTATTCAGGTGATAAAGTTAATACTTTATATTATTGCAACTATTCAAGCGGTTTCTTATTTAATAGACCGTTCGCCTTTATATTTATTTAGTGGTTTAGGTGCTTTAACGGCGGTTTTATTGCTTATCTTTCAAGATACAATTAAAGGCTTTGTGGCCAGTATACAAATTTCAGCTAATAAAATGGTAGCACCTGGAGATTGGGTTGAGCTGCCTAAATATGGCGCTGATGGTGATGTGATTGAAATAGGGTTGAATACGGTAAAAATTCAAAATTTTGATAAAACAATTACTACTGTTCCCACATATGCTTTAACTACAGGCTCATTTAAAAATTGGCGTGATATGTTTACTTCAGGCGGTAGGCGTATAAAACGTGCCATTATGGTTGATGTTAGTAGTATTCGTTTTTATCAACCAGTCGATGTTGATAAATTAACACAGGTTTATTTACTAAAAAATTATTTAGTGCAAAAAGATGAAGAAATTACTACTTGGTGTAATGATAAGGGTATTGAAAATCACGATGCAATTAATGCAAGGCAGTTAACTAATATTGGTACATTTAGAGCTTATATCGAAGCCTATTTAGCGTCACATGAAAATGTACATAAAAATATGACTTGTATGGTTAGACAGCTAGCAGCCAAGGATACTGGGTTACCTCTAGAGTTATATTTTTTTAGTAATGATCAAAATTGGGTAAATTACGAAGCAATTCAGGCGGATATTTTTGATCATTTATATGCCATGGCTCCAGTATTTGATTTACGTATTTTTCAACATCCAACGGGTGTTGATTGGCGAAATAAAGCTTAAACTACTTTTTATTAATAATTGTATGAATTAAGTCATATATGTCACTCTCTAAGCGCTTTGATTATGTTTTTTATCACATAAGTTTCACAATATATTCTATCTTTTGAAAAACGTGGTTAGTCAGTTGAAAACTAGATTTTTTCACGTTATCTTATCGTTGATTAAAAAACACACTTAATATAGAAATAAAAGCATAATAAAAATTATAAGATGCTGATGAAAGCTCTAATAGGGAGAAATAATGTATTCGGTAACAAGAGAGGCTTTACTCGAAAGACGACAAGGTGATATGAATAAAGAAGTACTTTGGAACTCCTTAACACCAGCGCAACGATTTTCAGCAAATCATTTTACCCAAGAAGGTTATGAATTAGCCTTTATTAGACGCAGCCAACATGGTGATTTAGCTGTATTATTACAAGATCAGCAAGCAATTACTGTGGGTTTGCATGGAAAAATTAATACCGAGAGTCACTTAAGCTTTAGATAATTAGGCTTGAATAAAGTCAATAGAAAAACTAAATAGGTATTAGAGGGTTTTATGTGTCTTTTACCGAATCAATTAATTTAGATAAGAAAATAAATGGGTCGATGTCTTGAACATTTAAGTTATCTAATTTGTAGTTTATATTGACAGCTCGTTCTCCTAGGTTACCAAAAAACCTTACCTTAAGCGCTTCTGATAATGCAGCAACTAGCTTTTCAACGTCAGAGGGCTTCTGGTGTGGAAAAATGAGTAAGTATTGCCCATCGTTGAGCTGTCCTGCTAAATCAAACTCTTGAATGTACTCATTAATAACTGTTTCTATTGTTCTACAAACTTCTAGTAATTCTTTTCTATTTGATTGAAAGGTTAATTCTTTCCAATTATGAATAACCAAATAAGTAACACTAAGGTTATATTCATATTTACGAGCCATTTTATATGCACTTTGATACATTTGCTTAGTTTCAGTGCTATTTGCAATAATACTTTTAAACTCTGATTGTTGTTTATATTGTCTATGTTTGAATAAAAGCATCATAATAAAAAAACACAGTATTAGTATAAGAAATAAGAGTTGTAACTCTACCTTTTTTTGTTGTTTTTCTTTTTCTTGATACTGTATTTGTAGCTCGCTTTTTATCGCTAATTGAAGTGTAGCTTTTCTATTTTGTTGGCTCTCTTGGTCTACTTTTTGTTGATCAGCTAATAACGCAGTACGTTGCTTATCTTTATTACGATATAATTTAGTGTATTTATTGAGCATAACCCAAGCTTTTTCTTGCTGGTTTAGCTGTTTATACATAGTTGATAATAAATAATATAGCTCGATTTGTTCTGTTGAAAGAGAAATGTTTTTAGCTAAATATTCCGCTTTTGTTAATTGTTTATAAGCGATATTGGTATTGTTTAATGCGATATGTACTTTAGATAACAATATTAATGTACTTAAATAAGGTTTAGACAAGTTGTGTCCGCTAAATAAGGTTTGTGCTTTATTCAAATGTGCTAATGAAGAACTGTATTCACCTTGTAATAATAATACTTCGCCTAAGCCTAATTCTGCATATGCTTGCTGTATGAGGGATTGTGAATTTTTTGCCTGTTGCTGTGCTTGCCAAAAAGTATCGTAAGCATCATCAAGTCTATCGAGTTCTTTGTAAGCAGATGCTAGCGCAAAATAACTCTCACCTAAAGTATCTGTTTGAGCCATTTCGTAACGTAAGTTTAATACTTTTAACTGAATCGATATTGCCGTTTCATAATCACCTAAATAATGATGAGCGGTGGCAAGAATTTTTAGTAAGTCAACGTGATCAGAAAACTTTTTATGAATATCTAATATACTTTTAACCTGTTGTAAGTCTTTTAATGTATTTGGGTAATCAACTGTTAAAGCATAAAAAACGGCGCGGTATCCAAGTGCTTTAAGACGATATGTAATTAAAGATTCGTCATTAGCGAATGATATTATATTATCGGCGACATTCTTTACGTCTTGAAATTTACCTTCAGCGTAATAGCTGGCAATAATTTTTAATTGTAAATCCAGCTTAATGATTGGATCAATAATATTTAAGCTTAAACCATCTTTTGCAAATTGAAATGCTTTTGATGCATCACCTCTATTTGTTGCAATATCAGATAGCAACCTATAGGCTTTTGCAATGGTACTATCATCATAAAAATTACGTTTTTTAATAATATGAGTTGATAATGCTAAGGATTCTTCTATCGGCAACTCGGCCTTGTTAATACTTAATAGACTATCGAGTTTAGCTAAGTTACTTTTAATGTTATTAACCGATGGAGGTATATGTTGAGTATCAGCGTGGCTATTTAATGCCAATAAAGCGCATAATAAAAATACATAACTGATTTTCTTTGAAAAACTCAAATGACTTATCCATAAGTTAAGCTTAGTAACTAGGTGCGTATATTATAAATACAATGATATACGTTAGCATCATTGTTTTACAAGTACTTGGTAATTGAATGTTAAAACTAAATATTATTAGGTTTTGTCTAGGTTGATAACGGCAATTAATTTGTCAATATTTTTTTCAGAATAAACCTGAATATTATTGGCTTCAAGTAGCTGTGTTGTTATGCCTTTTCCCTTTATTTTATTACTTGAAAAACTACCATCGTAGACACTTTCACTTCCACATGATGGACTCGACTCTTTCAGTAACGCGTATTTGATATGATGTTTTTTACATAAGGTTAATGTGTTTTTCGCCCCTTGTGTAAAAGCAGATGTCACATCAATATTATTGACAGTAATCACTTTGCCAGAAAGGCTATTTATTTCTGCTGGCTCTCTAGGTGTTGAGAGCCCACCACTGACTTCGGGACATTGAATAATTAAACGATTTTCTAGCTGCCATTGTTGTAAAATTTGATGGCTTAGCGGTTTAATTATGGCGTTATAGCGAACGTTTTCACCTAAGAAACAAGCACTAATTAATATTTTTTGCATGTTTATGAGCTCAATAAATAATACAGGCGTTTTAGGTTAAACAGTTAGTGCTTGAGCGTATTGCATAAAATCGTCACCTTCACTTTCCGGTTCAATCCAACATGACTGACTATAGTAATCAAAATTCAGTGTTAAATAGTTTCCTTCGATATTTAATCGATAAGTTTCTCTATCAGCACCCAGTTGTTTTTCAATTACATTCACGTCAGGTAATTGAGTAAAAATCAGTTGAGTTAAATAAGCGATATCTTCTTGATACCAATCTTCTTGGAAGCGAACATCAATGATGTTTTCTTCTGTTGTTGCACTGATTAAGCGTTGGGACATTGTATTTACTCTGTTGTTAGTCTTTTGATATTTTAACAAGTTTTGAAGTGATGCACACGTAAGCTTAACGGTTGAATGTATTTTAGTCTTATTTTAGTTGAGTTATTAAAAACATTGGGTTGACCTCTAAATATAGGCTTTAATGATATAACATTTTTGTCTTATTTGGTTTGTGGTTAAAATAATCTGAATCATAAACTATTTAGTTCAATTATTTTCTATAATGAGCAAAAAGCCAACGACAGAGAAATGCTTTTTACCTATAATAAAATAGGTTTAAAAATTAAATGGTTAAAAAAGTAGAGGTAAAGAAGCTATGAAAAAAATCTGTATAGCTATAATGTCAATTGTTCTAATGTCAGCTCCTGCTCTGGCTGGAGATATTGCTGCTGGTAAAGCAAAGACCGGTATATGTGCTGGTTGTCATGGTGCAGAAGGTGTTTCATCAGTACCTATTTTCCCCAATTTAGCTGGCCAAAAAGAGCAATATCTTATTAAGCAGTTAAAAGACTTTAAATCAGGCGCTCGTAAAGACCCTACAATGAATAGTATGGCGGCGAGTTTATCAGAAGAAGATATAGCAAATGTTGCTGCATATTTTTCGAGTTTAAAATAAGTCTATTGCTTTAATAAAAGATAAACGCAGTTTTTTTATGCTGTGTTTATCTTGTTAAGGTTATCTAAAAGCCTTGATGTTCGTGAATTATTTCCAAAAACTCTCTTCCGTAGCGTGCAAGCTTAGTACTGCCAATACCGCTAATATTTAGCATTTCACTTTCAGACTGCGGTTGAATTCTGGCTAATTCAATCAGAGTTTTATCGTTAAATACAATAAATGGTGCAATATCTTCAGCATCAGCAATGGTTTTACGTAAGCTGCGTAATTTAGTGTACAGCTGTTTATCGTATTGTTTTGTTGTTTTATTATGGCGCCAATAGTTGGCATTTTGTAAGCGAGGAGCTGCCAGCATAACAGGCTCTGTTGCTTTTAAAATACTGCGAGAGCCTTCGGTTAAACACAATGCCGAATTATTTGAGATATCTTGCTGTAAATACCCCAAATGAATTAATTGTCTAATAATGGCGAACCAATAGCTGGCTGGCTTATTACTGCCAATGCCAAAAGTTGATACATTATGATGATCATGTTGAATGACTTTTGGTGTTTTTTCGCCACGCAGCACTTCTATGACATGGTTAATATCACCTTGTTGGTTAATTCGATACACACAAGATAATACTTTTTGAGCTGGCTCGGTTGCATCAAATTGGCTAGGTGGATCAAGGCATATATCGCAGTTACCGCATGCATCTTGTGTGAACTCAGCAAAATAGTTTAATACCACTTGGCGACGGCATGTTTGTGATTCAATAAAACCAGACATGGCATGAAAGCGTTGAAGCTCAACATCAACACGGGCTTCGTTATCACCTTCACTAATTAATTTTTTTATGCGAGTTACATCTTTTTCGTCATGTAAAAAAATTGCTTCAGCAGCTAAGCCATCACGGCCAGCACGACCAATTTCTTGGTAATAAGACTCTAATGTTCTAGGGGGTTCAAAATGTAAAACATAACGTATATTGGGTTTATTAATACCTAAACCAAATGCAACTGTGGCAACCACTATTTGAATATTATCTTTCGTAAAATCGTCTTGTACTTTATTACGTAAACTGGTTTCTAAACCTGCATGGTAAGCAGCAGCCTTTATACCTTCACCTTTAAGTACTTCAGCAAGCTTTTCTACACGCCAACGGCTATTGCAATAAATAATGCCACATTCGTCTTTTTTATTTTTTACGTAGCCAATGACTTGCTGTTCACCACTGTATTTTTCGGCGAGTGTAAAACGAATGTTAGGTCTGTCAAAACTGTCTAAATGTACGTAAGGATCAACCAGTTGTAATTGTTGTAAAATATCTTTTCGAGTCGTTACATCAGCCGTTGCTGTTAACGCCATTACCGGAATATTAGTGAAGTTTTGTTTAATGCAGCACATATTTGTATAAGCAGGTCTAAAATCATGCCCCCATTGTGATATACAGTGAGCTTCATCAATTGCAAACAAACTAATCGGTAAGTTTTGTAAACTGTCTAAAAAGTAACGACTATTTAAACGCTCGGGTGAAATGTACAGTAACTTTATTTGACCTTGAGTAATTTGATCAAAAATAGTACGAATGGCTTCAGGAGTTTGCGTTGAATTAATATAAGCGGCAGCAATACCTTGTCTTTCTAAGCCATCTACTTGATCTTTCATTAATGCAATTAATGGTGATATAACAATGGTTAAACCAGGAAGTAAAGTTGCAGGCAATTGATAACAAAGAGATTTACCACCACCGGTAGGCATTAATACTAAACTATCTTGACCATTGAGCATGGCCTCAATAACTGATAGTTGACCTGTGCGAAAACTACTGTAACCAAAATGATGCTGTAATGCTTGGTGTAATGTTGCTGAAATAGAAGATTGCTGCACTGAAAGTCAATAATGTAGGTAAATAACGTATGTTGTTATTTTACCTGAGCTTGCTATGTTTATCATAGCTTATTTTCATTCGACTTTTTTAGTGGTAAGTTATTAGCCAAACAAACACATCTGACCAGAAAGGTAATTTAAGCATATTATGACACTTGAAACGATTAACCAAAAATTAGCGTACGCTTGGACAAACGAAATGCCTTTTAATCAACTATTGGGTTTGAAAGTGACATTTTGTGATAAAGACCGGGCCGAAATTCACTTTGATTGGCATGACAAATTAATTGGTAACAAAGCTCAAAAAATTTTACATGGAGGAGTTATCGCGACCTCGCTTGATTTAGCTGGTGCGGTGGTTGCTGCCGCAAATATTGTCGCTCAAATGTCAGATCATTCTGAAGATGCTATTGTTGAAAATCTAAGTAAGCTCGGTACAATTGATTTACGTACCGACTTTTTAAGGCCTGGCCGAGGTGAAAAGTTTATTGCTACATCAACTATCATTCGTAGTGGAAATAAAGTGGCAGTTGCGCGTATGGAATTACATAATCAAGACGGTTTACATATTGCGGTAGGTACAGGTACGTATATGGTTGGCTAACTATTTTTCACTGTGCATAAGCCTGTTTCATCAATGCTTAAGCGTTTGAATACTTTTCTTTATTACCTAGCCAGCGTTGCATTAAAGGGTCAACATACGTCGGGTGCTGCGACCATAATAAGTAAGCATTTTGCTTAACTTCAGCAATAATGTCGGCATCACGAACTAGGTCTGCTATTTTTAAATCAGCTAGACCCGTTTGTTTGGTACCAAGCAGTTCACCAGGCCCTCTAATTTCTAAATCTTTTTGAGCAATAACAAAGCCGTCATTGCTATCGCGTAGTACACCTAAACGCTTGGTTGCGGTTTTAGATAATGGGCTTTTGTACATTAAGACACAATGTGACGCAACGGCACCACGCCCAACGCGGCCTCTTAATTGATGCAACTGTGCCAGACCTAATCGTTCAGGGTTTTCAATCACCATCAAACTGGCATTAGGTACATCAACACCTACTTCAATAACGGTAGTAGCAACTAATAAATGTAAATTACCTGCTTTAAACTCTTCCATGACTTTCTGTTTTTCTTGCGGCTTCATACGCCCATGAACTAAGCCAATGTGTAACTCGGGTAATTGTGCTTGTAAATAGGTTGCAGTATCTTCAGCAGCTTGACATTGTAATACTTCAGACTCTTCAATTAATGTACATACCCAATACGTTTGACGGTTATCTTTAACACTGCCTTTGCGAATTCTTTCAATCACATCATCTCTTCTGCCGTCAGGTAGTGCAACTGTGGTTATTGGTGTTCTGCCAGGTGGAAGCTCATCAATGACTGAGGTATCAAGATCGGCATAGGCAGTCATTGCTAATGTTCTGGGTATTGGTGTTGCGGTCATAATTAATTGATGTGGATAATTATTGTCAAATACACCTTTCTCACGCAATGTTAAGCGCTGATGAACACCAAATCGGTGTTGTTCATCAATAATAATTAGGGTTAAATTTTTAAAAATAACCTGTTCTTGAAATAAAGCATGTGTACCAATAGCAAGCTGCATTTCACCATTTGCCATTTGCTCAAGTGCTAAACGTCTTGCTTTTGTTTTGGTTTTACCTGCTAACCAGCCAACTTGTATACCTAAAGGCTCAAACCATTTTTGAAAGTTAATCGCGTGTTGTTCTGCTAGTATTTCAGTGGGTGCCATTAACGCAACTTGGTAACCTTGGCCAATTGCTGTAATGGCTGAAAGGGCGGCAACTAATGTTTTTCCTGAACCAACATCACCTTGTACTAGGCGCATCATAGGATTTTTTTTAAGTAAGTCTTGTTGAACTTCATCAACCACACGCGCCTGAGCATTAGTAGGAGAAAAGGGCAGTAAATCTAAAAACTGTTGGTTAAGTGTTGGGTTTAATTCCAACGATACTGATTGATGTTTTATGCTTGATTGCCTTAGCTTTAACATACTAACGTTATGTGCAATTAATTCTTCACGAATAAGGCGACGTTGAGCAGGATGCTTGCCTTCTTCTAAGTCTGTTACTGATGTTTCTGGAGGTGGACGATGAATTAACGTGAGTGCTTGCGCTAAACTGTAGTTTTCACTTAATAATTCTGACGGCAATAGCTCTTGTACTTGGCCTCGTTGCAAACGTTGAAGGGCTTGGCTTGTTAAACTGCGCAAAGTTGCTTGGCGTAAACCGTCAGTAGTAGGGTAAACGGGAGTTAAGGTTTCATCAACAGGCGTTAATTGAGTATCTTGATCAAGCGCTTTGTATTCAGGGTGTACTATTTGAAAGCCTTGTGGCCCTCGTTGTATTTCACCATAACAACGAATTTCAGTGCCAACGGCTAAATTATTTTTTTGTGCTGCTGAAAAATGAAAAAACCGTAGTGCCACCGAGCCACTGCCATCGTTAATGGTCACCATTAGCATTCGACGTTTGCCATGTACAACTTGGTTATTGGTAACTTCGCCTATTATGTTGGTATGAATACCGGGAAGTAAATCTCGTATAGCGGTAATACGTGTTCTGTCTTCGTAGCGTAAAGGTAAGTGAAATAGTAAATCTTGTAGGGTGAGCAGGCCTATTTTTTCAAGTTTAGTCGCCATGCTAGGACCAACACCTTTTAAGGTGCTGGTTTTAATGGTTGCTAAATTGGTCAGGCCTTCATTCATATAAAATGATTAATCGTCTATTTTTTGCCAAGCTTCTGGCGTCATTTGCATTTGTTGCCACCAGCTTTCAGGCGCTTCAATTTGGCCTTCAGTATTTACTTGTGGGTAAGGTAGCCCTTTACGTTGACAAGCTTCTGCGAAAATAGGGTGACCACCTTCAAATAATATCTTTTGTCTGACTGCTTCAGAAATTGTTGGTGTGTTATACATGCCAGCTAAATCACGCTGGCGCTGAGCTTCGTATAGCACAACAGAGCAAGCAACCGAAACATTAAGTGATTGCACCATACCAACCATAGGAATAACAATATCTTGATCGGCCAATTCAAGCGCTTTTTCTGAGGTACCGAACTTTTCTTGCCCTAAAATAATTGCAGTTGGTTTAGTGTAATCTATTTCACGAAAATCAACCGCAGTATCTGAAAGGTTGGTCACGAGTACTTGCATACCTTGTTGCTTTAACGCCACAATAGCGTCTTCAGTTTTTGAATAGTTATTTACATTGACCCAGTTTTGACTACCTGCAGCACTACCGCCAAGCACTTGCATTTCTTCGTTTTTCCATACGGCATGTACATCACTAACACCAATAGCATCACAGGTTCTAACAACCGCAGCTAGGTTATGAGTTTTATGAACACCTTCCATACAAACACTTAAGTCTGGCTGGCGGTGATTGAGCATGGCATTAATTCGTTCAAGTCTTTCTGGAGTCATGTTATTTCGCGTATTACATTGGTATTGAGTAAGTGATTATAAAAAGCCATGTATTAATTACATGGCTTTTATGTGATTGAATAATGATGAACGTTTCATCATTGATTAACTATTAGTTAATGTTTGGTACTTCCATTACACCGTCAATTTCAATTGCAACGCCTTTCGGTAATGCTGAAATTTCAATCGCTGCACGTGCAGGGTATGGTTCTTTAAAGTACTGACTCATTACTTCATTTACGGTAGCAAATACCGATAAATCAGTTAAGAAAATATTCACTTTTACCATGTCATTAATACAACCGCCAGCAGCTTCACAAACATTTGAAAGGTTTTTGAATACTTGATGAGCTTGCTCTTCAAAATTGTTTGAAATCACTTCCATGGTTTCAGGAACTAATGGTATTTGGCCAGATAAATAAACTGTATTGCCTACTTTAACGGCTTGGCTATATGTACCAATGGCGCTAGGTGCTTTGTCAGTGCTAATAATTGTTTTCATTGTTTATCCTACGTTATTTATTACGGATGACTCGTTGTACGTCAACCATCACTTTGATTTTTCTAATAATATCGGCAAGGTGTATTCTGTCTCTACAGGTAATTTCCATATCAATGGCATAGAGATTTGAATCTTTTTCGCCGGAATTTAATGAATGAACATCAGAGTCACATTTTGCTACTACATTGGTTAGTGCGGCTAATGCCCCTTGATGATTAATAATTTCAATGCGTAAACGGGCAATAAAGTTACGGGTAATATCTGAATCCCATTTGACAGGAAATACTTTTTTCGCTTCATGGCCTTTAATGTTACGACAATTTTGTTGATGTACCATAAGACCTTTGCCTGGGCTAAGGTATGCAACAATAACATCGCCAGGAATAGGTCGACAGCATTTACCGTAGCTTACCATCATTCCTTCAGTGCCTTTGATTGGCATTTTGTTTTTAGTAGCTGATTCTGATGTTTCGTGTTCATCAGTGAACTCATCTTTTAAACGCTTAGCAATACCAATACTTAATGTATTACCTAAACCAATATTAATGAGTAACTCTTCTAAAGAGTGGTGACCAGTTTCATCAAGTACTTGTGTGAATTTTTCTTGTTCAATATCATCAAATTTTGTATTACCTAAAGCATGGCTTAATAAGCGCTTGCCTAAAGTAAGAGATTCATTCTTTTCTTGCGAACGTAAATAGGTACGTATTTGTAAGCGTGCTTTAGCCGTAACAACAAAGTTTAACCATGACGCATTTGGTCTAGCGGTTGGTGATGTCACCACTTTTAATGTTTGCCCTGAGACTAAAGGCTTGCTTAACGGAAACGGTTTTCTATCAACATTAACACCAACACAAGAATTACCAACGTCAGTATGAACAGCATAGGCAAAATCAACCGCGGTAGCACCAACAGGTAACTCGATAATTTTACCTTCTGGGGTAAACACGTAAATTTCTTCAGGAAATAAGTCAGATTTTACGTTTTCAATAAATTCAAATGAGCTGCCAGCGCTTTGCTGAAGATCAATTAAGCTTTGCATCCAGTGTCGAGCTTTGACTTGTGCAGTTGTTTGAGAGTTAGATTCGCCATCACCCTTATATACCCAATGTGCGGCAACACCTTTATCAGCCATTTGGTCCATATCGTGAGTACGAATTTGAATTTCTACTGGAATACCATGAGGGCCAATTAAAGAAGTATGTAATGATTGATAACCATTGGTTTTAGGTATGGCAATATAGTCTTTAAAACGGGCTGAAATCGGTTTAAATAAATTGTGAACAGCGCCTAAAGCTCGGTAACAGCTATCAATAGAGTTAGGCACAATAATACGAAAAGCATAAACGTCCATTACCTCGTTAAACAATAATTCTTTATTTAACATTTTTTGATAAATAGAATAAAGATGTTTTTCTCGGCCGGTAATGGTTGCGTTGATATTACATTCATTTAAGCGAGAAGTAAGCTCTTGCTGAATATTGTTCAGTATTTCTTTTCTGTTACCACGCGCCTGTTTTACGGCGTTTTTTAATGCACGAGAACGCATTGGGTATAATGCTTTAAAACCTAATGATTCAAGTTCATTTTTAATATCATGTATACCAAGGCGATTTGCTATTGGAGCATAAATTTCTAAAGTTTCACGAGCAATGCGTCGACGTTTATCAGGGCGCAAAGAGCCTAGCGTACGCATATTATGTGTACGGTCTGCTAATTTGATTAAAATAACGCGAATATCTTGAACCATGGCCATAACCATTTTTCTAAAGTTTTCCGCTTGCATCTCTTCTTTGTTATTAAATTGTAGCTTATCGAGCTTACTGACACCTTCAACCAATTCAGCAACCGTGTTACCAAACATTTCTGCCAATTCGGCTTCTGTTGTTGGTGTGTCTTCAATTACGTCATGAAGTAATGCTGCCATTAATGTCTCATGATCTAAATGCATTTTGGCAAGATTAATCGCTACTGCTACAGGATGTGTAATATACGGATCACCACTCGAACGCATTTGTCCATCGTGAGCATCACGAGCAACAATATAAGCCTCTTTTAATAGTTTTACTTGATCTTTGTTTAAGTAAGTTGAGGCAAGCTCTTTAAGTGGTTCAAATAGATACAACGATGAACTCCTGCAAATAGAAATGACAGTTATAATAAATTAAGAATACGTTTATTTAGGTATTATGCCAATCATTAATGTTAGCAATAATGAGAGAATATGATTTTTTTCTAAATTTAGTCGAAAAAAAAACGTGTAATTCACATTACACGCTTTTAATAGTATTTTTTGGATTTAGCTTTCGCCACCAACAATCGCAGCAACTGCTGCTAACTCTGCTGATTCTTGTTGTACTTGCTCGTATTTATCTGATTGATCCATTACGTCAGTCGTAATTAAACCTTTTTCAATTTCACGAAGCGCAAGTACTGTTGGTTTATCATTCTCAACATCAACTAATGGCTCTTTACCACCCGTTGCAATTTGACGTGCACGACGAGACGCAATTAATACTAAGTCAAAACGATTACCTACTTGTTCTACTGCATCTTCTACTGTTACGCGAGCCATGAATTCATCCCAATTTTAAAATTTATTTATGAATAGCTGGCCATTGTACTATGCGCTTAATCGTTAGCCAATAGATCTTTAAATAAATCTTGATGTTTTTCTTTTTGTTGATTGCATTTTAAACGTTGATTACACACGATAGTTGTTAAGTCGCTTAATGCTTGCGTAAAGTCATCATTAATTATGACATAATCAAATTCCTGATAATGAGAGCATTCTGCTTGTGCTTTTGCCATTCTACTGGCGATTACTGTCTCACTGTCTTGACCGCGACCTATTAAACGTTGCTCTAATTCAGCTTTTGATGGTGGAGCAATAAAAATAGTAACTACTTCAGGCTTTTTCATACGAACCTGTTGTGCCCCTTGCCAGTCTATATCAAGAAATACATCGATGCCTTTTTCAAGTTGCTCGTCTATTGCTTGCTCAGAAGTACCGTAATAATTATCAAAAACTTGAGCATGTTCGTAAAAAGCATTCTTTTTAATTAATCGTTCAAAATGTTTTTTTGATACAAAATGATAATGTTTACCGTCTTCTTCACCGGGTCTTGGCTCACGAGTCGTGTGAGAAATAGATACCTGCATTGGCCAACTGAATTCTTGTTCAAATAAAGCGGTTATTAAACTCGATTTACCTGCACCACTTGGTGCCGATAAAATAAATAAATTACCTTTTGTTATCATTTTTAATTACCTGGGATGTTTTAAAGAACTTGATATTGCAGCATAAGTAGTTGTATTAATTTTACTTTAGCCTTTTAAACGCTATATTTATAATATGTCTTATAAATATAGTGCAATTATAACGAGTGTTAGTATGTAAAAGAAAATAAATCTTTTATATTATTTAATAAACTTGTCTTAATCGATGATAATATAAACAATCATGAGCTGTTCAATATAAGGATATAATGTGCAATTAGAGTGGTGGAATAATTTTATAAGTTTAGAGTCAAGCGATAGCGTTGATATCAAAAGAAAATTGTTGGTTTTGAATGCTTGTACCTATATCGGTGGTTTGATTATTCTTTACTTTGGTTTGAATGCCTCGTTTGATCATCAACCATTGTTAAAATTAAGTCTGCTTTCAGGCTCTGCTTTTTTATTCCTTAATGTGATTTTATTACAATGGCACAAGAAATTAAATATAGCATTATCTCTGTATGCTATTGTAAGTGCGCCGTTCTTCTTATCTATAGTTTATAGTGGTGGGAATGAAAATACAGGCCTTTATTGGATTTTTTTAGTACCAATTACATTATTTGTATTTTTTGGTCATGTCAAAGGACTCATTTTAAATATTATTATATTCATTGGTTTAGCAGTTATGCTTATTAACCCTGAATATATTCTTGCTGAGTATCGTTCGGAAGAAACTTCACGATTTATAGCATCATATATTGTTAATATGGCTTTCTGTTTTATTAATGAATTTTTTAGATCGCGAAGTCATGAAGAGTTAGCGATGATGAATTTTGAAAAGCAAAGACAAGCGAATTCTGACCCATTAACCGTTTTGCCCAATAGACGATTTGTAGAGTCTATATTTTTTAAAATGGCAATATCTTCGCCACAGAATTATTTACCATTAATGTTTGTTGTACTTGATATTGATTTCTTCAAAAAAGTCAATGATACCTATGGTCATGATATTGGTGATGAAGTCTTAAAGCATATTGCTATGTTATTAAAAACTAATACGCGTGATACTGATATTGTCGCTAGAACAGGTGGTGAGGAGTTTTTAATTATTTTTCCATCCACATCATTAGAGCAAGGCTTAGAAGTCACTAAAAAAATAAAAAATATTATTGAAAAAACCCCTTTTACTAAAGAAAATAAAACAGGTAATATTTTAGTTAATATTACTGTCAGTATGGGTTGTGTCAGTATTGATTGTGTTAATGAAATTGATATTGCTTTGAAGCAAGCTGATGAGTTACTTTATCAGGCAAAAAATAATGGGCGAAATCGAATTGAATATAGTATTACGGATTGTTCAGAATTACTCTCAGTTCATGCTAAATAAGAGTATATTAATGCGTATATTCATCCAATAAAAAAGCCGAATAGAAGTTATCTATTCGGCTTTTTTCATATGATAATAAAAGTGCTAACTATAGTACTTTTGCAATTGATTCAGCTAAATGATCAACATTACTCGGTGAAATACCCGCAATACTCATACGGCTCGAACCTACCATGTAAACACTGTATTCGTCTTGTAAACGTTGTACTTGCTCTGCGGTTATACCTAAGAACGAGAACATACCTTTTTGAGTAGAGATATGGCTGAAATCACGTGTAACACCTTTCTCTTTTAACTTATCAACAATAACACTTCGGTTATCATTAATGCGGTTACGCATTTCAGCAAGCTCTACATACCATTCGTTACGTAATTCTTCAGATGTTAAAATAGTTTCAACAACTGCAGCACCATGTGCTGGTGGCATAGAGTAAATTGTACGTGCAACATTCGCAATAATTGATAATGCAATTTCGGTTGTTGCTGGTGTTTCACCAATAACTGTGCATGCGCCAATGCGTTCACGGTATAGACCAAAGTTTTTAGAACATGAACTACATAAAATCATGTTTGTTACTGTTTCAGCCATTAAACGAACGCCATAAGCGTCTTCTTCTAAGCCGTCACCAAAACCTTGGTATGCCATATCAATTAGAGGTGTAAAGCCAACATCTTTAGCTACAGCCGCAACTTGTTGCCATTGCTCTTGCGATAAATCCATACCTGAAGGGTTATGACAACATGCATGCAATAATACGAAATCGTCTTTGCCTACTTGTTTTAATGCATTTAACATTGCATCAAAATCTAATGTTTTATTTTCGTAGTCGTAATATGCGTATTCTTGAATATCTAAACCAGCTGCACTGAATACACCCTTGTGGTTTGCCCATGTAGGGTTTGATAACCAAATTTTAGCGCCAGTTTTACAACGGCTGATAAATTCTGCAGCAACACGTAATGCACCAGTACCGCCTGGTGTTGAAACTGTTTTAACACGGTTTTCAGTAATCACTTTGTGATCACCAAAAATTAATGATGTCATTTGTTCATTGAACAATGCAGAGCCAGCACCACCAATGTAGGTTTTGGTGACTTCATTTTCTAAACGAAACTTTTCAGCTTTTTTAACACAATTTAAAATAGTTGTTTCACCGGCTTCGTTTTTATAAACGCCAACACCTAAATCAATTTTAAGAGGGTTAGTATCAGCTTTATATTTAATAGATAAACCTAAAATAGGATCAGCGGGTAAAGCTTGTAAGCGACTAAACATGGCTCAAATCACCTTATAAACAATAGCGGGATGGTTGTTTACACACATGATTGCGTGATGACAATATATCTTCCCAAAAATAAACCGCAAGGATACCGATAAAGTGCCTTAAATTAAAGGGCAAGTATCAAAAAGTAATCAATTAAATGGCATATTTACGTTGTTATTGAATATTTGGCTAAAAATCACATAACGTTGCCATAAATAACATCGCAGATAGGTGTTTTAATAGCTTAACCCTGAGCTAGAGTGAGTTATATTATTGCTGCAATTAAACCAAAGGTTCCACCAAAGATGCCACCCCATACCACTAACCAGCCTAAATGTTTTTTAATCATATTTTGAATGATTTCTTTTACTAAAGTAGGTGTTAATTCGTTTAGTCGTTGTTCTATTATTGAGCTTACTTTGTCATATATACCATCGGTGACATTACTATTAGTTAAATGTTTTTGTAAGCTCTCATTAAATGCATCGGTTTGTGTAATATCAATGACTTGATGTTTCATTTTTTCAATAAATGGCTTTCTCATTGGCTGTAAGGCCTCACTGCCGCCGACCATAGCTAGCATACCGCCAAATGAAGACTTTTCGATGACATCAACTAAACCGTCAAAAGCCGGATTTAAATCTACACTATCAATGACAGGAGCTAAGTTTAGTGATTGACTACTTGAAGAGCTTGAACTTAAAAAACGCTGAATATTTTCTTCGGTAAAAAATTGTTCTAAAATTAACTGGCGAATACCTACCTTAAACTCTTCAAAGCGATTAGGAATAATACCTGAACCGTATAACCCTGGAATTTTTTCAAATAACATATGCACTGCTAGCCAATTAGTAAATGCGCCTGATAATGCAAATATACCAATATTGAAAATGATAGGTTGATGGAAAAAGTAACCTAAAAGTGTGGTAAGCAATGCAATTACATTCGTGATTAAACTTTTGTTCATAAGAAGCTGTATTATTAAGAAAAACGAACAATATAATACCAATGACGACTAATTTAATTCAATAATTATCTTAATTTTAGGCACAAAAAAGCAGAGCTTTTGCTCTGCTTTTTATCGTTTAAACAGTTAGTTTAATTAGAAACTATTTTTCTAACTTTAATAATTTATCTAAAGAAAGTTTACCTGGGCCAAATGAGAAGATAGCTAGTAATGTTAAGAACCACCATCCTGCTGGATTCCACCAATGAGACCATTCTGGGAAAACAGCCAATTGAATGAATAATGTCATACCCATTAGACCAGCAGCGCCAATACGCGTTGCAATGCCAAGAATTAATAATATTGGCAATACTACTTCCATAACACCGGCAATTAAGGCTAATGATTCAACAATTGAAACTGTTAGAGAACCATCGACATAATCTAGAGTTTTAGGGTTACATAACAATAATGCACCTTCGCGTATAGGGTCAGGACAGAAAAATTCATATAAAAATAAGTCATACTTATCTTGATTAAACTGTAAAAAACCAGTCCATTTAGATAAACCTGAATCTAAAAATATTTTTGCGACCATTAAGCGCAAAAGTAATAATGTAATGTCTGAAGCGAATCGATTCGCTAAACCCGTAAACTGTTGATATAAAGAAATTATTAAATTCATTGTTAAACCTTCTCAATTAATAAATTATTGGCTATAAGTTGAGAAAAAACTGTACTGATATCTATTTCACCAGTGCCTGATGCTTCTTCTGCTGCTAATGTGAGAGACTTTCCTTGCTTAATACTGTAGATAAATAACCACTCTTCGTGTGTTAAAGAATGATGCAATATAAGGCCTTCAGTATCTCTCCACATTAAAATATATTCTTTTTCAGGAGTTATTTCATATTGTTCAGTTAGTGCACCTGATTTAAGAGCAGACCAAACGTTTGAAACACCCCATTGTGTCATAATTAATGAAGCACTTGTACACAAAGAAAGCGATATTGAATCAATATTCTCCATCCAGCGTGCTAAGTCTTGTTCATTTGGTAGTATATTTCGTGACGCAAAATATACTTCATTCCATGCATTATCTAGTTTTGCTAAATCAGTAACATAACCTAAATTTTCTAAATTTTGTGCTTTAAGCGCATTATCTAAAAAAGCAGGCATTGATTCACCATAGTCGGCTAATACTTTTGAGCGCGGTGTATTTAATTCAACATATTGACGCGATATTTCATGAAAAAAATCATTACCTAAAACAGTAACACACGATGGAAATCTTCTTTTTAAGGTTTCAACACATGATGAAAGAAACGTATTTCTAAAAATAATAAGTTTTTGCTCATCGGTATCATTACTTAGAAACGAACGAATAGCGGTACTATCATTATTTTTTACATATTGTGCTAATGCCGAAAAATAATCATCCATGTGCAAGCCTTTGGCGACTAGATTGAATAATTTGAGAAGCAAAGTCTCTTTCTTTCATTAATTCTGATAATGGCGGGAGGTTTGAATCGCGTTCAATTAAAACTGGTTTAGGGCCTGTTTTTAGTAAAACACTATCAAGCAATTCCCATACATTTGTTGCAATAGGTGCATCATGAGAATCAATTAATAGATTAGGAATATTGGGATCTTCAGTATGGCCAGCAATATGAATTTCACCAATAACATCTTTATCTAAAGTGTCGATATAAGCAGGAACATCTATATTTATATTATTACCACTGATATAAAGATTATTTACATCAAGTAATAAACCGCAACCAGTATTATTGACTAATTGCATTAAAAAATCTGCTTCGCCAAGATCTGACATTAATTCAATATAATTAGATGGATTTTCAACTAAAATGGGTCGTTGAATGACATCTTGTAAACGATTAATATTATCAGAAGTGAACTTTACACTTGCTTTTGTTAGCGGTGCAGGCATTAAATTATTAAAATAATTGCCTTCAAAGCCTGACCAAGCAATATGTTCAGAAAATGAAGCAAATGGTACTAATTCACACAAACGTTTAATACGTTGTAGATGATCATTGCTAATAGGTTCAGGGCTTCCTAATGAAGCCCCTACACCATGTATACTAATAGGTGTTTTTTGAGCTATTTCAATTAACGTATCGAGCCTAGGCCCACCGCTAATTAAGTAATTCTCAGCATGAATTTCAAACCAAAGACCAAGTTGATTATAATTCAGTAATTCTGAAAAAAACTCAGGTTTAAGTCCAATGCCAGCGTCTGCTGGCAATGAATTATACATAGCTCGTTCCCTCAATTAAGAGATAGGCTTTTTAGAACCTGGACCATGAGGAGAATTGATAAATTCACATGAACCTTTAGGTGAATATGTCCACGCATCTTTTTGGAAGTCTTCTGTAGAAGTACCTTCACAACTAGTACCTGCGCCAGCAGCACAATCGTTTTCACCAGCTAGTGCAATACCAAAACATTTGTCTTTACGGCCACGTAAGCGTGTACCTTTTTTCCATTCTGAAACAGCAAGTTGAATTTGCTCAGGAGCATTTTCAGCAAGCGTTAATTGATCATTTGGAGCCGCAACTGCGGTACCTGAAGCGGCAATTGCACAACCTAAAACTAAAGCTAATTTTGCTTGTTGCTTATTCATAATGTCGTATCCTCATTTGATAATTAATTGTTGATAATTAATTGTTGATAATAACCACGCTAAAATTAGTGATCATTATATTTTTAAATTTCTTTTTTTCATTTACTTCACGCTTAATAAGAACTGAGCATATTCAATTAAATTTCAAAAATATGTATTTAATTTAATAAAAATAACCATAAATTATGTTTATTAAATTAAAAAAGCACATAAAAACAGTTAAAATCATAAAGATAATTCAATAAAATCAACGTTTATAGAAGTAAGTTATTTATAGAGTATTATTGATAAAGATGAAAGCTATTTATTATTCATTGTGATATTTAATGCTCAATATTTCTAACATTCTTTCTCCTTCAGGAACGGTAACGGTAATTTCATCATTTACTTGTTTGCCGATTAAAGCTCTTGCTATTGGCGAGTCTATGCTGATTTCTCCTTTTTTGACATCCCATTCATCAGGGCCAACAATACGATAAACAACTTCTTCATCTTGTTCGGTGAGTAAAGTCACCCAAGCGCCAAAGTATACTTTTCCTTCTTGCTGTTTTTCAGGGTAAACAATGGTTAAATCATCTAAGCGTTTCATTAAAAAGCGTACTCGACGATCTATTTCTCTTAACCGTTTTTTACCGTAAATGTATTCGGCATTTTCACTTCTGTCACCTAGTGCTGCTGCGGCTGAAACGGCACGGGTCACTTTAGGGCGTTCATCTTTCCACAAATATTTTAATTCTTGATCTAAGCGCTCCCAGCCTTCGCGGGTTATATAAAGACTTTTCAATATAGTTCCTAACTTACTAATGAGTTTGTAAAAAGAAATATGTGATTGCATTTGATTATTATTGAATTTATCTAACAAGTAAAAGCATCATTTATTTAATTGGGCGTATGAGAGTTTTATCTGCTTTTCTCTCGCTAATACTTTTAGTTATTTGGTAATTAACGCATAATTATGAGCATTATTTTTACCGTATTAATTAAATGTGTTTTATGACTCTTATTGCTGAACAAATTGCTCAAGAATTAAATGTATTGCCTAAGCAAATTACTGCTGCTATTGCTTTATTAGATGATGGTGCAACAGTGCCTTTTATTGCCCGTTACCGAAAAGAAAAAACACAAGGGTTAGATGATGGACACTTACGTCATTTAGCTCAACGTTTAACGTATTTACGTGATTTGAATGAACGCCGAGAAGTGATTTTAAATACTATTGATGAGCAAGGTAAGCTAACGCAAGCGTTAAAAGCAGAGTTAATAAAAGCAGATAATAAAACACGCCTCGAAGATTTATATTTACCTTTTCGTCCTAAACGAAGAACAAAAGGGCAAATAGCCATTGAAGCAGGGCTGCTAACTCTTGCCGATGCTCTATACCAAAATTGGCAATTAGTGCCGGAACAAGAAGCTAAGCAATATATACAGGTTGATGAAACGGGTAACGATAATAGTAAGAAGCTATTTAGCAATGTTGATGATGTTTTAGATGGCGTTATTGCTATTTTGTCAGAGCGTTTTGCAGAGGATGCAAATTTGCTTCAAAAATTGCGTAATCATTGTGTAAAACAAGCACATGTTGTGAGTAAAGGAATTAAAAGTAAAGCAAAAGAAGGTGCTAAGTATAGAGATTATTTTGAACACTCTGAAAAGTTACAGTTAGTACCTTCTCACCGAGCATTAGCTATGTTCCGTGGCCGTAATGAAGGCTTTCTAAGGTTATCGCTAAATGTTGATCCACATCAAGAGAAAGGTCAGGTAGCGAGTACAGAACAAATTATTACCGATCATTACCATTTACGTTTATCAAGCCAACCAGCTGCGGCTTTTATAACTAAAGTTATTCGAAGTGCTTGGCAACATAAATTAAAATCAACACTAGAAAATGAATTGTTAGGAAAATTACGAGAAAGCGCAGAACAAGAAGCGATGAACGTGTTTTCAACCAATTTATCTGATGTATTAATGGCATCACCAGCCGGTTCAAAAGTTACTATGGGTATAGACCCTGGGTTACGTACCGGTTGTAAAATTGCGATTGTTGATGCAACCAGTAAAGTATTACAAACGGCTACGATATTTCCTCATGCACCACAAAACCATTGGGATAAATCAGTACGTACATTAGTGAATTTAGCGAAGCAATTTAAAGTTGAATTAATTGCTATTGGTAATGGTACGGGTTCTCGTGAAAGTGATAAATTAGCTGGCGATGCAATTAAGCAGCTTATTGATAGCGAATACGGTATTGAAATTAATAAAATTATTGTTAGTGAAGCAGGGGCATCGGTATATTCAGCGTCAGAACTAGCGGCTAATGAATTTCCTGATCTTGATGTATCAATTCGAGGAGCAGTATCAATTGCACGCAGGTTACAAGACCCATTAGCAGAGCTCGTGAAAATAGACCCTAAAGCAATAGGCGTAGGGCAATATCAACATGATGTAAATCAAAGCCAATTAAGCCA
This sequence comes from Alteromonadaceae bacterium, assembly GCA_023301705.1. GTDB lineage: Bacteria > Pseudomonadota > Gammaproteobacteria > Enterobacterales > Alteromonadaceae > JALZUE01. The sequence continues at coordinate 8,682 of JALZUE010000010.1, read as the reverse complement.
GCAATTAGATAATGTTGTTGAAGATTGTGTGAACCGCGTTGGGGTTGACTTAAATAGTGCTTCAGCGTCATTGTTAACACGCGTGGCTGGTTTAAATAAAACCATGGCAAAAAACATTGTTGATTACCGTGAAAAAAATGGGCGCTTTGAAACACGAACACAATTATTGAACGTTGCACGTTTAGGACCTAAAGCATATGAACAAGCGGCTGGCTTTTTACGAATTCGTGAAGGTAAAAATTTGTTAGAACAATCGGGTGTTCACCCTGAAACATATCCAATTGTTGATAAAATTGTGCAACAGTTAAATCAAAGTTTATCTGATGTTATCGCGTCACCTGAAAGCTTAAAAAAAGTGAACGTTATTGATATTCAACAGAGCGATGATGTTCATTTTACTGAGCTAACAATTAAAGATATTATTGCCGAGTTAGAAAAGCCGGGTAGAGACCCGCGTCCGGCGTTTAAAACAGCTAGTTTTAAAGCAGGTGTTGAAACTATTCACGATTTAACTGTGGGCATGGTGCTTGAAGGGGTTATTTCGAATGTTGCTAATTTTGGCGCTTTCGTTGATGTTGGTGTTCACCAAGATGGTTTAGTACACATTTCATCGTTAACAAATAAGTTTGTCAGCGACCCTCGTGAAATTGTTAAAGCAGGTGATATTGTAAAAGTTAAAGTGACAGAAGTTGATGCTGAACGTAAACGCATTAGTTTAACCATGCGATTAGATGAGGTAGTTAAGGAAAATAATCATACTAAGAGTACTTCGCCATCACAGGCGATGAATAAATCACAGAATCATAGTTCAAAGCCAAAACAAACAAAGAAGAAAATTAAAGAACCAGCAAACGCCGCAATGGGTAATGCTTTTGCTGATGCATTTAGTAAGCTTAAAAAATAATCAAAAATACAAAAGTTTGGGTAATTATTTAAGTATCAAGATACAACTACTAGTTCACACCTATCTAGCTGCTGATTAGCAGTTAGATAGCTTGCTTAGTACATCACCTATACCGCCGGAATTTAATTTACTCTATTTTGATCTAGAAGTACAAGTAGACAATAGTCGTTATGTAGTTGCTTGTTTAGGTGGTGAAAACCAAGCTACATTTAAGAAACTGGTTATTTATGGTAATAAAAATGCCCTAAACCCCGTCTAGCCAAATAAATTTGTAAAAATCAACGGTAACTGCACCATAGTAGGCAAAGTAATATTTACAGGTAAAATTTTGTAGATCCCAAAAGGGTTAATCAGCTGTTTTGTTATTCCCGTGAGATTCAAAATGATGTCTAGTAGCCCATCTTTCTTTAATTTTTAATAAATGCTCAAAGGTTTTAGGTGAAATACTTTTTGAGTGATTAATTATGTGTTCGGACCTTTCTATTTGGCGTAAAATTATCCCAGCTAATGTCTTGTATAATAACTCTTCATCTAGAACGTTGCTCTCTATACCGCATGATAGAAATTCATAATGGTTTATTATGTATATTTGAGCCGATATAGCTTTTACTTTTTGTTGCTGTTTTGGGCATGAACTACCTTCAACATCTCCACTGAAATAAAAATCGATATCCTCAGTCGGTATTACTGAAAACTTTCTATTTGGGTATGTTCTACTTGATGCGCGACTATGCCGCTGGAACTCTTCAGATAACCTTGTTTGCAGTAGGACATTGAGAGAATGATTAATACGATTATTATGACGACTAACTTGGTATTGAACAAACCAGCCGAAAATAGCAACAATAGAGGCAAGTATCAATCCCACTATTGAGATCATTTCTTCTTGGTTGTTAGTAGCTGTACTTTGCCAATTAGTGACTATAAAAATAAGCAGCGTAACAAATAACATGCCAAGGACGGCAAAACCGAAAAGTGAAAATCTATTACCAAATGGTTTGGTTTTAACTTTAATTAACGGAAGCGTTAGGCTGTAAGCGAACGATGCCCAAGCAATCGACCAAAAAACTAATGAGTATTCAACATATACAGGATGTAGAGCTATTCTTTCTCCGTTAGTAAGGTTGAATAAATCTACTTCTCTTAACCCTATAAAAAATGAAATCAAGATACTTAGAAAAAAAACACATAGTTTGACGGATTACCGAGAGTGCAAAATTCCTTTAAGGTGTGCTTAGGGCTATAGGTTTCCATCTAATATTTTTCTCCTTAAATAAAAAAATCTCCGTGATGGAGATTTTTGAGGTGTGAATGAGTTGTAAGTTACATGCAGCGAATTTCTAAAAAGCCTTCTTCTAAAAAGCCTTCATCCGCTACAAGACCACAATATCCGTCATTCATGGTTTTATTTAAAAATACATTTTTCATAACATTTCCTCAAAGATTAATTCGCACCTTAACTAGGTTTGCAAATTTTACTACCTATAAAAGGTACAGGCGCGGGATTATATAACTTTATATATACTTATTACAAGTTTATGTAGCAATATAGATGCCGTTAACTAATTCCCGTTAAACATAAAAGCATATATTAATTACGCTTTTATGACAGATATTCAGTGTTGAAGTTCAATACTGAATATAATTATAGTTAATAAAGTACATAATTTTCAACTTAATCTATAGTATTAAATGTAATTATTTGAAAATAAAGTCCAATCCACTCTAATTAAGCTGTGATTATATACAGCCTGTACCGTATATATACTTTTATATCACTTGTAATATGTACGTATGAGCATAAAAAAAGTTTCACCAAATAATTTTTAATCGATGAACAACATTGCTGAGAGGAATGGAGAACGATACCGTAAAAATTTAGCGCTCAATATAGCAACACAAACTTATGATTTAAACGCGTAAATTATATTAATCAATTATTTGGTAACTTTCGTATTTATGATATTAAATCGCATTTTATTACTGATTTTGTTATAGAAACATGCTTTAGCTAAATTCCCATTTAAGGGAATTTAGCTGATTTCATACGATTTAATTGAGGTTTTTATTCCATGCGGTAAATATAGTGCGCTGTATCAATGGTTGTTTGGCTGTAATCCATAGATAAATCATAAGCGATTGCATCATAATCAAGATAATTTTGAATATTGCTAGGAATTTCACCAAAAAGCCCTTGCTCTACAAAATCAATGGCAAGTTCGCGCATTGTATCAATTTCATATATATCAATCTCAAATTGATTAGGATCATCCTGTCCAAGATTAAAGTTATAGCCACATTCTCCAACGGCTAGAATAACTTTGATTTTTTCGTCTTCGTCCCATTCTTTGGCTATATCTAAAAAATAGCCTAAATTCCCTTGGTGTACTTCCAACGCATTAAATAACTTTGCGTTTATGATCTCGCCGTCTATGAATTGAATTTCAAATTCTTCAACAAGTTGTCCATAGTCGTTCATTAAATTTTTTGATTTTTTCTCATACTGCTCGGCTGTATCAAAATAAAAGCCTTTAGCGCATATATCATAGGGTTGTGCAAATAAAGTTGTCATGTTTTTCTCCTCTTTGGAAATGGGTTGCGTATATGCAACCTTGGCTCCCGCCGAGGGTGGGGTAGCAAACGCACAGGGCGCGTTCGGCCTAAAGGGGTATCTCCCAGTCTGCACGGAATGTAATGAAGGAAGATTGGGGAAAAGGCCGATAAGCGTTTATCGCCAGACCCTTGCGGCGCGAGGGACAAAGTCCCTTAGCTTTAAATCTATGAAGCTCTTTAAATTTCATGAAATTTTCTTGTTTTTTTATGAGTTAAATGCTTTTAACCTTCAATACATCAAATAGCGTTTATAAAGCACAACTATATGGTGTGTATTTTCGTGCTATTTATTGAAAAAATGATCTTCAATGGTCAATAAATTTAACGTGCCAACATGATAATCTATAATGTCTAGATGATTTGAGCCTTTATGTATCTTTAGATTTTTGTACTTTGCTTTTTTCAAAGATGGTAACTGGTCTTCGTAGCCAAGCGCAAAGTCTAATTGATTTTTAAGCTCTCCTAAATCCCTAATTGTCCAATCTAAAGTTAGTTCATTTAACATCTTGCCATAGATAACTCTTATATTTTTTTCATCAATTTTAAATACCTTCATTTTATATCCTTTTATATATTGCCTGTTTTTACCTATTATGATGCCAATCTTTATAATTGAACGCAAGATAAGCCAATATTTCAAAAATAATTATTACAAAAAAAACTGACTAAATCAGGTCAATAAATATGCCATTAAATCGACTTAAACCTTAAGTTCTTCATCTAAAAATGCTATAATTTGGCATGAAAATCATAACATTTAGTGACCTACATTTAGAATTTGAACATGGCTGGAAACTGCCTGAAGACATTGAGGGCGATGTCCTTATTTTAGCGGGTGATATAATCTCACTTAACAATACGTCCCCATTAATTCAATTATTAGAAAGCTGGGATAAGCCTGTGCTTTACGTTACAGGCAATCACGAATATTACACTCACAAGCCAATGCAAGATGGTGAAGATGCTCTACGGAAAAATTTAAAAGAATATGCCCCGCAAGTTCAGTTTCTAAAAGATGAGGGCGTTACTATCGGAGGCAATCAATTTTTTGGTGGCACGATGTGGACTAATTTTTTTGACGAAAATCCACTTGCGATGCAACATGCCCAACACAATATGCCTGATTTCAAATATATCGTAAACAATGACGGTACAATTTTTAAACCCGAAGATAGCGTTGTCTTGCATAGGGAATTTAAAGACAATTTAATCCAATGGTTTGAAACAGATTTGTCAGGCTCTCGCATTGTGATGACGCATCATGCACCTGTTATCAATCCGAACAGTCAATTTAAAAATAGCCAGCTTCAACCTGCATTCAACTCGTTAGATATGATTGAAATAATCGAGGAATATCAGCCTGATTATTGGATATATGGTCATACGCATGAGTGGGATAACCAAAAGGTTGGAAACACTCAAATTATTTCAAATCCATTAGGTTATCATTTAAGATATGGGATGTATGAATGCGCAGGTTTTGAAAAAGAAGGATGCCCCATAATTGTTTAAAAGAATGTCTTTCCTGCAATGCGTTGCTGAATAAGAAAGAATAAGTCTGCTCCTTCATTTTGTGGAAAATCTAACGCATCGCGTATTGATTTTAAAACTTCGTATTCAGCAGAAAAATGGTCTTTTAGTCCAATTATAGATTCTTGAATATCTGTTGGAAGATTTTTAAAAGCTTCATCTAGTGGAATTTCTAACATTCTTAATATCCTTTATGTTTCTATTTTACAGTGAATTTCTTCATAATCATGAACCAATTTACACAGCTTATCTAATTCATCACCTTTTGGCGTATTGGGCTTTGCAAAGAAAATCTTTTCCACTTGCTTTAAACAAGCTTCATATTCCTGCTCACTCTGTAAAGGGTCGTTAAAGATAATCCGTTCTTTGGCTTTGCTTTTATCGTCATTTGTATAATCAACGGAATCTTGAATGTTTTGTAAAATTCCGTCACTTACTTTACTCATGATGCCACGCCTAACATTTCACGTTCTATCCTATCAATTCTCAGTGCTGTTGGCGGATGTGAATAGAGATATTTTCTTAAAAATCCTGTCTCATTCCGAATATCTTCATCTTCAATGCGCTCAAATAATTCAATTAACGCTTCACCATGTCCAAGCTTATTCGCAAATTGATCAGCCTTATATTCAATAGGCCATTGCGTCATTGTTTCAAATGATCGTAAAAGCCATAAAACAGGGAAGCTTAAAACTAAGAATACCAAGAAATAAACGAAAAACATCATAAACATGATGACAATGAAAAAGCCCCATGCCCAGCCGAAATCTTGCATACTTGTGGGCATAAACTTAAATGGTAAACCTATGCCAAAACACCTACGTAACAAATTATTTAAGAATACTGTCGGCAAAGAGGCCGTTATAAAAGCCAAACTAAAGACGCCATCTTTATGATGCAAATGTCCTGCCTCATGCGCTATGATGCCCATAATTTCATCTTCTGTTCCTACCTTTAAAAGACCTGTCGAAACTGCTGCCGTTTGCTTACCCAAAGCTATACCGTTTATATGAGGCTCGTCCATTACATAGATTTTCATGTTTAAATCAGAGCCAAATTTTTGACGATACTGCTTTTTAATCATGTCCAAGGCTGGATTTATTTTTTCTTCTTCACGCAAACTGGTTTTACGCATGGTTAAGAATAGAGAGGCAATCTTATCGCCGTATGAGCTTATTGATATAACCAAGGCTATGCCCATGATCACAACGCTCCAAAGGAAAGAACTAAAAACAACTGGCATATCTAAAGAGATATGACCTCCTTGAAAAGCATCACGTATCGAATAGATAAGTGATGTCATCAGAATTGTTGAATAAAAGGCCATAAAGACCAACATAAAAATTTTGCTGTATTTCATCATATTTTTCCTTCTCTAAAGCTTTGAATTAAATTAGATTTTATCTTTGTTTCAATATGGCTAGGCTCCAAGTAGCACTTCATTTCTTCAAAAATTGCACCTGTATCTTTTAAATTAGTATCTGTGTAAATTAAGTAGAAAATTCCTAAATTTTTAAAATAATCTTTTTGTTTTCTCATTTCATTTTCAAAATTTTTAGAGGCTACCTTATTAATTTCTTGCTGATTTTTATTACGGGTACCGCTTAATCGGCCATGGGATGACCATGGTGACAATTCAAACCCAATCTTATTATTAGAGTTCACATCAATAACGCAAAAGTCCAAACGATATTTATGCAACTTGTCTCTACCTTGGTAACGAAGCTCAGGGATTAGCAACAAGATATTATCTGGATTATCAGATTTTCTGACATAGTCAGCATAAAGTTTACCTATTTGCCTTTGATATTCAGAAGCAGTATGCCGAACCAAAGTATGTTCAAAAAAAACTAGATAATCATTTATATTAGAAAAGTTTATTTTTTCATCCCTATCTGGAATAACAAATCCTGTTTTAATAACATGTCCGATTGACCAGTAACTTTGTTCAAAGTGCCTTATTTCACTTTCATCATTTTCCCACGATCCATCTTTAAACCTTGGCGTAATTAGTAAGCCATAATCCGCATTGTTCTGCCCTATCCAAATCTCCGAAGACTGAAAGTCAGGCTTATTTTTTGATAAACTTTCATACTGTTTAAGATAGGTTCTTCTTAAAAATTCATAAAGATAATCTCTTGAAATGTCCGATTGCATTAAACGATCATAAAATTCAGTATATGTAGATTTCTTTTTACTAGATAGGTCTGCACGAAGGCCGTCTAAAAACAATGAAATATAATGTTCAACAGATGGAATTTTTTCTTCCTTCAAATTTATATATTGTGCTTTGTGTGCTGAAAAATGGGCATGTAACGATTGTATGTTTTCTACTTCAGTTTCCTTTAGAACTTGCTGAATATGACATTTCAGCCACTTTGTAATCTTTTGGATTTCTTTGTTTCTTGCAGATTTATCAAGATTACTGTTAGTCATATTTTACTCATCCTCGCTTTCATTTTTGTGACTTTATTGCCTTCTTTAGAAAAGAAAAAAGCTTCGCCTGTTTGTAATGATTTGATATCATCAGGGTGGGCAATAAACCCCCGCGTTCTTCGCACCGTTCCCATATTTGTTGGGCCGACTTGGCTGACTTGCGCTGTATATTCTAACGTGTTTCTTGTTCCCATCATTTCAGCCAGTTTCTCTGCATCTTCTGGTGAGTTCTGGCGGTGCAATATGAAGTTATTACAGTTTCCAACGACTTGATTAACAAAATGATCTGCGTTTTCTTTACGCCCTGATGCAATATCAGACAGGCTCTGTGTTGATAATACTGCATGAATACCCGCACTACGTCCCATATTAATCACGTTCAAAACTTGTTCCCCCGCAAATACTGAAAACTCATCAAAGATGACGTAGACATCCTTGATATTAGAATTAGACAAGCTCTGCGCCATCGTGGCTTTTAAATCATTTACAATCAAACGTCCCAATGTTTTGGACATAGAAGGAAATTCCAAAGCAGGTAAGCAAAAATAAGCCACACCATTATTCTTAATGACATCTTCCAAAGTTAAAACTGGTTTACCGTCTTCAATCTCAAATAATGCGCCAATTTCTGAAGAGGTAAAATTACGAATTTCAGCCACAAGGCTTTCAATACTTTTTGAGGCTTGATCTTGATTATTCAACTCATCCATAAGTTTTTGAGCATTTGGTATATTAGCCTCATTCAGACGTACCAATGATTTAAGCTTCTTTAAATCAAGGTTCTCAGACAGACTATGAAGATTACAGGGGATATTGCATTGCTCCATAACCTTAAAGACGCATTGTAAATAGCCTTCGGCCAATTTCTTATAATGTTCTTCCGTCCATTCTCTCAGTTCAATAATACGATCTTTTTTAGAGGTGAACCCTCCAGTGGATAGAGGGTTATAGCTTAAGCTTTCACCCTTCATGGAAAATACAGAGACAGGCTTATCTCGCTTTTGCCCGTAGCGGGCAACACGGCAAGCCAGATCATAATCTCCTTTTCCATCAATATAGATAAGCGGTATGCCACGATTAATAGCACTTTCAACAATGTTACAAACCGTCACCGTTTTACCAGAGCCAGTTGTTCCCAGCACCAACGTATGTTGGTTAGCTGATTTGTCGCTCAACTCGATTGGACGTGCGTATCGATC
>JALZUE010000009.1 GCA_023301705.1 Alteromonadaceae bacterium | reverse complement strand
TTCACCGGTAACAATAGCATCATCAACAACAATACCAAGTACCAAAATAAAGCCAAATAAACTTATGGCATTTAATGTTACACCAACAAATGGCATAACAATAAACGCTCCCATAAATGAAATTGGAATACCAATAAATACCCAAAAAGCCACCGAAGGTTTCAAAAATAAGGTGAGTAACAACAGAACAAGAAAACCGCCTTGAACTGCACTAGTGGTTAATGTAGAAATACGCGCTTTTACCACTTTAGAACCATCAGCCCAAGAGTCTAATGTAACGCCTTCAGGAATAAGTGCTTGCTGCTCATCAATGTAATCACGTACCGCTTTTGCTACTTTAATTGCACTTTGATCGCCAATGCGATAAACACCAATAAAAGCAGCAGGTTGACCATTAAAACGAACTCGAAAGGCTTTCTCCTCAAAGCCATCGTTAATATTGGCAATATCACCTAAACGTATAATAGAACCATCACTATTCGTTTTTACTACAATGCGTTCAAATTCATCTTTACGATACGCTTGACCTTGAGAGCGCAATAAAATATCACCTCCTTTTGAGCGTAAATTACCTGCTGATATATCAACACTTGATGTTGAAATGGCTGATGATATTTCACCAATAGTTAAATCATATTGACGTAATGCATCTTGAGATATTTCAATAGTTATTTCATAATCACGAACACCTTGTAATTCAACTTGTGTAACCTCAGAAATTTTAAGTAAATCATCTCTTACTTTTTCAGCATATTCTCTTAATTCTTTTTCACCGTGAATACTGGTAACTGTTACATCGATAACATCATCTGTCTTTACTGCTAAACTAATAACAGGGTTTTCAGCATCAGCAGGAAAGGTATTAATCGCATCAACTCGGCTTTTAATATCATCTAGCATCTCACGAGGTTCATAGTCACTATCAACTTCAATAGTCACTGACGAGCTACCTTCACTAGAGCGGCTTGATATTTCTTTAATACCTTCTAAGTCTTGAAGTGCTTCTTCAATACGAACAGTAATACCTTGCTCTACATCTTCAGGTGTTGCACCACGCAAAGAAACATTTACATTCACTTGATCACGTACAACTGACGGAAACACTTCAAGTGGTATACGCACTGATAAACTAAATAAACCCGCTATTAAAATAGTAATTAATAACAAGTTTGCCGCGACATGATTTCTAGCAAACCAAGCAATCATAATTGATTTCCCCAAGCTCTAAATCTTATAAACATTAGTTATTTCCTTTTTGAGCTCGTTTTTGCTGTTGCTCTTGTATAACGTCTTCAATAGATATATTTTTTTCTTTTGCAATTTTTTCAAGCTTTTTACGGCGTGTATCAGACTTAGAAAGTTGATTGTTGCTGACCAAAGGCTGCCCATCAATAGCGACAGGAGTACCTGAATATACTTGCCCTAAAGGCGTTAAGACTAATTGTTCATCAAAATTAAGGCCCGAAGAAATAATAGACTGCTCACCATTCTGCCAAGAAATAGTAATATTTTTACGTTTTAAAATACCTTCTTCAACCGTATAAACATAACTCCCCTGATAAATGGCACTACTAGGAATAACAATCACTTGCTCTAGTATTTTACCGGTAATTTCAGCAGTGATGTATTGCCCTATTTTAATTTGGCCACCTTGACTGCTGCTTGCTTCATAAGGGTTTAATATATTTGCCACCACATAAAGCTGCTGAGATTCATCATCAATAGCACTTTCCGTACGTACTATTTGTCCTTGCCATAATTGGTTACCAATTAATGTTGAAGAAATAATCACAGGGGCATACGCTTTATTGCTTTGATTAGCCAATTGGTTACTTTCTATTTCTTCTGGCAAGCTCATAAAAGCTAAATCTTTATTATTGATAGGCAGTCTAATTTCGACATAATCGGTTGCATAAATATCTGCTAATTCTGTATTGCTTGAAACAACTTGGCCAATATCAACATGTTTTTGTAAAATTCGCCCTGAATATGGAGCAATCACTTTCGTTCGCTCTAGCGCTAATTGCGCTTTTTCAAATTCAGCTTGTGCTGATAACATTTGTGCTTTAGCTGCTTCTAGTTGTGGTTTACGTAGTACTAATGCCGTAGCTTCTTTGCCATTACCTAATCGCTGCCAATCAATTTTAGCTTGTTGTGCTCTGGCATTTTCTTCTTCAACCGTTTGCTGTCTTGAAATAAGCGCAGCTTGTGCGACTTTAACTTCTGCTTGAAAATCACGATTATCTAATTCAATCAGAATATCGCCTTTTTTAAAAAACCCTCCGGCTCTAAACTGAGGGTTAACATAGTTAATTTGCCCTGAAACCTGGGTAAATAAAACACTTTGCGTACTAGGCTCAACCGTACCGAAGCTTTGTACCATTACTTGGTAGTTTTGTGGGTTTAGTTTAACTGCCTCTACAGTTAGTTGAGGCGCCTTAGAAGGTTTTTTACGTTTACTTTCAGGTGGGTTGATTATAATTAGAAAAATAACCAGTGCTGTAATTGCCACTAATATAATAGAGGTGACTATTTTTCTTTTTTGAAATTTATCCATTATTACTGAGCCTTGTTTTCTAATAATTCGGTTGTAAAACTGCCACCTAAAGCAACATGAAGGTTTACTCTATTTTCTAGTAATTGTTGTTTAATTTGAATAAGGTTTCGTTGTGCGCTGTATAAACGATCTTGGGCGTCTAGCAATGTTGTATAAGTTACTAAGCCGCTTTTATATTGTTCAAAAGATAGCATTGCCGCAAATTGTGCATTTGTTTGCGCAGTTACAATATATTGATATCGCTCTTTTAAGCTTTGTTCTTGTGATAAACCATTTTCAACATCTTCAAATGCACGATATAAAACATTTAAATAATTTTGTTCACTTTGTTTCAAGCTTATTTTTGCGCGGTCTTCTGTTGCTAATAAACCGCCACCATTAAAAAGCGGCGCTGACACATTACCAATTAACGACCAAGCAAGTGCACCAGGTGATAATAAATTGTTTAAGTCACTTTGCGAACTGCCAATTGAAAATGATAAATCAATACTTGGAAAACGCTGTTTATGTCGGTACGCTACATTTGCATCACTTGCTAACACACTATACCAACTTGATTTAACTTGAGGTTTTCTACTGAGAAGCTCTGAAGGTAAGCCTGCAGGTATATCGTCACTAATAAGAGGTAGTTCAGCATCAACAATTAACTTACCGACAGGGTAATCGCCAATAAGTTGCTCTAATTGACGTATTAATTGAAGTGAGACTAACTTTTGTTCTGCAACTTGAGAAAGTGAACTATTCAAATCATTACGAGCTAAATAAATATCTAAGGCTTCGGTTAAGCCAGAATTATAACCCGCTTCAATAACACTTAAGTTTTCTTTACTATTATGGGCTTCTTTTTCAAAAATTAGTAAAAGTTGATTGGCTTCAATTATGTTAAACCACGTATTAATTACATTAACCACTAACTGTTGACGCTCTTCTTCGTAAGAAGCTTTTTCAGATAAAAGGTTATAATAAGATGTTCGCTCTAAGGCAGATAATTTTCCCCATATATCTACCTCGTAATTAATATTAAAATCAAGATCGTGATCAGAAGAAAAAGACGCCGTTTCAATTTCTTGCACTGTAGAATTTTCTAATTCATCTTCATCGTCACCATCATCATTCGACACAAACGTTGTACCTGTTCGTTTGTCACGACGACTACGTAAATTTAGATCAAGCTCAGGCCACAACGCTGTTTTGTCAATGGTTAACTCTTCTTCTTGAATGGACAAATCATATGCTGAAATTAATAAGTCACGATTATTGTTAAGCGCTTTTCGAACTAAAAACTGCAATTGAGGATCATTAAATTTAGCTAACCAATTACTTTCTACTGAAGCTTGCTCTTCACTTAATTGCCAATTATTCGGCATAGCAACGTGAGTGACATGGTCACTAATTTCAGAAGTTGTGGTACATGAAAAAATAAATATACTGATTACCATAGGTAAAAAGTGCTTTAAGCGATTCATTATTTTTATAACCTGCCTATTAATAGTGTTATATGATTTATATTGTGTATGACGAGAAATTAGCAATAAAATACACATATATTTTACTATATCTTAACGTGTACGAGTGAAATCGTAATTTTATTTACATTAATTTACACTGACTTATTAAAAACGAATTAAGATTAACAAGTCTAGCTGATTAACTCTAAAGAATTCACTGCGTTAAGAGATAAAAAAAAGGTAATTTGTAACCAATTGCAACAAACCCGAAAAACTACCATCAAAAAACATTCTTTATTGTAAAAAATAATCTACCTTTACTATTGGCAATAACTTATCGTTTTTCTAACAATATAAAAATAATTCACTTTTTTTGAAAGAAAATATCAAATTGCCGTATCTAATAGGTTAACTAATTAATATTGAGGTTTTTATGAAAAAGAATATATTCATGTTAGTGCTTTTAATGGTGATCATGCCATTTGCAAGCGCAGCTGCTAAACAAGAAATTTTTATGAAAAAAAGCTGGGATTATGCAATTAACGGTTATGATACTGTTGCATACTTCACAGAAGGTAAGCCTGTTGAAGGTATTGACGATTTTGTTACAGAATACAAAGATGTTAAATGGCGTTTTTCTTCTGCTGAAAACTTAGAAAAATTCAAAAAAGACCCTGACGCTTACCGCCCTCAATACGGTGGTCACTGTGGTTACGCGCTTGGTAAGAATGCAGTATTAGTTAAAAGTAACCCTAAAGCATTCTTAATTGCTGACGGTAAGTTATACCTTAACTTAAGTGGTCGTATTCAAAAGAAATTCAAAAAAGAACATGAATTTTACATCAAAAACGGTGACTCAATTTGGCCACGAGTTTTAACAGAAGAAGTTGAAGCTGATTGGTAAACAACTTAGCTGAGAACTAACTTCTCAAAAAATATTAAAGCCCATTAAATAATTTATTTAATGGGCTTTTTTTATTCGTTAATAAACTCTAAACTCTTAGAATTATGAGTTTATTTATTCAATATTCTGGATCTGCTCACGCATTTGCTCAATTAACACTTTAAGCTCTACCGCAGAATTGGTGATTTCAGCATTAATCGATTTTGAACCTAGTGTATTCGCTTCACGATTAAACTCTTGCATCATAAAGTCTAAACGACGACCTTGAGCGCCACCTTTCTTCAAAATATTATTGGTTTCTTTAACATGGCTATATAAACGATCTATTTCTTCGTCAACATCCATTTTTTGAGCAAGTAAAACAAGTTCTTGCTCTACACGGCTAGAGTCTAAGTCTATGCTTGCATCATTAAACTTGTCCGTAATGCGTTTACGTTGCCATGCAATAACTTCTGGCATATAGCTTTTAACTTTTTCGGCTTCGTTAACAATACCATCTAAACGTTGAATAATAAGCGCTTTTAAGTTTTCACCTTCACCCTGACGTGCTTCTATAAAATCTTTTAATGCCGTATCAAAACCCGCTAATATTTCTGCCTGTATAGCTGACATATCAGACTCTTCAGTTTCCATTACACCAGGCCAACGTAATATCTCTACTGGATTTACTTGGCTATTTAATGTTTGCTCATTAATCCAACTTGCATTCTCAATTAACTGTGCCGCTAGCGCTTTGTTTAATGTTAATGCGCCTTGTGCCGAATTTTTTGCATTAAAACGTAAACTACATTCCACTTTACCGCGATTTAATGCTTTACGAAAACGCTCTCTTAAAACGGGTTCAATGCTTCTAAATTGCTCTGGTAACCGGAAATAAGTTTCAAGGTAGCGTTGGTTAACACTACGAATCTCCCATATTGCATTGCCCCAATCGCCTTTAATTTCATGGCGCGCAAATGCTGTCATACTATGAATCATGTTGTTACTCATTAATGTTTTTTACAATTATGCCCGAACTATTTGATAACGGCTAGTATCGATACTTTATTGATTTAGATATCTATTTTTTAACTATTTTGACTCTTCAATATATTCAAGTACAACGCTGTCAAAATGTAATAACACCCATTATAATATGTCTAATTTATTCCTATTTAGAGAAATGCATATGCGTCCAAGCGGTAGAACTAATAGTCAAATTCGCCCTGTTACTATTACTCGTCAATTTACAGCTCACGCTGAAGGTTCAATATTAATTGAATTTGGTAACACTAAAGTAATTTGTACTGCTACTGTAGAAGAAGGTGTTCCACGCTTTTTAAAAGGTCAAGGTAAGGGCTGGGTTACTGCTGAATATGGCATGCTTCCTCGTTCAACTCATACGCGTATGCGAAGAGAAGCAGCAAGCGGAAAGCAAAGTGGTAGAACATTAGAAATTTCTCGCTTAATTGCCAGAGCATTAAGAGCTGCAGTTGATTTAAAAGCTCTTGGCGAGAATATGATTACAATAGATTGTGATGTTATTCAAGCTGATGGTGGAACGCGTACGGCTTCTATTACTGGCGCTTGTGTCGCCTTAGTTGATGCAATTAATTACATGCGCGCTAAAGGTATCATTAAAACTAACCCGTTAAAACACATGATTGCTGCCGTTTCTGTGGGTATTTATAATGGTGAACCAATTTCTGATCTTGATTACCCTGAAGATTCTGTTGCTGAAACTGATATGAATGTTGTTATGACTGAAACAGGTAAATTAATTGAAGTACAAGGTACTGCTGAAGAAGCACCGTTTAGCTTCGACGAAATGCAAGAAATGATGCAACTCGCTAAAAACAGTATTAATGAATTATTCGATATTCAAAAAACCGCATTAAATAGTTAATTGATAACAATTAAACGTTTCAGGAAATAAAATGAAAGCATATCAACAAGAATTCATTGAATTCGCTTTAAGTAAAAATGTATTAAAATTTGGTCAATTCACATTAAAATCGGGAAGAACAAGCCCTTATTTTTTTAATGCTGGTTTATTTAACACAGGTGGTGATTTAGCTAAATTAGGCAGATTTTATGCATCAGCATTAGCAGAATCAGACATTGAATTCGATTTACTTTTCGGCCCAGCTTATAAAGGTATTCCAATTGCAACAACCACCGCGGTTGCTTTAGCTGATCATCATAAGTTAGACATTCCATATTGCTTTAACCGTAAAGAAGCAAAAACACATGGCGAAGGTGGCAGTTTAGTAGGTTCAGAACTTACTGGTAAAGTCATGTTAGTTGATGACGTGATTACAGCGGGTACTGCTATTCGTGAATCAATGGAAATTATTCAAAATAATAATGCTGAGTTATCAGGTGTTTTAATTGCACTTGATAGACAAGAAAAAGGTAAAGGAGAGTTATCTGCAATTCAAGAAGTAGAACGTGATTTTGCAACAAAAGTTATCTCTATTGTTACGCTCACAGATCTTATTACCTATTTAGAAAATAAAGATGAGATGTCTGAGCATTTAGTCAATATTAAACAGTATCGTGCTGATTACGGTATTTAACATAGCTAAAAATATTCAATGAAACTGCTATTAGTGCCATTTTTCGTTTACTGCATGAATGGTATTAATAACAGTTTTTAGTTTTAGAAGTAATATTTAGAATAAATAGAGAAGTACGAATAATTAAATCGCAATTTGAAAATTATTTGTTGCTCGCCCATCAAAGGCCTGGGTAATATCATTGTAAAAGCTTTCAATACGTTCAGCTCTAGCATCAACTTCTTGTGAACGCGAAGGTACAACCCGATCTTGTGCTGCAATAGTAGCATTCACAAATTGATCAAAATCATTACCATTTGCCGTGCTAGTTTCTAATCCATCGCGAGCAGTACTTTCAGTATTGTTACTGATATTCTCGTCAGCTTCGGCAGCTCGTAATTCGGTAAGTTGTGATTGTGCTTGCAAAATAAGCTGTGATGCTTGTGCAGCAACTTGTCTATCTTGCGTTGATGGCTCTGCTGGGGCTAATGCTGAATTAATAACTTGGTTTAGTTTAGTAATTGTTGCTGCGGGGTCACCATCAATAGGAGCTATATCAATTGATACTTCACCATCAGTAATATAACGCTGACCATCTGGCCCTATCGTATATTGATATTGAGGTGTACCAGCATATTGACCGCCGGCTGCGACATGAGCGAGTTCATGTGTACGTACTTCTTGATCACGACTCTCTAAAGCTCTAATTTCTTCTCTAAATTCAACTTCAGGTGGCTGCTCTTCAACGTCATCAGTTTCTGTACTTTCTTCATTTGCCGCTAATTCTTCTTCACTTTCTTGAGCTGCTTGTTCATTAGCATCATCAGGGTTTTCATTAATTGTAGAGTTTTCTAATTCTATTTGCTCTTGAATACTTTCAAAGTCTATTGAATCAACATTTTGACCTGGCGTTTGTGATTTATCAGCATCTGATGCAACACCTTTTTCAGAGCCCGGTTGAGCACTGGCTTCAGGTTTAGTAATAAGATCTCGCTGCGCATTATCTCTTCGCAAACTAGTCGTTGCTTGATTAGCAATATTAACTAAAGGTATCTCAGCACTTTGAGACGAGATATTCATAAGACTATGCAGTTACATCAATTAGCGTACCTAATACTTCATCAGCAGTACGAATTACATTAGTTGATGCTGCTGCTTGAAATTCAGCAACTTTAAGGTCAACGAGCTCTTCATTAAGATCGACAATGTCATTTGATTGAGACTCAGGCAATTGAGCTTGGTTATTTGCCGCATTTTGAGTATCAACGGCATTGACAGGTGGGTTAACAGGCGCAGTAATTGAATTAGTTTCTTGTAGGTCAAAACTAGTAGGTTGAGCTTCAGAAGCATTAAGACTAGCACGGCTTATAGCAAGTGCTGATTCTGAAGCAGCTTCTTGAGCACGGTTAAAGCCTTGAACACCTGAGTTAAACGCTGATTGAATAGCCATAATACTTTTCCATACTGCTTGTAGTTAAGAATTGGTTAAGGATTAATTTTATTACAACAATAAATAATTGTTTAATTATCGTACAAAAAAGTAGCAAAGTAAAATACTCTTTGTAGTTTATACCTTTCAAATAAGCTAACTTAATGAACTATGAAGATATTTAGTTTGTTTTTAAATATCAAATATTCAATTACCAACGATATTTTTTAGTTTTAATGCTGTGAAAGCCACATTTCTAACTGCTCAATAAAAGCGTTTGGTTCTGATATAAACGGTGCATGTGATGAACGTTGAAAAACATAACTTGTACTATCTGGTGAAAGTTCACTCACCAAATGAATGCCTCTTTTGGGCACTAAACCATCTAGGCGACCATATAAACGTAAAAAAGGTAGCGTAATTTGATTTAAGCTTTGGCGATAATCACTCGTTTCTAATAACACTAACGAGTCACTTAATGTTTGTTTACTTGGCATATCATATTGCATCACTAATGTGTTTATTTGCTTTATATCTTGTCTAACATTAGGACTACCCATTGCTTGTATTTTTAGAAAGCCTTTAATGGTTTGCTCTGGATTTTGTGCCAATTGCTGATGAAAGCTTTTCAATATTTCTGGTTTAATTGCAGGCCAATGGGCTTGCTCAACAAAACAAGGAGAGCTTGCAACAGTGATCAAACTGTTTATATACTCTGAATAGTTTAATGCTATATGCGTTGCAACTAATCCACCCAGCGACCAACCAATATAATCTGCTGTTATACCAATAGATTTCACAATCAATTTTGCAATATTATCAATGCTATATTCACTCAATTGTATATGTTGATTCATGCCAAAACCCGGTAAATCAATTGTAATGACCTGATACTTCTTTGATAACTCTGGAATAAGAGGCTGCCAAATAGCTGAATTTACACCCCAACCATGAATAAAGACAAGTGTTTGACCCTGCCCTTGTGAAGTAAACTGTAACTTTTCAATCATATTCAACAACCTATAAACTGCTTAAATTTTATACTTTATGCTATATATACCTAATAGCGATAAATTTTACAGAACACTTCAGCAGAGCTAAAGCCTTTTATACCAATATAGCGAGTACATCGGGTGATAAATTCAAACATAATTAAACATGTTTACCAAAAAGTACGGTTATTGAAAGGTATTTCATCTGCCTTTGGTCACTGTATATTATGTAAAGCTAAACATACTGAAATCTCGTTATTATGCAGTACTTGTTTGAATGATTTAATTACCTTTGAACCACATACCAACTTATTAAACCAGCCCAAGTTTTCTAAAGACCTTCAACATCACTATATTGATAATTTAATTTGCCTTGCACCTTATCAATGGCCTATTTCCACTTGGATTAATCAATTGAAATATCAACAAAACTTCGAGTTTTCAACATTACTGAGCCAGTTACTAATACATAATAATCATAGTGCCTTGTCATCAATATGCTCTGAAAAGTCAGCTACATTAATGAATGTGCCAGTTCACATGTCTAGGTGGCAAAAACGTGGTTATAATCAAAGTCATTTAATTGCTAAGAAAATCGCCAAAGCATATGCCTGTTCATATCATTCTGATAGTGTGGTTAGAGTTAAAGCGACTGATAGACAAGTTGGGAAAAGTGGTAGTGAACGCAGAACAAACTTAAAAAATGCCTTTATTCTCAATCCATATTCAACCAATTCAATGCCTGAACACGTTATTATTATTGACGATGTAATAACAACAGGCACGACTGCAAATGAATTAGCACGTTTTTGCAAAAGAAATGGTGCAAGCTCAGTTTCTGTGGTCACGTTAGCATTGGCAATAAAACAAGGCTAACCCACCTTTTAAACCATAAAGTTATAGTGTGTAGTAAGACAATACCAATAAAAAATAAAACATTGATTTTAATATTAAAAATTATAGTTAGTAGTTTAAAAGCTAATCGTTATAAAAAAGAAATATATAAAATCAAAACGATGTACTAGCCACAGAATACGCATGATAGTAGAATAGATACTTGAGTAATTTAGTAGGGTAATGGTTTATCTATAACGCATATTGTCTTTGGCGTTATAATTTAACCGCATTATCATTAGCCTTAAATGAGTAACCAATATCATGATTAATATTTCAGAATCTGCACAATCCCATTTTGTAAAACTTTTATCTCAACAAGGTGAAGGTACAAACATTCGTATTTTCGTAGTAAATCCTGGTACTACCAATGCTGAATGTGGTGTTTCATATTGTCCGCCTGAAGCCGTAGAAAGTGATGACTTAGAATTAGAATTCAATGGTTTTTCTGCTTTTGTTGACGGTGCAAGTAAAGGCTTTTTAGAAGACGCTGAAGTTGACTTTGTTACCGACCAAATGGGTTCACAATTAACATTAAAAGCGCCTAATGCTAAATTAAAGAAAGTTGCAGATGACGCGCCTTTATTCGAGCGTGTACATTACTTTTTACAATCTGAAGTTAATCCTCAATTAGCTGGTCATGGTGGTGAATGTACTTTAGTAGAAATTACTGATGACGGTTATGCCGTATTACAGTTTGGTGGTGGTTGTAATGGTTGTAGTCAAATTGATGTAACTGTTAAAGATGGTATTGAAAGCCAATTACTTGAATTAATGGGCAACGAAATAAAAGGTGTTAAAGACGCGACAGATCATGAGCGCGGTGAGCATTCTTATTACTAATCAATATTGAATTATTTAGGCGAAAATATATGAGCTTACTTACATTAGCTGGTAAATCTCCTGTTAAAAGTTTTCGTCTATTTATGATTGGCTTTGCCTTGTTTGCATTGGGCATTGCCATATTGTATGTAAATACTTACTTACTTCAAGGATTCAAGCAATACATACATTATCTTGCTGTATTTCTTGTCGGTAGCGGCTGTATATTAGCTATTATTGGTTACATTGGCTTATTCGCCGCCAGAATATTAGTATTATTAAACAGAGGGAAACGTTAGATTTACCCACTATAATTGACTAAGATAAATTCTTATTTTCTTAAATAGTACATCACTATGCTTCACTTCATTGCTATTGCACTACTACGTCAGATTAATAAGTTAGTGAAAATTCCATTTCCTAAGCTAATCTCTGGTGAAAATGCTACTACACAAGTAGCTTCGCAACTAGATGAAATGAAGGTAAACACTGTATTCATTGTTACTGACGTCTTACTAATAAAGCTTGGTATTGTTGAGAAGCTAACGAACGAATTAACTAAAGCAAATATTCATTATCATATTTTTGACCAAGTCACTTCTGATCCAACTACTGGCGTTATTCATCTTGCTTGTACGTTTTACCGCAAAAACACATGTGATGGCATTATCGCTATTGGTGGCGGTTCGGTGATGGATTGTGCTAAGGCTTTAGCCGCATCAATCACTAAAAATACAGATATAAAAAACTTAAAAGGCTTGTTTAAAATAAGAAAACAAGTACCTACATTTATTGCTATTCCCACAACGGCGGGCACAGGATCAGAGGCAACCTTAGTAGCCGTTATTACCGATAAAAATAAGAAGCAAAAGTTTACTGTTATTGATCCTGTATTGGTGCCTGATATTGCAATTATTGACCCTACATTAATGATTGGTTTACCATCTTCAATAACCGCAGAAACAGGTATTGATGCACTAACTCATGCAATCGAATCTTATAGTGGGTTACATTCAACTGATTTAACCAAAGCCTACAGTAGTGATGCGGTAAAACGAATTTTTCAATATTTACCTATTGCGTATAAAGATGGTAATAATTTACAAGCAAGAACTGAAATGTCGATGGCAAGCTTTAACGCAGGCATCGCATTTACTCGAACATCTATTGGTTATGTTCATGCTATTTCACATCAATTAGGTGGTTTTTATCATATACCTCACGGCTTAGCTAACGCAGTTATTTTACCTCATGTCATGGAGTTTTCATTTAACAATGCGATTTCTAGTTACGCTGAATTAGCTTATATTGCGGGTATTGCTGACACAAAAGATACCCAGCTATCAGCTGCTAAAAAGCTTGTTGAACAGGTAAAAACATTAAATAACCAATTAAATATTCAATCAAATTTTGCTGAATTAAAAGCTGAGCATATTCCCATGTTAGCTAAACGCGCAATTAAAGAGGCTTATTGCAGTTACCCTGTACCTAAACAAATGACAACGTCACAATGTGAAGCAATACTCTTAAAATTATTAGCTTAACTATGATGCTCATTTATATTAGGAGCTAGTTTTCGATGATAGTGCCATGCCAATGTTAGCCCTCTAATAATCATTAATAATGAAAAAGCAGCCCAAATGGCATGATTACCGAAATCTTGTAGTAAATACCACAAAGGAAAGAAACCTAAGAAAGTAGCTATAGCCATGCTATTGCGCATCACTTTTGCCTGCATTAAACCAATGTATATCCCATCATATAAATAACACCAACAGGCAAGTAAAGGCATTACCCATAACCACACAATGTAACTTTTGGTTAATTCAATAACACTTGGAATATTGGTAATAAGTAGAATTAATTGGTCACTAAAAATAACAAACACAACACAATAAACAACAGCAAAAATAAATGTCCATTGAAGCGATACTTTCACTACATTATTTTGCTTAACAGCTGAATCAGCGCCTTTAGCTTCGCCTGTCATTGCTTCTGCAGCATTCGCTATGCCGTCTAATCCTAAAGAAATTAATAGTAAAAAATTAAGTAAAATAGCATTGGCGGCAACAATGTCATCACCTAAGCGTGCTCCTTGAAAAGTCATAAACACAAAACAGCATTCAAGACATAAAGTTCGAATTAAGATGTCTCGATTCAAACTAAAGTATTGCTTCATCGCTTCTGGTGAAAAAAACGTAGTCTGTTTATTGATAAACTCTTTTTTCAATAATACCAACCAAGTTCTCTCGCTATTTTTAAGCTTTTTATCAGGCTTAAAAATAAGCCACAACCCTATAGTTAAGCCCAAGTACTCTGCAATTAAGGTTGCATAAGCGACGCCTTTTATTGCTAATTCAAGTTCTAATACAAACCACAAATCAAGTAACAAATTTACACTATTGGTTATAATTATTAACCACATTACTGCTTTAGCTCGTTGGTTACCTATTAACCAGCCAACAATCACCAAACTTGCTAAAGCTGCGGGTAAACCCCACACTCTAATTTCAATATATTGTCGTGCAAAAACTTGTACTTCATTTGAACCACCAGCCAGCCATAAAGCGATGTTAAAATAAGGTTGTTGTAACACAATAAGTAAGCTACCTAATGTGACAGCAAGCAGCAAGCCTTTAAGTAAAACATGTAAGTTCGCTACATTATTCTTACTGCCATAGGCATTTGCAGTTAACCCAGTTGTTGTCATACGAAGAAAGCTAAATAGCCAAGTAATGAACACAATAATCATAGCACCAACAGCATTAGCACCTAAATAGTATGCATTAGGTAAATGACCTATAACTGCAGCATCAACTAAGCCTAATAATGGCACAGTAATATTTGATAGCATCAT
>JALZUE010000008.1 GCA_023301705.1 Alteromonadaceae bacterium | reverse complement strand
AATCTAATATATTAGATTGTTTTATAATACATCTTAAATTAAACAGCAACATTTATTTACCAATTAAATAAGAATAAATATCATACAAAAACTGTTAATTTAATAAACTGATTGGAATTACCTAAGAAATAAATAACTTGGTGAAGGGCGCTTTTAATAAGCTAAAAAACAAATATAAGAAAAATAAAATGAAGGTTACGGCATAAAAAATAACAAAATTCAATGCTATTATGATCAATAGAGTTATATAGTTAGCAGCTTTTATAAATTACTTTAAATTGTAATTATGCTAGTATCAAAAAATAAATATGTAATATGGCATTTCGCCTTTAACTCAAAAAAGTACCTATTATTTAATGAATAAAATTAATTTTGAAATTAAAAATATCGATAAAATAATAAGTTCTTCTTATATTACAAAACAAGGAAGTTTAGTAGATCAAATATATTCGGTATTACGTGAAAAAATAATCAACCTTTCTTTACCCCCTGAAATGAGTCTGGTAGAAAAAGAAATTGCTTCTATTTTTCAAGTCAGTAAAACTCCTGTAAGAGAAGCATTAATACGCTTAGTGAACGATAAACTTGTAACCATAGTTCCTAAAAGTGGTAGTTATGTTACATCAATTAGTTTAGAAAGGTATTTAGAAGCATGCTTTATTCGAGTTACCTTAGAAAGTGGCTGTGTTAAGCGCCTAGCTGAAAAAGGAATTAGTTTATCTCAACAAGTTAAATTAAAATCTTTAATTATTGAAGAACAACAAATAAAAGATAATAAAAACTCTAGTAATAATTCTTTAACTTCACCTTTTGAAATTAATGAATTATTTCATCGCACATTATTTGAATATGCAGGGCTTTTAGGCGCATGGCATTTACTAGATAGTTCTAAAGCTGAAATGGAGAGAGTTTGGCATTTAGAAAAAAAAGTAGGTATTAGAAGAAGCTGTGATGAGATCTCTGAACACTATACTATTGTAGAAGCTATCATTAACCGAGATCCTACCGCTGCATCAGAAGCGATGGCTGACCATATTGGTGAAGTTGATGTTGAAATAGATATCATTTCAAAAAACCCTCAATTTATTCATTCAATAGAAGAATTTAACCTATTGATTAACGAACAAAGAAAACATCGAAATACTAATAAGCTTTGAATTAGTCATTAACCTTATTTAAAAATTATACCTCCTTATTTCAACCCAACGCCTTACACCTATAAAATAAAGATGACGGTGTAACATTATCTGACGTAATAAAAACAAACGCCAGATAATAAAAAACCTCTTATTAAGGCTTAATAAGAGGTTTTTTTAAGTTGTTAGATTACTAACTATCTCATCGTAACAAATTCTTCTGCCGATGTTGGGTGAATAGCGACGGTGTTGTCAAAGTCTGCTTTTGTTGCTCCCATTTTAAGTGCAACAGCGTAACCTTGTAATAATTCATCACTACCGAAGCCAATACTATGAATACCAACAATTTTTTCATCTGCGCCAGCACAGACTAATTTCATGCGAGTAGGGTCACGGTGATCTTCAGTAATTGCTTGATACAGTGACGTAAACTGTGAAGTATAAACAGTAACATTATCTTCACCGTGAGCATCAATTGCTTCTTGCTCAGACAAACCAACAGTACCAATAACAGGGTGACTAAATACGACAGTTGCCACATTACTATAATCTAAATGCTCATTAGGTTTATTATTAAATAAACGCTCTGCTAAACGTCGACCTGCAGAAACAGCAATTGGTGTTAATTGAATACGGCCCGTGTTATCACCTACTGCGTAAATACCTTCAACACTAGTGTTTTGATATTTGTCAGTTTCAATAAAACCATTAGCATTTAATTCAATACCTGTTGATTCAATATTAATGTTATCAGTTGCTGGTTCACGACCTATTGCCCAAATAACTTCATCAACAGGGCCTAACGTTTTACCATTTTCTAAATGTAACGTTAATTTACCGTTAGCGTCTTTTTCTATTTTAGTTGGTGTGCTGTTAGTGTGTAATTCAGGACCATGTTTAGCCATTTGCTCAACTAATGTATCCGAAAGCATTGGGTCAAAACCGCGTAATGCTTTATCTTTACGAACCACTAAATCAGTTTTAGTGCCTAATGCATTAAATACACCGGCAAGCTCTACTGCAATATAACCTGCACCTATTACAACAACACTTTCTGGTTGTTCAGTTAAAGCGAAAAAACCGTTTGAATCAATACCGTATTCAGCACCTTCAATAGCTGGCACACTTGGGCGACCACCCGTAGCAATAACAATATGATCAGCCGTAATTTTTTCGCCGTTAACTTCTACCGTATTCTTATCAACAAACTTTGCAAAACCATTAATTAATGTTACGTTGTTTGCGTCAAAACCACGTTGATAAGATGCATGAATACGCTCAATATACGCTTCACGGTTTTTAACCATCACATCCCAATTGTATGCTTTCTTTTCTACGTCAAAACCATAGTCTTTTGCATAGCTTAATGCATCGGCAATTTGCCCTGCATACCACATGGCTTTTTTAGGAACACAACCAACATTAACGCAAGTACCACCAACGGCAACAGCTTCAATAACTGCTGCTTTTTGTCCATGCATTGCAGCTCTGTTTGCTGATGCAATACCACCACTACCGCCACCAATGGCAAGATAATCAAAATGTTGTGTCATTATTCTTTCACCTGAAAATTAAGTTAATGTAAATATGGGTGTTTTACCTAGGTAATTCAAGACTATTTATTCGATTAACTCAATTAAATAAACACATTAGTTCGATATATCGTAGATTATTATCAATCAGTTGAAACTATTATCATAAATAATAAGCAGCTCTTGAATTTTGACTAAATTAACACTACATCTATTAACACTCTTTAAATTAATTAGTAGATGTATATGTCAAACCCATTACTTTCTCAAGCAAGCTTACCGCAATTTTCTCTTATCAAACCTGAGCATGTTAAACCAGCTGTAGAGCATGCAATATCATTAGGCCGTAAAGCTATAGAAAAAGCATTATCTGAGAACTCGTCATATACATGGCAAAATTTAGTCATGCCAATTGATGAAGCTGATGACGTATTAGGTCAATTATGGTCCCCTGTTTCTCATATGAATTCGGTAGTTAACAGTAGTGAATTACGTGAAGCTTACGAAGAATGTTTACCTTTGCTTTCTGAATATGGTACTTGGGTTGGTCAACATAAAGGCTTATATGAAGCATATTTACAATTATCAACCAGTGAACATTTTAAGCAACTAGATCAAGCACAACAAAAAGTGATTTCAAATACGTTACGTGATTTTACTTTATCAGGCATTGGTTTAAATGAAGCCGATCAACAGACTTACGGAAAAATAGTGATTCGTCTTTCTGAATTGAGCTCTAACTTCAGTAACAATACGTTAGATGCTACGCAAGCATTTACGTTAGTTATTACCGATGAAGAGAAATTAAGTGGTTTACCACAAAGTGCAAAAGATGCAGCAAAAGCGCTAGCTGAAAGTAAAGAATTGAATAAAAATGGCGACGCATGGCTATTCACATTAGATTTTCCAAGCTATTTACCCGTAATGACCTACGCTGACAATCAAGAGTTACGTAAAGAAGTGTATCAAGCCTTTGTCACCCGGGCATCAGAATTAGGTCCTAATGCTGGTGAGTTTGATAATAGTGAAGTAATGGCAGAGCTATTAAAACTGCGTCACGAACTGGCTTTATTGTTAGGCTTTAACAACTTCGCTGAAAAGTCTTTAGCAACAAAAATGGCTAATACAACCGAAGAGGTTTTTGGCTTTCTCACTAACCTTGCTAATAAATCAAAAGCACAAGCTAAGATCGATTTTAAAGAAATACATGACTTTGCTAAAGACGAGTTTCAACAAACAGACTTACAAGCCTGGGATCTTACCTACTATAGTGAAAAACTAAAACAGCAACGCTATGCTATTTCTGATGAAGAACTACGCCCTTATTTTCCAGAAGATAAAGCCGTTGCTGGTTTATTTACCGTAGTGAAAAAGCTTTTCAATATTGATATATCACAACGTGAAGGTGTTGATGTATGGCATAGCGATGTAAAGTTTTATGATATTTTTGACAGCACAGGACAATTGCGTGGTAGCTTTTATTTAGATTTATACGCAAGAGAACATAAACGTGGTGGTGCTTGGATGGATGACTGTATTGGCCGTTCAGCACTTTCTAATGGTGAAACACAATTACCTGTAGCGTATTTAACCTGTAACTTTAATCAGCCTGTTGGTGATAAGCCGGCATTATTTACCCATAATGAATTAGTGACACTATTTCATGAGTTTGGCCATGGTATTCACCATATGTTAACGCAAATTTCAGCAAGCAGTGTTGCTGGCATTAATGGCGTGCCATGGGATGCTGTTGAGCTACCAAGCCAATTCTTAGAAAACTGGTGTTGGCAACCAGAAGCCTTAGCTTTTATTTCAGGTCATTACGAAACTGGTGAGCCGTTACCACAAGATTTACTCGATAAAATGTTAGCAGCAAAGAACTTTCAATCGGCTATGCAAATGTTAAGACAAATTGAATTTAGCTTATTTGATTTCACCATTCATGCCCAGTACAACCCTGAAAAGGGTGACGAGATACAACAAGTACTTGATCAAGTACGTAAAGATGTTGCTGTTGTTAACACACCTAGCTTTAATCGCTTTCAGCATGGTTTTGGTCATATTTTTGGTGGTGGTTATGCTGCTGGTTATTACAGCTATAAATGGGCAGAGGTTTTATCTGCAGATGCATTTTCGCGCTTTGAAGAAGAAGGTGTATTTAATGCGACAACCGGAAAAGACTTTCTGAATAACATTTTAGAGAAAGGTGGTTCAGATGAGCCAACTAACTTGTTTACTGCGTTTAGGGGCAGAGCTCCTGAAATTGACGCATTATTAAGACACTGCGGTATTCAGTAAGTTACATTTACTTAACCCATAAAAAAGGCGCTTATTAGCGCCTTTTTTATCATCTATATAACAACGTTATGTTATTAAATATTAACCATCTTCTCTAGGTTGTAACTTAACGCCTGTTACTTTAACGTCAGACTTTTCATTACGGTATTTCACCAAACGGTGTATTTGACCTTTCGCTACCATCATTGAGTGAATAGGAATGAATAAACCGCGCTTATGAAAATCAATCACTTGCTCTTCTGTTAAGGCATTTAACTTTGCTTCATTAATGTTGTATAAACCAACTAAACGCTTGTTTTCACCTGTTGATAAGTTCACAAGCAATTCAAACTCTTGAAGTAAATCATGCTTAGCAAGCTCTTTAATGTACTTTTCAGTCATTACTTCACTTTCGTATAATTTACCTAATGAATCTTGTACTGATTTAAATACGTCAGTTTCAGTACCTTTATCATCAAATAATGGTAAGTCTTTATCTTCACCAACATACTTGCTGTCAATATCAATACAAACTGTTAACGTGTTTTCTTTTTCAGGATCTAAACCTAAAGCAAATGGTGATAAAGCAATTGACTGAGGTAATGTTGTTACGTCCATAGTCTCATCTTTATAGAATAAGTTTTCACCTGCTTGTAAACCTAATAAAGCAACCGAACGGAAAATGTCATTTTCTTTAATAAAAAATAATGGGTAATTTAATGCTAATTGGCTATATTCTTTAGCAGTAGTACTTACTAAATGTTGCTCTGCAATATGTTCTAAACCACGACGCTCTGATACTTTTAAATTCTTATGCTGTTCTGTTCTTACTGGGATAAACTTCGCCATTATTTTTCTCTTATTAGAATGTGTATTAAATCTTATATGTGTATTAAACCTATGTAATATGACAATAAGATATTTTTATTATGAATAAGTTATGGAGACATAAAAATGACTTTCAATAGTTAACTTAAAATTTAATATTGTTATTTGTTAACTTTACAGATGAATAAATAAAATACTGATATAAAAGAATACATTAAGTTGCGTATTTTTTCTGTAAAAGCGTGACTAAAGATTTATTCAAACAGAAATCGATTCTATTGCTATGCTTAAAGCAGACTCTACTTTTTGTATTTTTGAAAATTCATGCGAATAAATTATGAATAAACCACTAATAACGCTTCTACTGTTATGTTTTATGAGTATTAATGCTCTCGCTAAACCAAATACTAAAACAATATTTGAGAAAACACATGACAACTATACTCGTGCCCAAACAATAAATAATACCGCAGAAACATTAGCCTGTTATATGTCTATTGATGGTTATAAAATTCGCTATATCTTGCGCCCTAATCAACGTTCACAATGGTTTAAAGCTACCGACACACGGTTTGATTTTAAAGACTTTAGTTCATGGTGTGACTATATTGATAATCACCCAAACTATGCTAATTAATAATAAAAAAGACAATAAAAAAGCCAAGTGAACAAACGCCCACTTGGCTTTACAATAAACTATAACTAAATAGTTATATTAATCAGGTTTAGAAATAAGTACGAATACCTATTTGTAAATTTCTACCTGGCAATGGCGCTTGATCTTTTAAGAAAGACGTATGAACACGTGCTTCTTCATCTGTAAGGTTTTCAATACGCGCAAATATACGCCAATCAGCTCCTGCATAGCTTGTTTGGTAACTCACACCTGCATTGACTAACGTGTAACCGTCTGTTGCTGTTTCTAATTCAGCTGTATCTGTTTGGTCGTCATACCAAATAACTTCAACATCAGCTTCCCAATTATTCCAGAAGTAATCAACTGAAGAGCCTAAACGTAATGGTGGAATACGTGGCACATCTTCATTGCTTAATTTAGCACGAGTAAAATCACCAAACGCTTTCACTTCCCATTGATCCGTTAATTTATAACGAGCATCAAATTCAAAACCATAAAGTTCTGCATCACTTTGTTCAAATACTAGTACTGGGAATGTTTCATCACCTTCTTCACCAGCAAGTTCAAAGCCTGTATCACGTTGAAAAATGTAGTCATCTACATCACTGTAATATACAGACGTTGTAAAATTGAATTTTTCAGAAAAATGACGCCAAGTAATATCAATGTTCTTACTAACTTCTTCAGTTGCATCACTTAACTCATCAGATAAAATGCCATTTTCGTCTAAATCGAATGCTAAACCTAACTCATATGTACCTGTAGCAATATGAATACCGCCAGATAACAACTCTTGCGCACTTGGTGCACGTTGAGAGTAAGATAATGATACAGCAAGTGATTCTTGTTTGCTGTAATGCCAGTTACTGCCTGCAGACAAAGAGAATGTATCGTAGTCATATTCAGGGAAACTAAATGTAGCTCTATCTTCAGCATCACCATTTACACCAAGATTCTGTGCAACATCAAAATCAGCTGCGTCGTATTCTACATGCTCTATACGACCACCAAATTGAACTGTAACATCTTTAATTTTCTTTTCTTCAATTATAAACAAAGCTACTTGCTTACTATCAGTACGTGGAACAAATGCTTCTTCACCGACAGCATTTGTATCAAAATCTGAATATTGAGTACCTAAAACACCATGCCAGCCGGCAATATCTTCAAGTTCAAGATCTAAACGTAACTCAACACCTTCATTAGTGAAAAGCGTACCAATTTCATCACCTTCTAATTCTGTGTGTTCGTAGTCAGTGTAAGCACCAGTAAATGAAACCTCACTAATACCTTTAATTGGAGTGTAATATTTACCTGCTAATTGGTAACGGTTCGTGTGAGCATCAATGCTAATACCTTCTTCTTCACCTGGTACACCATAGAAGTTATTAATACGCTGTGCTGAAAAACCAATAAACCCACGTTCTTCAATATATGACACACCAGCTGTAATGGCATCTGTGCTTACAGAAGAGCTTTCAATAATGCCTTCAACATCATCTTCGCCTGGTTCAGTACGAGCAAAGTCTGGCACTTCAATATCATCTGTTTCACGTGTTGAAGCATCTAAATGGAAAGCAAACTTATCTGCTCCTGCATTGATTTCTATTTTACCAAAGCGTTCGTTATTCACATCACTAAAACGTAATTCAGCTTCCCCTTCAAGTTCTGTAGGTACTTCTTCAAGAATACGGTTATCAACAACGTTAACTACACCGCCAATAGCGCCACTACCATATTGTAATGTTGCTGGGCCACGTAAAATTTCAACTTGAGTTGCACTACTTGTATCTGTTGCTACTGCGTGATCAGGGCCAATACGTGATACATCACCTACGTTTAAACCATTTTGAACGATTTGAACTCTTGGGCCATCATTACCACGAATAATTGGGCTAGCAGCAACGCCAGCAAAATAAGTACTATGAACACCAGGTGTTAATTTTAATGTTTCTCCTAATGTAGCTGCTTGACGCTTACGTAACTCTTCACCGCTTAATACCGTTAATGGTGTAATTGCTTCGATAACAGACGTTTCAAGTCTTGTTGCCTTCACAATAATATTTTCAACATATACTGGTGTTAATGAAAAATTTAATGATTCATCTGTATTAATTAGACCAAGGTCTTTATCTGCATGAGCATGCTTTGTTGAGTGCACATGAAGGTGAGCATGTTTTGTTGCATCTCGCTCTGATAACGTTAATGAATAACGACCACTTTCATCAGAATAAACTGTATTAGAACTTCCTTCTAATGTCACTTTAGCACCAGCTACTGGTTTACCAGCATCATCTTGCACTATACCTGAAACTGTTGTTGCCATTGATAGAAATGGCACTGTACTTCCTAACGCTAAGCATACAACTGAAGCTAAACGACCTACATTAAACATAAGATTACCTTGATGATTAGTTATTAATAAAACACGCTACACATGTAATGTTATAATATAACATTATTAGAAATTAATACACCTAAAATTAAGTAGTTAATATTTCGTATTAAGAGTCGTAATTTGTCAGTAATTATTGCCCTTTTATAATAAATCATTGAGGCTTATTTTGAATTAAAACAAGTTTGCAAATGCACTCGTAAAAGCAAGGCGTTGAGAGAAAACAAACAATTAGTAAGTTATATACAAGAAAAAACTGTGTGCTAGTATGCGAAGTTATGAATGGTTAACCTTAAATAGACAGATAAAAATGACTAACAAACCTTTTTGCCAAGCACCTGAAAATAATAAACACCCTATCATTGAAGTTTTAACCACGGTATTTTCAACCAACAAACACATAATTGAAATTGGCTCAGGAACGGGACAACATGGTGTTTTTTTTGCTCAACATTTACCTCATTTAATATGGCAAACCAGTGATTTACCCATAAACCACAGTGGTATTAATCAATGGTTAGATGATTGCTCATTAACAAATATTAAAAAACCGATAACGATTGATCTAAACGAAGAGTGGTCTTTTCCTGATAATACTTTACAAGTTGATGGTATTTTTACGGCTAATACCTTGCATATAATAGACCCTTCATTAGTTACTAAGTTTTTTGAAGGTATCGCAAGACATTTAAAGCAAGGTGCCAATGTATGTATTTATGGGCCATTTAAATATCAAGGAAAGTTCACTAGCGAAAGTAATGCAAACTTTGATGTATGGCTTAAAGATATAAATAAAGAATATGGTATTCGTAATATTGAAGATATTTTATCATTCGCCAGTTCGGCTAATCTTACATTAATAAATGATTACTCAATGCCAGCAAATAACCAATTATTATTTTTCAAAAAAACACGTTAAACACTACTTTTATACTATGCCAAGGAAGCTTGTATATAAAATGAAAAAATAAATGATTTAAGCTAGGTAATTTAGGGTAAAAGAGCTATTTATAAACTCTGATAAAACTGTTACTGGGAACTATATTGGTAAAAAAAAAATATAGAACTAATATATATGTAAGATTTAATCGGGGGATTTATATCAATGAAAAAAATATTACTAATCAGTACTACTTTATTATTATCCGGGTGTGGTGGCTCTTCAGGTGGTGACTCTGATTCAACACCTGTTGCAGATCCAACACCTGTTGCAGACCCAACACCTGTTGCAGACCCAACACCTGTTGCAGACCCAACACCTGATGCAGACCCAACACCTGTTGTAGACCCTGCACCTGATGCAGACCCAACACCTGTTGTAGACCCAGCACCTGATGCAGATCCAGCGCCAGCAAGCATTGAAATTGCGCCGGCACTTTTCTCTCCAGATACATCAGTAACAACATGTAACGGTTTAGATTACATTAACTTAATTAGTGCTCAAAGCCTTGAAGTATCAGTTGACGGTTTCCCTCCAACAAACGCTATTGATAACAATTTAACAGCTGCAAATCGCTGGGAAACTACTGACACCTCAGCGGCTCTAGTCATTGATTTAGGCTACCGCCACCAAATAAAAGAAATTGCTACAGCTTGGTATCAAGGTGATGAAAGCAGCACTTCTTTTAATATTGAAACTTCTGAAAATGGTACTGATTTTACTCCTCTTACAGGGGTTATTCCTAGCGGAACAACAGAGTTTTTTGAACGGTTTGATATAAACGATTCTGTTGCTCGTTTTGTTCGTTTAACAAATTTTGCCAATACTGACACCAATACAGTATCTTTATTAGAAGCAGCTGTATTTGGTTGCCCGTTAGATACAGATACTGCACAACTTGAAGTGCAAACAGTCGATATTACACAATTTTCTTTAGATCCCGATGCAACTCCTGGTGAAAACTTTGATTTGTTAACATGGGCTCTTGATACGCCTGAACCAGAAACTGCAGGATCTCTTGAAGCACTAAGAACTGGAGAAACTGATTTAGCAGCTGGTCATGAAGATGAGTTTTTCTTCACTGCAGACGATGGTGGCATGGTATTTAAAGCAACTATTGAAGGAGCTAGAACATCAGAAAACACAAGTTTTACGCGTTCAGAATTAAGAGAACAATTACGCCGTGGTGATACTGGTATTAGTGTTCAAGGCGTTAGTGCAAATAATTGGGTATTAGGTTACCAACCTGAAACACCAAGACCATTAGGTGGTAGAGGAGGGCTTTTAACTGCTACTCTAAAAGTAGATCATGTCGCTACAAGTGGTACTGACCAACATGAAGGTCGATTTATTATCGGTCAAATTCATGGTGAAGACGATGAGCCTATTCGTTTATATTTTAAAAAGTT
>JALZUE010000007.1 GCA_023301705.1 Alteromonadaceae bacterium | reverse complement strand
AAACTATATGAACTATATTCATCGACTTCTGTGATTGGAGTTCCGGATATAATAGGTACATAGTTAGTCGGTGTAAAAGAGTGCAATTCGGTTCTAACACTAGGGTTGAAGGCACTAAAATATAAAATGTTGTTAAATACAGCAAATTGGCTTACTAATTCAAGATTATTGATATTTTCTATTTCAGAAACATTAATACCATCATATACCCATAAACCGCCAATACTTATACCGTTGAATGCTTGAAAATATAATTGGCTATTGAATAGCGTAAGATGCACTGGAGTGCCATTTCCTGACCCTGAAGTATTAATATCGCTGATTCTTGTTGTTTCTATGCCGTTATATGACCATAATTCTATTCCAAAAGTACCGTCATCAGCTTGAAAGTGCAACAACTCATCAAATACAATTAAATCAGTAGGAGATGAATCACCAGAAGGGTTAATATCATTCACTAATCTTGAACTAATACCGTCATAAACCCACAGTTCTTCACCGTTTGTTCCATCATTTGCTTTAAAATATAATTTATTATTAAATACTGCTAAGTCAGAAGGGGAACTATTACCCGATGGATTTATATCACTCACGAGATTAGAGTTAGTACCATCAAAAACCCAAAGTTCAGCGCCATTTATTCCATTATTTGCTTGAAAATATAATTTGTTATCAAAAATAGTAAAACCTTGAGGTGAACTACTACCAGAAGGGTTTATATCACTGACCATACTTATATTAGTGCCATCGAAAACCCACAATTCATTATTACTAGGTCCGTCTGTAGCTTCAAAATATAACTTGTTATCAAATACTGTTAAGTCTGTAGGTTGGCTACCACCAGATGTATTAATATCGCTTACTCTATTGACGGTAGTACCATCAAATTCCCAGAGTTCAGTACCATTAATACCATCAGTAGCCCTGAAATATAGTTGATTTTGATAAAGAGTTAGATCTGTCGGAAAACTATCATGAAAACGAATGGGTTGAGTATTAATGTCAGCAACTAGGTTTATTGAGCCTGTGATAGCATGTACGCTAAAGATAATAAATAATGATGTTGATACTAATACTGTTTTTAATAAATGCATATTTATCCAGTAGTTATAATATATATTTAATTAAATATTGAAAATTTAATAGCATGACTAATAAGTAGTCATTTCCGTTTAATTTTATCGATAGTTGATAGTATTAATTATAGACTAATATTATTGATGCATCGTATATGTGTAAAGTTATGTTGTTTAGGCGTTTATAGCATTTAGTTTTTCAGTAATAACAGCAATTGTAACTAGGAAGCTAGGTGATTTGATTTTTCATAGAGAGGAAGTTTATTTTTGTAAAATGTAAATATTTAGCATAGAGCGGAGCAAAGAAGGGGAATAAAATATTTACTCCACCCTAATACTAAATTTTTAAGCTTACTTAGCTTTTTGTAACAACTTCTTTAACCGTTGTTTCAATTTTTGCTACCACACGGCGGTTAGCAATATGATCAGCAAGGCTATTTCCTTTAGAAAGTAACTGTGTTTCACCAAACCCTTTCGCTGTTAGGCGACTTTCATCAATATTGAACTCATTGATTAATATATTTTTAATTGCATCAGCACGTTTTTGTGAAATCATTAAGTTGTAGCCTGCATCGCCAACAGCAGAACTATGGCCTTCAATAACTACGTTAGTATCTTCATATGTTTTCATAAAATCAGCTAAGCGCTGAATATCGTTCATCGCTGAAGGTTTAAGCTGTGAACTATTGTTTTCAAATGCCACATTCAAGTTAATTGATGCTGATTTTTCGGCATATAATGTACAACCCTTTGAATCAACTTTTACATTACTTGGTGTATTGTCACATTTATCAATACTGTTATTAACACCATCGTTATCGTTGTCAAGAGATTGAACTGGTTGAATAACAGGTTCAATGATTTTACTCGCAACAGCAGACTGTTTTACATTGCCAAATGCGTATTTTAAACCAATTTTGAAGCCTTGATCTGTGTAGCCGTAATCAACATCACGGTAAACAACCGCTTCACTATATAATGAAAAGCGATCGCTAACTGGTAACGTATAACCAGCACCTAAGTTGATGGCATTGTAGCTTCTAACATTATTAAAGCGCTTTACACCAGTGAAAAGGTAAAGACCTGTATCTTCAACTTTATATATTGCATCAAGACCGTAACGTGTACCGTAATCTTTATCTGTACCATCATTAATGTCGTAACGTGCTCTAGCTAATTCAAAACGAAAATCCCATCTATCATTAATAATTTTTGATATGTCTAAGCCAATACCTTTACCTGCTTCAATTTGTTGGAAGTCGAGTTCATTTTCTTTATTTGTGCTTGATTTGATGTAATCACCAAATACGCCTATTTCCCATGTTTTATCAATAGTTTCTGCTGCTAATGGTGAGCTAATTAATGCAGCTAACAGAGTAATTTTAAATGCTTTCATGGATAAATCCTTATTGAGTTTCATGAATAAGTTTCATGTGGTTTTATTTAATTTCTGGTTCTATAACGGGTGAATATCAAAAAAGTCACAAATATTTTAATTATTT
The DNA here is from genome assembly GCA_023301705.1 of Alteromonadaceae bacterium. Classification (GTDB taxonomy): domain Bacteria; phylum Pseudomonadota; class Gammaproteobacteria; order Enterobacterales; family Alteromonadaceae; genus JALZUE01. The sequence goes on along the minus strand of JALZUE010000007.1, from coordinate 448 downwards.
TTTAATTTTATTTTTTTATCATAAAAATAATGTTGATAAAGGGCGTAAATAACTAATAAAGATCATGCGTTTCGCGTAAAATATAAATACATATATGTATTTGTAAAAAAGAATGAAATTTATACAAATTAATTGTGACTTTTTTTAATTGAAGCCGTTAAAGAATAAAGCGATAGGTAATTGCTAGAGGGTGAGATGAAAAATATAGAAAAGAATTTAACTGAAGAATTGAAAAGCGATGCTGAATTTGATTTTAGTATGCCAGACAGTGAACTGTTTAAGCGAGCAACAAGCACTGCTAATAATCAACAAGGGGCAAAAGATCTTGCTGCGTTGGGTATGGCATCTATATGGGTTGTTTTCGTGAGTCTTTTTATGAAAATTTTGCAACCCATCTTTAAGCAAATGGCAAAAAAAAATCACATTAAAAAAAATACTACCAAGCAAG
>JALZUE010000006.1 GCA_023301705.1 Alteromonadaceae bacterium | reverse complement strand
CCTTGTGATGTTTTAGCATTTAATAATACAGCTGAAGCATGGCAGACAGTCGCGACTGGTTTATTTTGAGCGATGAACTGTTCAATTAACTTTACTGATGCCGCATCATTGTATAAATCCCACAAAGGACCATGACCACCAGGGTAAAATACCGCATCATATTCTTCAGTATTAATATTCGCTAACGTTTGTGTATTTGCGAGTAATTGTTGAGTTTCTTCATCGTTATCAAAGCGTTTAGTATCGGCTGTTTGAAAGTCTGCTTCATTGCTTTTAGGATCTAATGGCGGTTGTCCACCTAACGGTGAAGCCAGTGTAATAGTAGCGCCAGCATCTTTTAAACAATAATAAGGGCTAGCAAATTCTTCTAACCAAAAACCTGTTTTATTTCCGGTATTTCCTAACTGATCATGAGACGTTAATACAATTAATATATTCATGTGTAAAGAGCTCCATTGGCATACACTAGTAAAGTTAAAAAATTATCTTACTCTTCATTAATAGGGTTAATTAATGATAAAACAAGTAAAATTTACTAAACGGTACAGTATATACATAAAATATGAGTGACTATTGGCTTTAAGCTTAACTTTTAGTTGAAAAAGTAAGAATAAACTCCGTAAATTCGTCACGTTGACTATTCAAAGAGATTAAGCCACCTAGCTTTTTGATAATATTAAACGTTACTGATAAACCTAGGCCTGTGCCCTCACCAACAGACTTAGTTGTATAAAAGGGTTCGAATATTTTGTTTTTAGCGTCATCATCAATACCAGGACCGTTATCTTTAATGCTAATGGTAATAACATCTTCCTGATATTCAGCTTTAATGATTATTTTTGCTGATGGGGTTTTTGCTTCGGTTAATGCTTGCCCTGCATTTTTAATAAGATTTGTTAACACTTGCTGCATCAGGCCGTTGTGTGCCATAAACTCTGGTACATCAGATATTTGCTGTTCAATGCTGATATCTTGAGTAATATCGTAAGACAATACTTTTAAGGTATCATTTATAACTTTTGTTAAATCACATACTTCTAAATTAGTTGATTGGCTATAGGTAAAAGACTTTAAATCGGTAATTATGTTTTTTACGCGCTTTAAACCGTTGTGAGAGTCTGAAATAACTGCTCTAATATCTTGTAATACAAAAGCGATATCTTGGTCTTCTTCAAATTTAGTAATATTATTTTTTAACTCAGAAATTTTATTATTTTCACTAATATCAATCGACTGTAGAAACTCAGACTGCAGCGCTTGCAATTGCATAATGCTATCTATGTAATCATCCATACATGAAAAATTACTCATTACATAAGCAAGTGGGTTGTTAATCTCATGTGCTATGCCTGCCGCCATTTGACCAATACACGCCATTTTTTCGTTATGCTCTAATTCTTTTTTGGCAGTTTTTAAGTCAACTAATGTAGTTTGTAGGCGGTTATATTGCTTTTTTAAACTACTTTCAGCTTGGCGGCGTTCTAGTAAAATAGTTAGCTGCTCAGAGGCTTTATTAATAATGTTAATTTGCCGCATCGTGACTTTATCCATGTGCTCTTCTGAAATTAAGTACACAAGTAGATACAAGGGCTTGTTATACGCTATAACCGGAAAAGTTAAATAACTGCCTACCTTCTGATTTAATGCACTTTCTAATGCTGTTAAGTTGAGTTCATCAGGTAACAAATTAATTTGAGCTTGTTTTTCTTCAAGCGCATTCACTAGAAAATTTGGCAGGTTTGGTAGCGTTAAAAACTCATTTAAGCTCTCAATGAAAACCTCAGTATCAATATCACAATAGTCAATGGCACCCTGGTTGTTAGGCATTATCTGAACATGTATATTACACATTGAATAACAAAGCGCAGATAATGAAGACGAAAATACGTTCAGCAAGGCTAACAAAGGCTCATTATTACGAGAAAATCGGCTTATACACATTAGCATTTCAGTTTCTGCTTTATGTTGTCGCTGACTGTTATCAATATAAAGGAACGTTTCTACTTCGCGATTAATCATCGCAAGATTAAACGTTTGTTTACTTGCTAATGCAGGTAAACAGCCATTAACTTGCAAGCTGCTCATCCACTTTAATTCATCAAGGATGTAATCGGGTTCATATATCACTAGAATTCGAGTATCTAGATTTAATAAGCCATCTCGAATATATTCGGTAACTTTTATCGATAAACTTTCATGAACCTCATCACTGATGCAAAGAATAACTAATGCGGGTCTTTCATTACTGAACTGTTGTTTAACTGCTCGAATGTTATTGATAGGTTGGTAAGTTAAGTTGCCATTGAACACTTTATTGTTAATATCGTTACAACCAACAGAAATAATTTTTACTGTAGTATTTGGTATTAACATATTTAGCTTTCTCTTAAATATCAACTATATTTATAAACATAGATACAAATGACTTTTTCAGCAAGTGCCATATTTGTAGGTGATGTGCCATTCAGGTGCTTCTATGAAATATGTTCGATTACCTTATTACAGCAAAGATTCTCGTGAAATGTCGCTGTCAGATTTAAAAAGCATTTTAAGTACAGCTAGACAGAATAATACCCGTATTGATGTGTGCGGTATGTTTTGCTACGACCAACAATACTTTATTCAAGTATTAGAGGGCGAACGTGAATAAAGCACAAGCATTTGCCTTTTTAAAAGCTACTCATCAGTTGTGGGAAGTGGTAGACAAATAATAAACGTAGTGCCTAAGCCCTCTTCACTGTGTACTTCAATTGTTCCTTGATGTTTTTCAATGATACCAAAAGAAACAGAAAGACCTAAACCAGTACCAACACCTACAGGTTTAGTGGTATAAAACGGATCAAAAATTTTCTTTTTAACCTCGCGTGACATACCTTTGCCATCATCGCTTACTCTAATGACAAGCCATTCTTTTTCTTTAATGCGCTGCACAGCAGTAGCGACTCTTAAAACGCCCTTGTCTTCACACGCATGAGAAGCATTTAAAAATAAATTCATCAGTACTTGATGCATTTCGCCTGTATGACAATACACCATAGGTATATCACTGAATTTTTTCTCAACTTCCATGTTGTACTTAAGTTCGCTCCAAACAACTTTAATAGACTCTTCAATAACTTCGTTAATATCACAAAGTTCTTTTTCGATTTCTCCGGCGTGACTCACTTTCTTTAAATTTGAAACAATGGCACTAACGCGGTTTAAACCTTTCACTGTATCGCCAAGAAGCCCACCGAAGTCATCAACAATAAAGTCGATATCTTCTGTTTCTCTTAGCGTATTATATTGCTCAATAAACTGTTCAGATACAACACCAGATATATTTTCAAGTACTAAGGTATCAAGCTTTATAAATGAATCAATATAATCTGAAAGCGTGGTTAAATTACTTAATGAAAAACCAATGGGGTTATTAATTTCATGGGCAACGCCGGCTGCAAGCTGACCAAGTGATGCCATTTTTTCTGATTGCACAAGTTTGTCTTGCGTTTGTTCAAGTTCGCTTACCGTTTCTTGTAACTTAAGCACACTGTCATATAACGTGCGAGTTTTTTGCTCCAACAAGTTTTCAGCTTTTTTACGTGCTAACTTTTCACGCTCATAGGCTATTTTATATGCATCTTCAGCCAAAAGTTACTCCTGAAAATCTATCACAAGTTTGCAACGGTCTGCACCATCATGCATACATTCTGTTTGCGTGATTTTAATGGTTTCTTTGAATTGTTTTGCGGCACCATAAATTAAACCGATACTTGCATGACACAGTTTGCGTTTAGAAGTGTAATACATAATGAGCTCATTATTTTCACCACCTTCATATTCAAATTTTGGCAGGTATGCATTCGGGTGTAAGCGTTTCACCTCAACGTGAATAACGCCATCAATGACTAATAAAAACTCACGTAAACACGTAATTTTAGATATATCGGCTGGGCAACTTTCATACAAAGAAGTAAATAAATATTCACCAAATGCCTGAATAAGTTGTTCGGCAGAAATACCTGTTTTTTCAGATAACGCTACCACCATATTTATCAATTCACTGTCTTCGTATAGCTCACCTTTTGTGTAAACACCTTGAGAAATAGGCGCAGTTTTATCAAGCAGTTCATTCCATTGTTCCATGCCCATCTTTTCAATAATCATTTCTGAAAATGTTGTAAAAATTGCACCTTGCATCGCATTACTCCTTTGAATAAAACAATCTAACCAATAAATAATGTTAACGTAGTATTTTGATTTCGTTCATAATCACGAAGCTTTTCAATCATAACATCATTAATTTCATGACCTTCTTTTAACATCACATTGCCATTACTTAATACTAAGTCTTCAACTAACTTGTCTCCTGCTTTTAATGATGTTACACCCACGCTATATTCCATCTGGTCGTCTTCAGTATCTCTGTGTTCAAGAATATGTTTAAATGCACTAACAATACGTTTGTCGTACCACACATCTATTTTTTCATTCATCCAAGCATGAGCATGATTAATCGACATGCGTTTTTCATTCATTTTACCGGCAATCAAAAAATCAAAGTCTTTAACTACACGAATAATTCGGGCACCGATCGGGATATCTTCACCTGATAAATGGTTGGGTATTCCAGTGCCGTCCATATTTTCATTTTGATGTAAAATATTATTAGTTAAGCCAGCAAAACGCTTAACTTTACCAATAATTTCGGCGCCAATGCTTGGGTGACAACCAAAAGCATCGTCAAGCTTGTTACCTGTAATACCTTTGGACAATACTTCATCAGGTAAGCCAACAGTACCAACCTCATGAAGTAATGCGCATAAATAAATTCTGCGACAATATAACTCACCTAAACCAAGCTCTTTTGCTACCGCTTTGCATTGCGCTGCAACACGTTTAGTATGACCTGAACTTAACCCTGTTCGGTACTCTATGGTTGCCGACATCATATCAAGTACATCGTAAAGTAAATCTTTTTGTGTATTGAGTGTACCTTTAAGCTTTTTCTTACTTGCTAATAGCGCTTCTGTTCTATGTAATACTTTAGCCTCTAACTGTTTATTTAATAAATGTAACTCTTTATTTTTATCTGTAACGACAGAGTTTAAGCGTTCTGTTTCTTTTTTCATGACGAACTTTTCTGACGAGTTCGCTAACACCATTTTTAATTCTTGATTGTCCCAAGGCTTACCTATGTATGTGTAAACACCACCTTCATTAATTGCTTTAATAGTTGATTCCATATCACTAAAGCCAGTAAGCAATAAACGCACAGATTCAGGTTGTATTTCTCGTGCTTTTGCCAAGAACTCAGCACCATCCATTGTAGGCATGCGCATATCAGACATAATAATGTTGATATTATGTTCTGCCAGATGAGCTAATGCTTCAGCACCTTCAGTGAAAGTAACAATGTTATAGTCTTTACGTAATAAGCGTTTAAGAGCGTTTAATATATCTTGTTCATCATCAAGTAATAATAGGCTTAATAAAGGCTGCGATTTGGCAACGTCTTCCGTCATTTATCATCTCCAATACTCACCTAGTTAAGACTAAATAAGTCACGCATCAAGCATTGTATAAAATAAGTTCTCATTGTCATTAAAACTAGTAAAAGAATGTTTAATAGTCAAAATTTCATGTTAAAAATTATATATTTATTTAATAAAATATAATGATGGTGGAATGTAATTAATGACATTAACTATTTATTACGAAAAGAGTGGAAATTGATACCAATAGAAAAGCTGAAAAATAGCGTTACTTAATACAGTAACGCTATCGGGTATTTTGAAGGAGTAATTTAGAAATTGTTTACTGAGCAATAAACTTATATTGTGAATCAAGTTGACTATAGCCCAAGCCATTATTTTTATGTACTTTAATTTGAACTGAAATACGCTCTTTTAAGCTGTCAACATGGCTAATAATACCAATCATTTTGCCACTGGCATTTAGACTATCAAGAGCATTTAATGCTAGATCTAAGGTTTCATTATCTAAGGTACCAAAACCTTCATCTAAAAATAAAGACTCTATACGTGTTTTAGCACTCACTAAATCAGATAAAGCTAACGCTAGCGCTAAACTCACTAAAAAACTTTCGCCACCTGAAAGTGTTGCTGTGTCTCGAATACTATCTGCTTGCCATGTGTCTATTACCTCAAGCGCCAACGCTTCAGAATTTTTACGTTGTAATTGATAACGCCCATCAAGTTTGATTAAGCGCTTGTTTGCTAAGTAAACTAAATGCTCTAAGGTTAAACTTTGCGCGAATCGTCTAAACTTATTGCCATCTGCTGATCCAATTAAACCATTAAGCTCTGTTAAATCTTGAAATGCATGCTCTGCTGTTTCAATTTCACTCAATAACTTACCTTGCTGTAAGCGCAGCTGTTTATCTTGACTAAGTTGCTGTTGTTGTTGACCAAAGTTCATTTGTAGTACTTTAATTGATTGCTCAATATCTGTTAATGCTACTTTGATATCCGCCAGTATCAGCTTATTTAAAATAGGTAGTATGATCTTATTGCAATACTCTTTCAGATTTTCATCGATAGCGCTTTGAACTTGGTTATTATCGTTAGTTTCCAATATACCAAGCATGTCATTTAAACACTGTTGATAAGCATCATTACTCATTAATAACTGGGTTAATGTTTGCGCTTTCTCATTGAGTGCTTGTTCTGCCTGCTCGGCTTGTTCAGCTTTTACGCTAACAGTATGTTGTTCTTTATCTAATTGCTCGAACTGTTCATGTAGTGCTATAAATTCTTTTTCTGGCAATAAAGCATCAATAAATGCTTGCTCACTATCAAAACAACTATTAGTTAATTCTTCGAACCATCGTTCCTGATGTAATTTACTTTCTTCGGCTAAGGTAGCTAACTGCTGTTTATTAGCAGCTATTCGACCTTGTTCGCTCGTTAGCAGTACAATATGGTGTTGTAACTGCTTGTCTTCTTGTTCAAAGTTCTGTGTTAATGTGTTTTTTTCTTGTTGAATGCGAAGCTGCTCTTCGTGAACTTGTTTATCACCAAATACAGTAAAGCGCTGCTGTTTAAGTTGTTCAAAAGCTAACGACACTTGATGTTTTTCATTTTCAAGTACAGTCAATTGAACGTTCGCTTGATGCATTTTCTCATTAATAATCGCTAATGCTTGTTGCTGGGTTTGATACTCAACCATCACATCACTTAATAACTTTTGTGTTTGATGATATGTTGCAACTAGCTGTGTTTGGGTTGATAACCAAGCAGAAAAATCGGTTAAAACATTAGGTGATATAGCTAACGCATTAAGCTCATCAGTTAATTGTAATTTTAGTGCTTTTATTGATTCATTAGCTTGTGATAATTGCTCATTAATAGTTTGCGAATCACGAAGCAATTGTGTTTGTTCTTGCTCAAGCATTTGCTGTTTTGCATTTAATGAAAAGGTCTGTTTTTCATTATTAGCTAAACCACTTTTAAAGTAATTATGTTGCTTCTCACATGCAGTAATGTCATTGACTGTTTTTTGTAATAAGGCAATGTTTGTATCACACGCCTGTTGTAAATCATTAACAAACTGTAATTGTTCAATCGTTACTGATGTAAAGACACTTTGTTCGCTAGCCAAGTAACTAGAATAGCTTGATAAGTGCTCATTAAAAGCGTGGCAATGTTGATGCCATTGCAGCTGTAATTGCTCAATTTTTTGCTGTGTTTGCTGTTGGTTATTTTCTAACTCTTGTAATTTTTTCAAGTTAGCTTTTAACTGAAAACTTAGTTCTTGTCCATCAACCGTTAGCGTTTCTAATTGCTGGTTAGCGTCAACCAAGCGTTGTTCATATTCGCTGATATTCACCTCATGATAGGTATTCACCAGTGGATGTTCAATTGAACCACATAATGGGCAAGATGTATCAGGCTGCAGTTTATTTCGGTAACTCTCTAAATCTGCAATATCTTTTTGTTGATTGACGATCAGCGTTAAGTCATTAACGTGTTGTTTTTGTGTTTTATAGGTAACGCGTAATGAAGAAAGTGAACTTTCAATAGACTTATTTAATTTCACAATATCAGTAACTTGCGGATCATAACTCTTACTTTCTTCACATAACTCTAAATAACGTTGCTGAATATGGTTTGCTTGAATATATAATTGCTTATTGTGATGAAAAGCGTTTAACACCTGCTGAACATAATAAGTTTTGTCTGATAAATACTGTGTAAAACCCTCAATATTTAGCTCGTTATTGCTGCTTATTTCAATGCTGTTAATTGCATTAAAATCAATAAATGTGAGATGAGTATATAATTGTTCTTGTTCTAATAATGCTTGATTAAATTGCTGTTTTATTAATACATTTTGCGATTGACTGACTTGTTTTTCTTCAATTAATTGTTGTGTTTTATTATGGTGATCTTGTGTTAATTGTTGCTGTGTTTGTTGTTGCTGTGTTGTGTTTGATATTAACTGTGTTTGCTGTGAAATTTGATCATACAACTGCCGCCACAAACTTAATGACACCGCCACTTTTTCAACATTTTTATGCTCAACAAGGTACTGTTCTTGCTCGTCAATATTATTTTTTAATGACAAAAGTTCATTGTTTTTTTCAAGAGCATCATATTCAGCCTGTTTAATATCAGTTGATATTTTAGCTAATTTTTCGTCGATAACACTTAGTTGATTCTGTTGATTAATAATATTTTGATCAATTGGAATCACTTCATTTTGAATAGTTTTTTCTACTAATAAGTGTGCTTCATTAACTGTATTGATATGCTGCTGACATTCTTCCACTTTAGTGCTTTGTTTAGTGATTAGATCAGTTATTTTGGCGCATTCTTGTTGAACACTCACTTGTATAGTATTTAGCGAAGATATTTGCTCAATTAACGCTTGTTTATGCGTATAAATACTGTGTATTTCTTGTGCTGGCTTTGCCAAATTAAAACGTGCTAATGATGGCTGTGCTAAGGTAAATTTTTGTTGAATAAGCTTTTCTTGACCTTGAACTAATGATAGTTGTTGATACACCTCATTTGCCTGCTCTTTCCACTGTAAAACAGATTGTATAAAGTATTTTTTATCACTGAGCTTTTTATCTTCTACATTGGCATTTGCCACTGTTTCTTCAAGTGCTAAAAGCGCTTCTTCTGAGAGTAAATCAATATCATTTTTACGCAACTTTAATTGCTCAAGTGTATTGGCTGCCTGTTTATGTTGCTGATAAATATGTTGTGATACTAAACCATACACTTCAGTGCCGGTTAACTCTTCAAGTAATTCTGCACGCTCATTGGGTTTAGCATTTAAAAAAGCAGCAAATTGCCCTTGAGACAACATCATTGATTTAGTGAAACGTGCAAAATCTAAACCTGTTATTCGTATTATTTCACTACGCACTTGTGACAATTTATCCGCAATAATGTCGCCATCACGTGTTGCTAATTCAGCTTTAGGTGCTTGTAACTTACCGTCAACTTGGCCTTTAGCCTTACGCTGAGCCCAAAAAGCACGATAACCCTGCCCTTTTACTTCAAATTCAACTTCAGCTAAGCAATTAGCTGTATTACGTGTCATTAACTGGTTTTGCTTATCAGAAATCGTTAAACGAGCAGTTTGGTGATAAAGTGCTAGGCAAATTGCGTCAAGCAATGTTGTTTTACCCGCACCGGTAGGCCCTGTGATTGCAAATAAGCCATTTTCATCAAAAGGGCTTTGGGTGAAATCTATATGCCACGCGCCTTTAAGGGCATTAATATTTTCAAAACGTAAACTAAGAATTTTCATTACAGTTGGCCATCCTTGATTAACGTGGCGTTAATTGTTGGCTCTGGCTCTAATTTGTCATTAGGTAACGCTTCAAGTGCTTGTTTAAACAACTGAGTTAAACGTTGTTTTTTTTCTTGATTTTCAACATCATTATCTGACCAATTAGCATGCTTTAAACGTTCTTCAAAAACATCGATGGCTGATAATTCATCTAAAGTAACGTTATCTTGTTGGTCTAACCATTGTTCTCGCTGCTGTTTACTTCTGCGTATTAATAAAATGTCGATTTGACCAGTGTCAATATAGGGCTGAAGTTGATCAGTAATAGACGTTTGAATGTCACTACGGTAATTAGATGATTGTATTTCAATGTCTAGCCACAAAGGCTGTTGTTTATCGTTAGATGCGGTATTCGTTTGACTATTAGCTACAATACTAGGTTCAATGCTAGGTTGAGTATCAGATTTAACCTTAGTTTTTATACTGGATAGCGCTAATGTTATATCTGTAATGATGGTTTCAACAGATGATTTTATCATCACAAGGGGCTGAAAACATGGAACCACTAATGATTCAATATGCGGCGCTTCACTCGCTTTAACATCAACCAACAAGACCTGTTTTTGCTGTTTGGATTCATCGAAACTTAATGGAATAGGTGAGCCGCAATAACGAATATGATCTGACTTCGCCACGTTTTGCATTTGATGAATATGCCCTAGCGCGATGTAATCTGCTTTAGGGAATTGACTTGCAGGAAATGCATCTAGTGTACCTATATATATTTCACGAACAGAGTCAGAAGTGCTGGCGCCCACAGTAGTTAAATGCCCTGTTGTAATAATTGGGCAACCATTCATTAAATTATTTTCAGTTTGTTGTTCTAATATTTGCGCTTGAGAAATTTTAGCGTGAGTAAATAACTGTTGATAATGCCCAGTGATTGCTTGCTGTAAATTTTGTTGTTTGTCTGTTGCTGATTGCCCGACAACGCTTTTAGTAATGTCTCTAGGGCGAATAAATGGCACGGCACACATAACCGCACTGTGTCCATTGGCGGTTAAGGTAAATACTTGCTCGTTAATATCTTGAGTTACCGCAGGTACAACATGGCTAGCAAAAGCAGACATTAACTGTTTAGATTCACCAATCATTGCACTTGAGTCATGATTACCTGCTAATACGACCAAACGGCACTCTCTTTTTGCCTGTTGGGTTTGTTGTTGTAATTCACTAATAAAATTAAAATACAATTCACGTGCATAGCTTGGCGGATTGCCCGTATCAAAGACATCGCCAGCAACAATAATTGCGTCAACTTGATGGCTAATTGCTTGTTCAATTAGCCAAGTTAAAAACTGTTGATGTTCACGCGCACGGCTTTTACCATAAAAATGTTGCCCTAAATGCCAGTCGGAAGTGTGAAGAATACGCATGAATGATGTTTTAATAAAAAATAATATTGATTTTACCCATATCACCTTCATAAATAACAGGCTTTTCAGAATAAATATGTTTTTATTTACGACTTAAGTTGAGTGATTTCACAGTATTACTAATTTGCTAAAACCATGTACTTCAATAAAATATCGAAAAACCGACTTTTTTCATAAAAATATTGTCAAAACCATGAAATTAATTCATTTAAAAGCGGTAAATTTGCAAAAAATTTATTACAATAGCGGCAAAATTTCTTCTGACTATTTGTGAATGGAAAAAATGACAAAACAAACTAAAATCGTAGCAACGGTATCAGACCTTAAAGGTGATGTAGAATTCATCGGTGAACTATTCAAACGTGGTGTAAACGTTATTCGTTTAAACACTGCTCATCAAACGCCTGAAGACACACGTGCAGTAATTAAAAACGTACGTGCTGTTAGCGAAAAGTTAGCTGTACTAGTTGACACTAAAGGCCCTGAAATGCGTACAAATCTTAAAATCGAAGAAGATTTGACCATTAAAACAGGTGATAAAGTTACTTTCCGTGCTGACGGCTTAGACGTTCCGACAACAAAAGATGCTGTTCAAGTTAACTACTTAGGTTTCGTAAACGACGTACCAGTTGGCGCTAACATTTTAATTGACGATGGTTTATTAGAATTAGTTGTTGATAGTAAAGATGGCGAAGCACTATACACTACTGCGTTAAACAACGGTAAAATCAAGAAAAAGAAAAGTGTTAACGTACCTGGTGTAGAAATTAACTTACCATCAGTAACTGACCGTGATAAAACATTTATTGAAATGGCAATTGATGCAGGCGTTGACTTCATCGCTCATTCATTTGTTCGTAACAAACAAGATGTTTTAGATGTTCAAAACATCTTAGATGCTAAAAACTCTCCAATTAAAATTATTGCTAAAATTGAAAACCGTGAAGGTGTTGAAAACCTAGACGAAATTTTAGAAGTAGTTTACGGCGTTATGGTTGCTCGTGGTGATTTAGGTATTGAAATTCCTGGTTACGAAGTACCATTAGTACAAAAAGACATGATTGAAAAGTGTATTGCTGCAAAAGTACCTGTCATTACAGCAACACAAATGTTAGAAAGTATGATTCAAAACCCACGTGCTACTCGTGCAGAAATATCTGACGTAGCAAATGCGGTATTAGATGGTACAGATGCATTAATGCTTTCAGGTGAATCAGCTTACGGTGATTACCCATTTGAAGCTGTTGATACAATGGCACAAATTGCTTCACACGTTGAAGAAAGTATTGCTCACGGTATTAACTTAGATACTGAACAAAGCGACAAAGATAACTTACAATCTTACATTTGTAAGCAAGTGGCTAAATCAGCTCGTGATTTAGACGTTGATGCGATTGTTGTTCCTACAGCAACGGGTTCTACGGCTCGTCAAATTGCTTCACATCGTCCTGCTGCGCCAATTTATGCAGCATGTTACACACCTGAATCATTACGTTTATTATCATTAAGCTACGGCGTTGAAGCTTACTTAGTTGACGTTCCTGAGCGTAAAGATGTGATTAAAAACTCAATTACTCCATTAGTAAATGACAACATCTTAAACGATGAAAGCTTAGTGGTTATCGCTAAAAGTGCACCAGGTGCACCTAAAGGTAAAACAAACCGCATGGAAGTTAACACTGTTGCTTCATTTATTAATAACTAATAATAGTTAGCATATATAATGTCAGTTTTGTTAACGACGTGTTGTTAACAAAATAGTCAATAAAAAAGAGCTTAATGTTTAAGCTCTTTTTTTATACCTGTTGTATCACTTATCGTTAATACTGAGTCACAGTTTATTACAGTAAAGTAACGGTAGACAGAGTCAATGTATACGCATTACATTTGCTGATTAGCTTGAATAGCCGTTAACGCAATAGTGTAGACAATATCTTCTACTAATGCCCCTCGTGATAAATCATTCACCGGTTTCCCCATACCTTGTAACATAGGGCCAATACTCACTAAATCAGCACTACGCTGTACCGCTTTGTATGTAGTATTACCTGTATTCAAATCAGGGAAGATGAATACCGTCGCTTTACCTGCAACTTTACTGTTCGGCGCTTTTTTCTTAGCAACATTCGCCATCACCGCAGCATCATATTGTAAAGGGCCATCAATTAACAAATCAGGTCGCTTCGCTTTAGCTATTTCTGTAGCCTCTCTTACTTTTTCTACATCAGTGCCTTGACCTGATGTACCTGTACTGTAACTGATCATCGCCACACGAGGTTCAATGCCAAACGCTTTTGCTGAATCAGCCGACTGTATTGCAATGTCTGCAAGCTCTTGAGCATTAGGATCGGGGTTAATAGCACAATCACCGTAAACAAAAACTTGCTCAGGTAATAGCATAAAAAATATAGATGAAACCAAACTACTGTTAGGTGCAGTTTTAATGATTTGTAAAGCGGGTCTGATCGTATTAGCGGTAGTATTAACAGCGCCTGACACTAAGCCGTCAACTTCATTATTTGCTAACATCATAGTGCCTAATACTACTGGATCAGCCAGCTGTGTTTTTGCGACCACTTCTGTCATGCCTTTATGTTTTCTTAACTCAACTAAGCCATCAACATAATTATCAATAACAGCTTCAGGCTCTAAAATAGTAACGTAATCATTTAGCTCAATACCCTGCTGGCTAGCCGTTGTTAATATTTCTTCTTTGTTGCCGAGTAGTACGGTTCTAGCAATTTTTCTTTCACCACAAATAGCAGCGGCTTTAATCGTTCGAGGTTCATTGCCTTCAGGTAACACAATTGACTTATTTGCTGTTCTTGCACGCTCTGTTAGTAAATACCTAAATGCTGGTGGAGACATTGGCTGCAATTCATTCTTATTTTGAGTATGAATTGTTTCAGCTAATGAATTAACCCAATCATTATCAATATGATGTGCTGTATGGTTTTTTACTTTTTCAATGCGCTGTATGTCATCAAGCGGTACTTCAAAATTAAACTGTTGTAACCTTAGTGCCGTTTTCCAGGTGTCTTCTTCGGTTAATAACAGTGGAACACCTGATTTTAAAGCAGGTTCACACAATTTCATGATGGTTGCTTCAGGCATCAAATTACCAGTTAGTAATATTGCGCCAATTTTAGTGCCGTTCATTGCTGATAAACAAGCAGCAATAATGACATCAGATCTGTCACCAGCAGTTACCAGTAAAGTATTAGGAGTAAAATGACTTAACATATTACTGACAGTACGGGCACAAAAATTAATAGATCGTAAACGTCTATGCTCAAAGTCACCTTCATTTAATACATTAGCATTTATGTGTTTTGCTAAATCTTGTACGCGCGGGGCAACTAGATCAAAATGCCAAGGCACAACACCTAATAACTTAAAATGTTTCGATTTAAAAATAGGTAAGTTGTGAATTTTTTCAATTAAATCATCTTGAATTATCGGCGTATTATTTTCTTCAATACTGCTACTTGAGATATCGTAGGGATCTATTGGCGCACCTACTTTATTAAAAATACAACCCAGTACATGTGAATTTTCAATGCCACCATAATGGTTTGCTGCAATATCAAGCATTTCATCAACAGACTGATTCTGCTCATTAATACTTGCGACAAAAATAACATTTGCCCCTAACGCATTTGCTACCATACGGTTTAAACGCACCGTATAGTTTTGCTCAGATGTTTGTACAAGGCCTTCAATAATGATTGTTTGATCGTGTTTAGCATACGTTTCAAAGCGGCCAACAATATCTTCCAATAAAATATCTTGCTCACCTTCGCTGTAAAGTTTTTCTGCATAGCCCAACGTAAAAGGCGTAGGTGGATTAATTTGGGTAGTGTTTTTGATCATTTCGGTTGATTTTTCAGGCCCTGTCGCACTATCCCCTTTTTTGGGTTGAGCAATCGGTTTAAAAAAGCCAACATTAATGTTTTTTTGTTCTAATGCTCGAACTAAACCAATACTTACAGAGGTTAAACCTACTGATGTTCCTACTGGAATCAACATAATACGATTAGACATTACAAGTTTTCTCCTGAAAAATGAGATCAAATAATAGCAAAAATAAAATAATAATTAGTGATGTAATAACTTAGCGGAGTCTTGAGCAATAACCAACTCTTCATTCGTTGGAATAACTAATACTTGGCAACCCTCATTACTACTTATACGGCCTTGTTTACCAAAACGTTTATCAAGGTTTTCTTGTTCATTAACCATTAAACCAAAAACACCTAATTGTTTGATAACTTGTTCTCTAACATACACTGAATTTTCGCCAATACCACCGGTAAACACCAACGCATCAAATCGACCTAAAGGTACGGTAAAACTCGCAATAGTTTTAGCAATTTGATAACAAAAGATGGCAAGCGCCAATTCAGCTTGTTTATTGCCTTCATTTTTCGCTTTCTCTAATGCTCGGCAATCATTACTTAATTCGGATACTCCCAACAGACCACTTGATTTGTTTAATAAGCTATCTATTTCTTTCATTGAGTAATCTAATTCATTCAGTAAAAAGTTGAATAAACCAGGATCGATATCACCACTACGAGTACCCATACATATACCCGCTAACGGGGTAAATCCCATACTGGTATCAACACTTTTACCTGCTTTTATTGCACAAATAGAACAACCATTACCTAAATGAGCAGTAATGATATGTTGATTTGGTTTTGCATCGTCCGCAAGTAGCTGCATTGCTTGTTGAGATACATAACTATGACTTGTGCCGTGAAAACCATACCGTCTAATGCCTTGTTCTTTATATAAAGCATAAGGTAAGGCATACAAAAAAGCTTTGGCTGGTAAGCTTTGGTGAAAAGCAGTATCAAATACAGCCACTTGTTTTAATGTAGGAAAATAATGCGTTGCAGCAGCAATACCTTCTAAATTGGCAGGGTTATGTAAAGGTGCTAGTTTGTTGTTTACAGCTATTTCTTTAATCACATCATCATCAATAATCACAGATTGAATAAACTTTTCTCCGCCGTGAACAACACGATGACCAATCACCTTGATTAGATCACTGAAGTTATTAACACTAATAATCGTTACCAGCTTTTCAATCGCCTTGTTATGTAAGCTGTTCGCTGGCAGCTCTTCTTCATATTTAGTCTCGTCACCTACTTTATTCGATAATTTCCAAGAAATAGAAGCTTCAATAGTGCCTAAACGCTCTGCAACACCACTAAGAAATTGCTTGTTTGATGTAAGATCGATCAGCGCAAACTTTACTGATGAACTACCCGCATTCAGTACTAAAACAATATCTGACATAACTGCTCCATTTTTATTGCTGTAACTATTTACAACAAGGCACTTCGTACCAATCGGTAATAAAATATTTATATTAACAATATCAACACACTTATCAGAATGCTAGGAATACACTGACTAATTATGACTTTATCTTTATGAGAAAAATACTTTAGTGGCTATTCTAAAAAAGTGCATCTATAACATCTACTATTAATGAGTACGATGATAAATCACTATTAGCGTAATAAATACTGATATAATACTAAAAACACTTTATACATAAATGAGTAAATCAAATGAAATTAGGTATTTACAAACACTTTAAAGGTAATTTATATAAGGTTTTGCACTTAGCAAAGCACAGTGAAACAGAAGAGCTATTAGTGGTTTACCAACCTCAATATGGTGATTACGGTATTTGGGTAAGACCATTAAGAATGTTTGATGAAACAATTGAACGTGATGGTAAGACCATGAAGCGATTCTGTTTTGTTGAGTAAGTTTTATAGCGCTTTACCTTTAATAAAACACTATAAATAGAGTGTATAATTATTATTTAACTAAATCCCACCTTGTGTCAATTTAGTAGGATCTAATAGTTTTTCTAACTCGGCTCTAGCAATATCAGTTTCTTGCTCTGCAACATCGAGTACTGCTCGCCCTTCTGCATAAGATTTTTTAGCAATATAGGCTGCTTTTTCATAGCCAATAATCGGGTTTAATGCTGTCACTAATATCGGATTACGTGAGAGCGCGAGCTTAAGCGCCTCTTCATTAACCTCAAAAGTTGCAATTGCTTTATCTGCCAGTAATACACTTATATTACTAATTAATTCAATGCTACTTAACAAGTTATTTGCAACTAATGGCAACATAACATTGAGTTCAAAATTACCTGATTGCCCTGCAATCGTTATTGCACTGTCATTACCAATCACTTGCGCTGCAACCATTGCTGTTGCTTCAGGAATAACAGGGTTAACTTTACCTGGCATAATTGAAGAACCTGGTTGCAGTGCCTGTAATGAAATTTCTCCTAAACCGGCTAATGGGCCTGAATTCATCCAGCGTAAATCATTGGCAATTTTAAGTAATGATACCGCTACGGTTTTTAACTGACCTGACAGTGATACAGCAACATCTTGAGTACCGATATAAGTAAATAAATTATCAGCTGGCGTAAATTCAATCCCCGTTAACTGACTTATTTGTTCACTAAACTT
>JALZUE010000005.1 GCA_023301705.1 Alteromonadaceae bacterium | reverse complement strand
AAATTATTTAAATATTTAGAGAAAATCTGGTTTTTCAACAATTTTAAATTCTTCTTCATTTTCCAGATCAACTTTAATCTCTCTTCTTTTTTTAAGTAGAGTATCTAAATTTTCAGAAATATCATTTTCTCCAATTTTAAAAGGAACTTTAAATCCAAGATTTTTTTGATTATCTAATTTAATATGTTCTCTAAAATGATTTTCGATTTTATCTTTTAAAAAATATTTTTGACAAATTTTACATTTTATTGCATTTTTTGTATTTTTAGTTATTTGCAAATCTTCATTTTTTATTTCTAAATTTTTTTTTGGTTTTTTTTTTAAAGCATCGAAAATAAAAGAAAATTCTGGATTTATTCTATATTTGTCTTCATCAACGATTTTTTCAGAATTATAAAAATTTTCTTTATTTCCAAAATCTATTTTCTTAACAATTCTAAAATTATTCCAATCATATTTAAAATCTTCTTTATTTCTCCCAGTTTCAAAAATCAGTTTTTTTTTTTTTTTTGAAAAATTTTTTGAACCTCAAATTTTTTTTCACAAAATTTCACAATAGAATCTCTATCTTTCGAAAAATCATTTAATTTTTCAAAATCAATATTTTTAAAATCCTTCAAAAAGATATAAGAATCGACCAAAACAGTAAAATACTGAAAAAGCTCATGATTAGGTTTCAAAAAAAAAAACAAAGGATCATTTTTTTTCAAAAAACAAATCTTATTCAAAAACTCTTCTCCATTAACAGCAACAAATTCCGCAGTCAATTTAACAACATCATCAATTTCCATTTTTATCCCAAATTTCAAATTAGTCTCAAAATCGAAAATTTCCTTTTTTTTATCTTTTTCAAAATTTTCCTTAATTTCCAAATTTTTTTTTTTTAGCAATAATTTATTTGTCTCTGAATTTTTTTTTAAAGGGTTAATTAATTTTTTTGCATTTTATGTTTATCTGATCACAAGTAAAGTAAAATCTACCCTAATTAGTTAATTAGTGAAAGATATTTTCACACAGCATGAGAGTATTATGGCAACAGCAAGCGCAGTTCATATATTAGTTAAAACAGAAAAAGAAGCTCGAGAAATTCTTTCGTTATTAAATAAAGGAAAAAGCTTCTCAGTGTTAGCTAAAAAGCATTCTATTTGCCCATCAGGAAAAAAAGGCGGAGATTTAGGTGAATTTCGACGAGGGCAAATGGTAAAAGCTTTTGACGATGTAGTTTTTAAAAAGTCAGTATTGACATTGCATGGTCCAATCAAAACCAAATTTGGTTACCATTTAATCAAAACGCTTTATCGAAATTAATCATCGTCATCTTGTTTTTTTTGGGCCACTTCACGTTCTTTAATAGTTTTCATTTGTTCTTCTGTTAGGTTTAACTCTTTAGCAGATTTTTTTAGCAATAAAATTCCACTAAAAATGAAACCAATGATAAAAATAATGATGAGTGCAATATGCATATTTATGCCTTAAATTAAGTATATGTCGAATAAAGTACTAGCTAGACTTTGCTTTTTCATTTCGCTGTTGAGCGAGTAGCTGTAGTTCTTTCGACTGAATATGCAAACTTGTTTTTACTAGTATTTCTCTATCATCTTCTCGAATATTAGTAAAAATCACTTTGTAAGACCATGCATTATCATCAGTAGACTCTTTTTCTATCACTTCGCCATGACAATATACGGCACAGTTATGTTCAGCTAAAAATATTTTGGTAATTAAGTTATCTGATAATGAAAAGTCATCAGTACTCTTAAAGCTTAAACCACCACCACCAATATGAGTACCTTCAACCCGTGAATTATCATCGTCATGCTGGCTTAAAATATATTGTACTAATAAATCAATCTTATTGGCTTGCTGTTGTAAGTAACTTACCAATTGTCCTGCAGAGCCGGCTAAGTTTTTCAATGGGCGTAATGCTTTTTGATCTATGGTAGCGTTATCACTAGCAAGTTTAAAAGGCAGCGGAATTGAATTTTCAAAACGAATTGGGTCAATACTGTGAGATAGTTTTTCAACGTTAACCGAGTATTCATAGGCAATGGTGAAAAACTCAGTGAATTGCTCAAGTTTCTCTTGTTGTTCTTGCGGAGTCATAATATCACCTATGTTTAATACTGTTTAGTATTAAACTTTATCGTTCTTTTAATTGATTATTTTAATACTAACGTAAGCTCGTCATTAAATGAAGTTACAGTATAGAATATATCTTATTTATCGTTATGGTATTTGCTATGCGCCTTACGAAGACAATGATATGCTATGCTGCATAATTATCGTGTTTGGTTCTTCTGTATTCATGTTTCTACCTGTTAGTTTATTTATTGGCTTACGCTACAGTCGTAGTAAAAA
Source organism: Alteromonadaceae bacterium (assembly GCA_023301705.1). Classification (GTDB taxonomy): domain Bacteria; phylum Pseudomonadota; class Gammaproteobacteria; order Enterobacterales; family Alteromonadaceae; genus JALZUE01. The sequence continues at coordinate 4,133 of JALZUE010000005.1, read as the reverse complement.
TCATTCTGGTTTTGTTTCTTTTATTACCTTTTTTTCTATTGCGGGCATTCTATTAGGTGTAGCAGCATTGATTACTGTTGTGTCAGTAATGAATGGCTTTGAAGGTGAGTTAAAAAAGCGAATTCTAGGTATTGTTCCTCACATAACGTTAGTTAATGAAGAGCAACAACCAATTGATAACTGGCAAGAATTGAGTCAATTCATTAATGTCATTGATAAGGTAGAAAAAGTAACGCCATTAATAAGTAATGAAGCACTTATTCAATCAGTTCATAACCTGCAAGGAGTATTACTTCAAGGGATTCGACCCAGTTTAGAATCAGACAATCTTGTTGCTAATAATATGGTGAGCGGTAAGTTATCTGATTTAGAAAATACACCATATTCTATTGTTATTGGCCAATCGCTTGCTAGAAAACTAAATGTAAGTAAAGGGGATAATCTTCGTATTATTCTTCCTAATCAAACGCGTTTTACGCCTATGGGCCGTATTCCTGTGCAACGTACATTTGTTATTGTTGGTCTGTTTAGTTTGGGCTCTCAAGTTGATGACAGTGTTGTCTATACCCATAGTTCAAATGCACGCAAACTATTACGATTACCAACAAACAGTTTTACTGAACTGCGCCTTTATTTAAGAGATGCCTTTGATGCCCCTGCAGTTATTAATAAGTTAAGAAACGACTCTAAGTTTACGCATCTGTCAAAAAACCTTGAGCTCAGTAGTTGGCAAGAGTCGCAAGGTACACTTTTCTCTGCGGTTAAAATGGAAAAAAACATGATGTGGCTAATGCTAAGTTTAGTGGTGGCCGTGGCTGCCTTTAATATTGTGTCTGCATTAGTGATGGTAGTAATTGATAAGCAAGCTGAAATTGGCATTTTACAAACGTTGGGTTTGAATCGTCATGACATTCTGAAAATATTCCTCACCCAAGGTTTATTTAATGGTGTATTTGGTACAACATTTGGTGTTGTTTTAGGTATGATACTAACCTTTTTTATTAATGATATTTTAGCCGTATTAGGGCTTAACCTTTTTGGCGCTGGTTATACAGCCCAACAATTACCGATTGACTTTCAACTGACAGACCTAGTGATTATTATTGTAGGTACTTTATTGGTCACCTTAATTGCTAGCTTTTATCCTGCTTATCGAGCATCAAAAACATTACCAGCCGAGGTTTTACGTAATGAATAACGTTCTTCAATGCCAAAAGTTAACGAAAACTTATCAACAAGGTGATGAAAAAACACGTGTACTCGATGCACTTGATTTAACTATTAATGAAGGTGACCTTGTTGCTATTGTTGGACGCTCTGGTTGTGGTAAAAGCACTTTTTTACATTTGGCTGGTGGGCTTGATGAGCCTAGTGAAGGCAAAGTTGTTATTAAAGGTGTTGATATTCATCAATTACCCGATAAAAAAAGAGCAAAATTTCGTAATAAAAATATAGGTTTTATTTATCAATTTCATCATTTAATGATGGAGTTTACGGCAGAAGAAAATGTTGCAATGCCTTTACTTATTCGTGGTGAAAAACCTAAGGTAGCATTAAGCAAAGCGCGAGATATGTTAAGCAAAGTAGGGCTTTCGCATCGTTTAACTCATTTGCCTTCTCAGTTATCAGGTGGTGAGCGTCAGCGCGTTGCAATAGCAAGGGCATTAGTACCTGAACCCGCATTAATTTTAGCCGATGAACCCACAGGTAATTTAGACTTTGATACTGCTGAGCAGGTATATCAATTATTAATCAGTTTAAATAAAGAGCTTAATACTAGCTTTATTATCGTTACACATGATTTGTCATTAGCCAATAAAATGCAGAAACAATTAACGTTTGAACAAGGTAAGTTAGTTTCATTAAAGCAAACAGCACTTTATACTGAACAAGCTAAGAGCACTACTGATGATTAAACCAATGAGTGTTTTTTTAGCTTTTAGGTATTTTACAAAGCGTAATAGCGGTGGTTTTTCATCGTTTATTTCAGCCTCATCTACGCTTGGTATTGCTTTGGGCGTTATGGTGTTAATTATTGTGTTATCAGCAATGAATGGGTTCGAGAAAGCGCTTTCAGAAAAACTATTGTCTATTATTCCTCATGCAGAAATTGAAGCGGTTAATGAACCTATTGACAATTGGCCCAATGTCGCAAGTGTTATGCAGCAAAATTCACAAGTACTTGCTGTAGCACCCGTGATTAAAATGACGGGAATGCTGCAAAAGGGAACGTACTTAAAAGGCGTTGAAATTCGAGGGGTAAGTCCTAAAGCTGAGCGAGTAGTTTCTGATATTACCGATTATTTAATTGAAGGTAATTGGCAAAACCTATCGTTAATTGAAGGTGACTTACCTGGTATCGTGATAGGAGCTGGCGTTGCTAAAAAATTAAAAGTGAGCGTAGGTGATACAATACAAGTCTTATTACCTAAATCAGTTCAAGTACATACTTCTGGTATCCTATCAAATCAATTTCCAGCTCCAACTGTTGCCAATATTAAGGTTGTTGGCGTATTTAAGTTTGGTGGTATGGTTGACGAAACACTTGCTTATATTCACTTAGCTCAAGCACAAGCATTATTAGATTATAGACCTGGTGAAGTTAATGCTTTACGTATTAAGGTGAGAGATGTTTTTAGTGCGCCACAAGTTATTAAACAAGTTGCTTACACACTAAATAACTATGTATATATTCATAATTGGACACGTACACAAGGGCATTTATTTCAAGATATTCAGCTAGTGAGAATGGTCGCTTCGATTGTACTTGCGCTGGTTATAGCAGTAGCAAGTTTTAATATTGTTTCGACATTAATCATGGTTGTAAATGAGAAGAAAGGTGATATCGCAATATTAAAAACAATGGGTGCTAACCCAAGTTTAATCATGTTGACGTTTGTTTTTCAAGGGCTCATTAATGGGCTATTAGGTTGTAGCATTGGTGCTGTATTGGGTGTGTATTTGGCAAAAAATTTAACAACGGTTGTTACATCAATAGAACAAGTATTTAATACTCAGGTTTTATCGGGAGATGTCTACTTTATTGATTTTATTCCAACTGAGTTACATATGTCTGATGTTTATATTACTGTTGCTATAGCACTTTCTTTGAGTTTAGTTGCTACAATTTACCCTTCATGGCGAGCAACTAAGGTAGAACCAGCAGCAGTACTTGGCCAGCTTTAGGTTAAGTTATCAATAAACAAATAGCCATGTTAATGACTATTTGTTTATTGGCGACTTAATGCTCTTCTTTTCCATTGTTTATTGATGCTATAACGCCATAAAATTTGAATAAAAACATAACCTAATAGCGAAAATGTTACAGCTAATAATAAGCAGCCTACAATAAAAGCAGGGCCAATAGTCGACAAACTATTAAGTAGCCATGTCCAGCTTAATTCAAATTCAAAATTATTGTGTGACCCACCCATTACCAAGGTTCCTACTAGGTAACAGAAATAAAAAATAGCAGGCATTGTAATCGGGTTTGTTATCCATACTAGTGCAACAGCCATGGGTAAATTTGCATGTACTATAATAGCTATACCTGCCGCTAATATCATTTGAAAAGGCACAGGAATAAAAGCACAAAATAAACCTACAGCAAATGCCTTAGCAACAGAGTGTCTGTTTAAGTGCCATAGGTTAGGTGAATGCAAAAATCGACCAAACACTTGTAAGTACTTATTGGTTTTGATGGTTTGATGATCTGGCATCAAGTTTTTGATCATTTTTTTGGGCATGGTTACTTCAAACTACTTTTTAAAAAGGTTAATCACTATGGAACGGTGCTTGTTAACATTTTTTATAGGTGCACTATTGTCCTTGTTTTTACCAATAGTACCAGACTTTTCTTATGTAATAGTTATAACTTGTTTGTTTTTTATATTGATGCTATTTAAAAAGGCACATGTGTATGCTGCATTGTTGCTAGGCGCTTTTTGGATGCTTTATCATGGAGCAATATACAATCACAAAGCTAAAACATTACAAGAGCAACACCTATATCAAGCACCAGTTATTTTAACAGGTTCAATCGAATCACTAATTACAGAGATAAAACCCTCTCAAACCAGAAAAAATTTCACTCAACGGTTTAATTTTCGTGTTTATAAAGTCAATGACAATGT
>JALZUE010000004.1 GCA_023301705.1 Alteromonadaceae bacterium | reverse complement strand
TAGTGATAAATTCAATAAAGCATTAGCATCTGGTGGAGTAAGAAATTCAGGAAAATCTTCGACTCGAAAGTCAAAAGTTCCTTTCCCCGCAGATGAATTAGCTCCGATACCACGATGTCTGAAAAAGCGTAAAGCAGCTTCGACTTTATCGGTATTACCTCGAACTAAAAAGAATAAACCGTTTCTTGTCTTTTTTTCTTTTTTCTCTTCTCCTTCGTCCTCTTCGTTTTTTTCTTGCTTTTTTCCAATATCTACAAACAGTTCCTCATTGTGAAAGAGCTGCCCACTGAGTCGCCCATTGTCTGCTTTTTTGCGTAATGTAGAAAGATTGATGCGGTCAATAGTATTATGAGTCGTAAGGGCACTTTCGACCTGTGGTTTGACTTCTGCCGAACTTGTACTGAGTAGGTCAGACTTCTTGAGTTCTCCTCGCAAACATCTCTTAAAATCCTCTTCGGTTAAGAACTTAACCTTTTTGCTACTTTTACGCTTTTGATAATCTTGTACATTTTCATAGGCAGCATCTTCCTGTGCTGCAATGTGCAAGGGTAGGGGATAATAGCGATTGACTTCCTTTGGTTCATCTATGGTTTCAGAAAAAGGGAAAGCACTGCTGATTGTAAATTCGGGATTAGCCGCTACTTCCGAGTTAATAGGTGCAGCCTTTTTTAGCATTTCAGTCAGAGCAGTTTCACCATATACATTGCGAATACCCCAACATAGTATTCCCCATAAAGTATCGGAGCGTAGGCGTGTCTGAAAACTACTATGTGGTAAGAGATAAATAATTTTCATTTTAAACTTCTTTTTTAGGGAAAACAACGATGTTGAAATATGAATTATCCATTTTTTGCAGAGGTAACAAATCCAGTTCTTCTATTCCAGCAATGGTTTTTTTATAATCATCACTATTTGACCTGTAGGCTTCCTTATTGACAAACATTGGCGCAGCTAATTCAAATCTAATTCGACCATAACCACGTGACCCAGCTTTGCCGAGGAAGTTGTGTTCTAACATCCGCATTGCCATTTTGAGATTAAGAATGTCGTCTTCTACCTCTTTTTTTAAGTCATCTTCATCGCCCATATCATAGACGGTGTAGATAATTTCAAATTCAAACTTGGAGTCAGCCGTCACCCGTTCGATAAAACGCGGATTAGCAGTAGAAGTAATTCTATTGATTGAATTCTCTGGCTTGTATTCTGTATATTCAAGTTCACTGTCTAAGTTCTCCCACATCTTAATAGTTGCCTTGTCAGGATTACAATCACGGACAACTAATCGAGCTGGACCTTTGCGTTTTTCGACTTCTTTCTCTTCTTGTTCTTTATTTTCGCTTTTCGATTTTTTATTTTTTGCTTCTTCTTCCTCTTCTTTATTATCATCTGCACCGATACCGAATAAACGCACTATTGGTTTTGCTTCGGAGACTTTTCCTTCTTGATGTACTTCACCCAAACCATACTCTAAAAGATGACGCAATTTTCCTTTTAAACTACTACCAGGTATGTAAGGATAACGTGTTTGTGGATTACGAATAACAGGACTATCCACCCCGCCTATTTCGAGTTTATCTTTACTGCCACCGATATGTAAACCAGTCAAACATTCAATTTTACCGCGCAAAATGAGGTTTCCGATAAATGTCGGAGCAGGCGCAAGTTCCTTTTTATTTTCAGTTGTATCTGCCATTTTCAATTGTTTTATTTTTGAAATTATCTGAGAAAATTTTGAGCGTTGCGCTTAACTGTCTCCGTAAAATTTGTGATAGCCGACGACGCTTTCTATGAGCGCGAAGAAATTTTTTAAAACCTTCTTTTTTTGTTCAATATCTTTTGTGTCGATACTTTCTACACTTTCAATAGCATCTCTCATGAAAGGATAAAAATTAGCACGAACGGGTCTTTGTCGTCCTGCAGCGTAGGCTAATTTAGGTTTGAGCATGATGAGACTCCAATCAATATCATCTAAAGTTTTAATGACGTCTGCTTTGTCTTTTTCAATTTCAAGGTCTTTACCTGCAATCATCTGAAATTTAGTCCGCATGGCAGTAACAGCACTGTAGAAGTTACGAATCTGATTGGTTTTTAGGCGGTCGTTTTTAAAGTCTTGAGCGACTCTTTCCGCCAAACTGACGATATCTTTTGCTCCTTTATTGATTAAATCCATGATTTCTGATTTTTTAAAATTTGAGAGGGAAAATTAAGTCCGTAACTTTTATTCCTTCGGCTTGCGGATATTAAAAAGGACATAATTCAAAGCCACGGTGTAGTTTTGTAAAATGTCTTTTTCGGCAGCATCTTCGGAAAAATTCTCTAACAAAATTTTTACTACTTTATTTGTCAAATCATTATTTGCCTCTCTATTATATTTTTCTGTAAATCCATGACGCGCAAAAAGATTGTGAATCCGCATTCGATTCAAGTTCAGGTTATAAGATTGGATAGCTTTAAATTTTACCAGATTTCCGTTGCTGTCTTGTTCTACAACATCTTTAAACGAGTGCTTAATCATATCCAAAATCTTATAAACTAAAGACTTGGTCAACTTCTTTTCTATGCTTCCGTCTTTTTTTGCAGTATATTTTATCATGTCTTGTCCCAAATCCGTCATATCTACAAAGTCAGGGAAATCTAAGGTATGATTGAAAATACAAATCCTGTTTTTATTGTTTGTCTTAGATTTATCTTCTACATTCACGGCATTTGCGGTCTTCGCACGTTCCTCTAATTTACCTGCATCTTTTGCCGCTTTTGCCACAGGATAGTGTGAATTACAAGTGAAAACTCCTGCGCTAAAGTGCAAGTCTGTATTGTGTGCCGTAAATTTCTCAAAGTCACTACGTAATTCTTTAACAAAGTGAATAACATTCAACCAACTACCCACTACAAAAGCATCATCTCCACCAGAGTAAACGACATAACAATGATGTGTTTTCGCGAGAACATTAAAGTGTCCAGAGAAAAACAGATTTAACTCTCGACTCAAAACAGCTGTATGTTTTAAGGTGTCTTCAATTTTTCCTTCGTTATTTTTCTTTTGTCCAATGCTGAAAATTGCGCCTAAGTCGTCAATGTCTAAGCGCAAAAAAGCTAACTTTGGATAGAAGTTTTTCTTACTTTCTTCTGTTATATCTTCTCCTGGTGGTGTCTTAGCTAATTCTGTGAAATCTGCCAAATAGTTTTTGTACTTGGTTCCGTCTTTATCAATATCTTCTTCGTCTATTTTAGACTCTGGTGCATATTTTCCAACAAAACGAAAAGCATAACTAATTGGAAATTTAGTATCTTTCAGATAAGGAGCTAAATCTAAAAAATTCGTATTGTTTAAACTCAATATCTTGACTGACACGAGATTATCTGAAATTTTATCAAGATAATCTTTAATGTCTCTGGCAACGTCCTCTGTTTTTCCTTCCGAAATAAACGCGACCAAATGAACAGGATAGCTCGAATAAAAAGGCATGAAACTCTCTGTATAAGTAAGTTTACTCTTGCTCTCAATCTGTAAAATGTAATTAACCTTTGGTAAAATTCCTCCAACCCTCTTAATGATTTCTATATCGTCGCCTTTATTTCTTTTTTGTTTATCTTCAAACATATCACTTAGCTCGTTGCTAAAAGCGTGATACTTAGCGCGGTCACGTTGACGATTTACTGCATCAAATACTTTACCTGCCTGTTTGACCAATTCGTCCCCCGAGGTTTCTGTTGTAGCTAAAATTAGATTTAAACTACCAGGTAAACTCTGATTAATACTTTTAGTAAATGCTTTTACTTCTGTTAGTGTGTTTTTATCTAAAGGTGTAAGAATATTGAAGTGACCACCACCCGCAAATAATAAATTTTCTTGAGAAAGACCAAGAACATTTAAAAATTGCTCCGCTATTAAATCTGTCAACATACTGACAAAAAAAGATTTTCCGCGCAGTTCCCTCGCGACCTTACGCATATTACCGATTTGGTCGGTCTTTATGTCATTATAGATGAATGATTGGATACCCGAAAAATCACCCTTCATCAGCAGCATTTTTCCGCCGCCCGCGACCGCTTTGTCTATCCGATAGTTGTCGAATAGTGAAAAATTCCCCTCTTTATCATTGGCAGCACATAGACGACTACCGTATTTTTGTAAAAGGAAAAAAGAGGTTTCTTCACGTGCGTCAGTATCATTGATAGTCGCTAATTTTTTTTGGTCTTTCTCAAATTGAGATAGAATGGAGTCCTTGCTTTCTTCGCCATTCTCAATTAGCTTTTGACTATTTAATACCTTTGCAGTTGCACCTTCACTTTTACACACGGCACTACCTAAAGACACTCGCTTAAAAACGGACTCTGCAAGAGGACTATGTTGAATAGCTGTTTTGATTTCGGAAAGGATATTTTCTGTGTTTTTGTCAAAAACCATAATTTTTATTTTTCAAAGCGTTTGTCAAATGACTAGTTAGAGTATCGAAATTATTTGCAAATTTTTGAATAGGTGCAGACTCACTACGCCAACCTTTGCCAGTCATATTGAAATAGAAAAACTCTGCATTTGGATTTTCTTGAACTGTTTTTACAATAATTTCCTCTTTTAAATCACCTTTTTCATTGTTGAATACAACCAATTCGTTTGTTGCGGGAATTTCTGTTAATTCAGATTTAACGGTTACCACATTCACAAACCCTTCTTTTTTTAAATAAATATCTATCCATTTATTAGATGCTGTATTTGGACTGATGACGTAGAATTTTTTTGCTCTGATTTTTGAAATTTGCGTAGCTTCTGCCATTTTTTTTTCTGAAAAATAACTATCAATTTGTTGCTTTATTATTGCCTTTGACTCTGCATCTTTTAATTTCGTTCGAACAACTTTTGCAATACCCCATATTTGCATGTAAAAAGTATAAATTGCTGCTATGACTGCCGCTAATAAAGCAACAAGTATAGGACCCCATAATCTTATGTCAGAGGCGAAGTCTCTGATAGCTTCATCTCTAAATTCTTGTTTATTCAGCACTTCTGGTTGACTAATGGAGTCTTGAAATCCAAAAGAAACAAAGAGAAATAGACAACACGTTACAATAAAAAACGATTTTTCAAATTTTGACATGACAAAACATTTAGAATATGAAGGTATTAAAAGAGAAAGTCATTACATATTAGGAGAACAACCCAGCACCTCACTATACGGATTAATGTAATCATAAAACGCTCTTCCCGCGCTTATTTGATAATTTCTCGAATAATTGCTTTGAGTGTTACTACCCACCTGATAAATGTATTTGGTATACGAACTCTTGAATTGTACAATAGCAAAGTAAAGTGTATTGTAAGAGTCTCCAGTTACGCTATGAAAAGAGACGGACGTGATGGCATCGCTACCGTAACTCGAATAACTCGATCCGTAACTATTTGATTTGACGTAAGACATCATTTCACTACAAGATGATTGTCCGCTTAAATTAACAGTTGCACCTATTGTGAAAATTAAGAGATAAAGATATTTTTTCATTGTTGTTGTTGTTGTTGTTGTTGTTGTTGTTGTTGTTGTTTTACAAATTTCTACTTCTCAGAAGCCTCCATTTCCGTCACAAAACCTAAAAGGTTATAAACAATTCGATTACGAATAACACTACCTTCACTTGAACTTAGAATTCCTAGTCGTTCATCTTTTTGGAGTTTATTCCAACGCTCAGACTGTGAAATGATTTGGTCGTGTAAATCAGCGTCTGTTGTTTCAGAAATCTTCAGTAATTCCTCAAGAGCGTCTTTTACTTTACTTCGTTTTATAAGATTACGGATATTTTTGGCTGTTTCGGCATTTAACTTACCCTGAATAAGAGGTGTTTCTTTTTGTACTTGATGAATATTGATAATATCCCCAATATGCACATTACCACCTGCATTTACTTTTGAACTGCCCGAAACGGTATTCTTAGTATTTTTATTTTCTGAACTCATTTTCTGATATTTTTATTTTAAGATTTATCCATCGCCTAAACGAAAGTCTCCGCCCACGGTGATGTTACTCCCAGCTACAACGTTTTTACTATTATTGATATAAACAGAGACATCTTTCCCTTCCTCTTCTGCAATCTTTTTTACTTTCTCTTCTACTTCAATTTTTAAATCTGCATTCTGCTCTTTTTTTAGTACACGCGTTAACTTTGCTTTTATCGCTGCTTGATTATCTTCATCTGTTGGGTCAGCCTCCAATTCTTCCATTTCTTCAACGAACAGAGGTTTTACTTTTTCCCACAGCTCTCTAATCGTTCCATTAGTAGCATCTGTTAGATCTTTTCCGATTTCTTTGACGGACTCTAAGCGGGTCACAGGGAACAAAATTCCATAGACCGCTTTCGACAATTCCTTTGCATCCATAATAGGTATATTTAGTTCTGAAAAATTAATTTGATAAAGCATCTCAAAGAGAAATGCCGCCGCTTGTGCAGCGGCAAAAGGTTGAGTATCTAGGTCATCATCTGCGTTTTTGCCAACTAGCATATCAGAAATACCTCTGACATTAATCCAGTGGATATTAGCATGATGGTGCATCGTTTGACCGACGCCGTGCGCCTCCATTTCTATAGCTAGAGTATCGTTGTAATATGCTTTGATTAGAGTGTAAGTGGCTTGGTCAATCGTAGCGACAACTTTCTCACCTGAAGCAATTGGACCAAAAAATACTTGGGCAGCTTTTCCCTGTAGTGGATTTCGCTTTTGCCAAATATTCTGTTCACTAACTTCTTCCGCAAGACTGATAAGTGTCTGATTAGACCAATAAGACTTTGGGCGAGATTGGATACCTTCAGCAGTTTCTTTGCCTGATTCGTAATTATGTGCTTGTTTTCCTACGACCACATCTCCTAAAGCTACATCTTTTACACCGCCGGCTATTCCTGTGAGAAATAAAAGGTTTGGCTTGTGATTGTTTATTAATCTTTCAGTAGCCGAGCTATTGACACTGTTGCCCGAGCCTGTCTGTTTAACAATAACCTCAAATTCATGATTTTTACCTGCGAATTTTCCAACATAAACTAAATCACCATTTACTCTTACTTGTTGACCGTTAGATAGATGTTGTACAACTGCTTCACGTTCTAATTGTAGGGGAGTAAGGATTGCGATTTTTATCATTTGTTAGTTTGGACTTTAAGTTGTTCGAATTTAAGTGATTTTTAGAGATGCAATGTTCTGATAAGATAAATACAGATGCTATAAAATCGCAATATATCGAATTGCTACAATTTTCAAAAATATATTCCAAATATATCCATCTATTCGCTTTAATATTCCAAGTATGAGACAAAATAACAAATCAATTCTGTTGAAAATTTCATTGATAATTTTGCTCATTACTTGATTAAATACAGTGGGGTTATTGAGCCTTACTTTTTTTGTTCTTTAAGATGTTCCATATTGTTCGCTCAGAGATATTAAACTTATCTGAAATAGCATATACCGTCTTTGTCTTGTGCTGGTTATGTTCTTTAAATATTTCCTCGAATTCTTTTGTAACTGTGAACTGCCTGACTTTCATTGCAGGTATTAATTCTTGGTCTATCATATAAGTGATAACACCATCTGTCGTAGGGGTCAATTGATGTCTCAAACAGTAGTTATGATAGTCCTCACAAACTAACTTTTGAAACGCGTCCATTATTCCTTTTCTGTTTTCGGTCATAATTAGGCTGTTGTTCTCTTCTCTCATGGACAAAGTTAGTTTGTCGAAAAAAATCATCCAAAGACAAAAATCCCCGCTTTCACCTTGAGGTAATATACCTTTACTGCAAAGAGCTTCTTTGCATTTTTAATGAGTAAGAGGGTAGGACTTAATATTTTAACTGTTATTAAGTAATTGATTGTCAGTAGTTTGTGTGTTTTTAAAAAAGAAACTCTCTTTCCCTATTTTTTTTTCATCTTTGCATTAAATATTTTCAATTTTCACCGTCAAAATGCATGAATAAAAACAATTATTTAAAGACATGGCAAAGTCTGACGAAGAAGGAAGCCAAGCAATTTTCTACCTATTTACAGTTTTTTTTCTCAGGACAGAAGATAGCGATACAATTGCACGATTATTTTGCAGAGAAAAAAAGCAGGATGAATAAAGACTTTAAACTTGTTCATGAGGAGGTGTTTGAAGAGTCGTATGAAAAGTCATCTGATAAGAAAAAAGTCAGTAATCATTTATCTGATTTGCAAGCTCATTTGAAAAATTTCCTGATACAGCAGCAAGTTCTAAAGTCCGATTTTGAGAAAGAATTTTTGTGGTTAGAAATACTTGAAAGTAGAAAACTGAATCAGCTAAAAAACTCTCAAATAAAGCACATTAATAAAAAAGCATCCAAAACGATTGCCCGAGATATATGGCACCCTTTACAAGTTTTTAGATTGTTGCATCACAATTACTTTCGGAATGATCGTGATAATGTAACAGAGTTAACTTATAAAGCAATGTTCGCCGCCGTGGATGATTTTTATATCAGTGCGCGGCTTCAATTAAGTACCGAGGCTATGAATGCACAAAGGACTATTGGTACTAATCAATTGTCAGATTTGGATAAATCTGTATTTCTCTACGCTAGAGAGAAAGAGGAACTGTCGATGCTCAACCAATTTTATTATAATTTATACGAGTTTAAACAAAACCCCAATCCGACGCACTCAGAGGCGGAAGAACTCTTTTCTTTTCTTAAATCTAATCGTTTACAACTACCTCCTGATGAACAGCTAATCTCTCTTATTACGGCTGTCAATTATTGGGCAAAAGCGATTAGAGCTAAAGTGACAAACGCAGATAAAAAAGTACTAGACTTGTATAAATACGGTATTGAAAACAATATTCTTGTTTATAAAAACACCATGGACGAGGCTGTTTTTAATAATGTAGTTAGTATAGCCTGTATGCAAAAAGATTATGCTTGGGCACAGTCATTTGTTAATGATTATTATCATGTTTTGCCTTCAGAGATTCAAAAAAATACGCTCCACATCGCACGAGCTTCTATTGCGATTTGTACGGGCAAAAATCAAGATGTAATTGACTTGTTAAATGCTATAGAAGTCAATGATGATTTACAACATTTGCGTACACATACTTTGTATATAAGGGCATTATATCTGTTAGAGGAGTTTGGTTTGGCACAAGACAAGTGCAACAGTTTTATTAAATTAGTGCGCCGTAGGAATCTACCCAAAACGACTATAGATGCAACAGTTAATTTTGTACATCTACTTAAACAATTCATTAATATAAACCATGACAGATTGATATTAGAGAAGAAAACTCAAGCAGTGAATCCGCTTTTTTGTAAAGATTGGTTTTTGGAAGAAGCAAAGAAGAGGTAAAATCAGTTTTGTCCTCATTCCTGAGAACAAAACTGATAGACTGCTACAACAACTATACAATAATAACATCTGAAATGATGATACTTTCAGCATTGCCACCTTTGATAGCTTTTGCTGCTTTTTTGTTGATTGTTGCGTTTGCGAATTGACTTAAAGTCTGTTTTTTACTTACTTTTTTCATTTTCAAAAAATCTTAAGATGAGAAAATGAATGAAGCCCAGTTTTACTAAATGCATAGCGATATCAGGTCAAGTATTGGAAACTACTTAACTTTGGAAGAACTCAAAATGAGACTCTTCTTGTCTTATCTATTAAAAATAGAATGAGATAATAATGTGATGCACAGAAAAACTAAAACTGTTTTTCATTCTTTGAACACCACAAAATTAGAGGGAAGGCGAGGGCTTTTCAGGACAAAAAGACTTGTCGTTCTTTGCTGGAAATTTTTAGAAATTTCTGAGGATTTTAATCTGATATT
>JALZUE010000003.1 GCA_023301705.1 Alteromonadaceae bacterium | reverse complement strand
CTTTACGTTAACGTAAAGTAAGCATAGAAGGCAAGTTGTTTATTTTCTAGCTTATTTCTATCTAATAAACAGTTCAGTAAACCAAGAAGTAACCTTGAAAGATGATGAATAAGTAAATAAAAGTCGCTTTGATAATAAGGTATAATTTAGTATCCCTTTATTCTAATATGCTCGAATGACACTAAACTCAAAACACAAAACACAAATTGTTGATTTAATTATTCAGCAATTACAAATAAGATTAAAACAATGTGAAGAAGCAGCAAATAATGCACATTTAGCTGCGGTTGATGATCAATCTGTTGCCGAAACACAATACGATACCTTAGCGATTGAATCGGCTTATTTAGCTGAAGGCCAAAGTAAACGTTTGCTTGCTATACAAGCGGAAATTAATGATTATGAAGCAATAAAACACGTATTAGATACGAAAAACAAAATAACAATTGCTAGTTTAATTTACGTTTATCAGCAAACTAAAAACCAAGAAGAGACAGCCCATTGGTATTTTATCGGACCAAGTGCTGGTGGCAATAAACTAAAAGTGTTGTCTCATAACGTTACTATTGTCACGTTAGCTTCACCATTAGGAAAGGTGCTAAAAGGTAAATCAGTTGATGATGAATTTGAATTGATTATTGGAAAAAATATTCAACAAGGTTTTATTGATAAAGTTCTGTAATAAATAGGTATAAAAACTAAAATCTATTTATACCTATTCACTATATTTTTAAAGCTAGCTTTTTAATAAGGCATTAATTTCATCAATATTCGCTGCTTTATCATCAAGTTTTAAATAAGCTACAGCATCAGAATGTACTAAAGTTGCTTCGAGTACTCCTGGTATTAATACCACTTTCTGTGCTAACTCTTCTGTTTCAGCTTCACTTATTGCGTTAAATGAAAGACTCATTGTTTTCGATTTTTTTATTGGCGACATCTCTAATGCGACAAAAAACCACACAAGCGCGGCGGCTGTCATAATCACAAAAATCGCAGGTTCACCAAAGTTTTGCGCAATTAAACCACCGAACAAACCACCACTAAAAGCGCCTAAAAACTGGCTTGTGGTAAATATTCCCATTGCACTGCCTTTTACACCTGCTGGTGTAATACGAGATAAAATAGATGGCATTGTTGCTTCTAAGTAGTTAAATGCAATAAAAAACAGTAAAACAGCAAGTACTAGCAAAGGTACTGTCGTTGGCGCCACAATACTTTCTTTATTGCATACATCAACCAAAAAATTAGTAATAACCAAAAATAAACCCAAAGCTAAAACCAACACGCCAACAGCGGCAACAAACATTTGTTTTTCTTTTTGTTTTTTTAGTGCCCAAATCATACACGGCACCATAACCACAATAGATCCAACCAATGTTGATAAATAAAGAAGCCAATGCTGACTTAATGGTACACCTACCGAAATAAAGAACTGAGGTAATACGATAAAACTAGCACTTAATGTCATATGAAGCGTAAATACACCGACATTTAAACGTAATAATTGAGGATGGCTAATTAACTTTTTAAGCTGAGCAGGTATAGCTAAATGATCGCCCTTAGGAGCTTTATTAATAGAGCTCGGCACAATAAAATTAACGACTAAAATAGCAAACACAGTTAAAATAGCAGTTAACCAAAATAAACCTGACAAACCAAAAGCTTGTGTAACTATTGGCCCAACCATCATCGATAAAATAAAAGAGAAACCAATAAACATACCTATGGTTGCCATCACTTTAGAGCGTTGCTCTTCTCGTGATAAATCAGCAGCCAACGCTAAAATAGCGCTAGCAATTGCTCCCATGCCTTGTAATGCACGCCCTACAACCACCCCTTGTATAGTCGTTGCGTTTGCGGCAACAATACTGCCAACCAAAAATACAAACAAACCAATAATAATAATAGGTTTTCGTCCAAACTTATCTGAAAGCATGCCCATAGGTATTTGCAATACTGCTTGCGTTAAACCATAAGCACCAATCGCTAAACCCAACCATACCGGTGAATAGCCCTCTAATTCTGCACCATAAATAGCAAATACAGGCAAAATCATAAACAAGCCAAGCATACGCAAACCAAATACAGCGGCTAGCGAGTAAGCTGCTTTTTTTTCAATAGAATTTAAACGAGAAGATGTTGACATATTATTTATTGAGCTCTGAAAACTAAGTTAACGTGAATAGCCTTAATTTATTACTTTATCATAATTAACAATAAAACTTATACGTTAAAACCGAACATAACGATTTAAAAATATTAATCTTAAACAGCTTTCATAAAAACAATTTAAATGATGATAATTCATGCAATTATATGCAATAATCATGGGTTCGAGTTCGTAGTGGAAGAATCATGGATACAATATCAGTTAGGGGTGCACGTACCCACAATTTAAAAAATATTAATTTAGATTTACCTCGTGAAAAACTTATTGTGATTACTGGGTTATCTGGTTCAGGTAAATCATCGTTAGCCTTTGATACACTTTATGCCGAAGGGCAACGTCGATATGTTGAATCTCTTTCTGCTTATGCTCGCCAATTTTTATCATTAATGGAAAAACCAGACGTTGACCACATTGAAGGTTTATCGCCAGCAATTTCAATAGAGCAAAAATCAACATCGCATAACCCTCGATCAACCGTGGGTACTATTACTGAAATTTATGATTACTTACGTTTGTTATATGCGCGTATAGGTGAACCAAGATGCCCTACGCACAATGAACCACTCGCAGCACAAACAGTATCTCAAATGGTTGATAACGTATTAGCGCTTGAAGAAGGCACCAAAATAATGGTGTTAGCGCCGGTTATACAAAACCGTAAAGGTGAGCACGTTAAGTTATTTGATAACTTAGCCGCCCAAGGTTTTATTCGCGCCAGAGTAGACGGTGATATATGTGATTTATCTGATCCTCCTAAATTAGATTTACATAAAAAACATACTATTGAAGTTGTTGTTGATCGCTTAAAAGTGCGTGATGATATTCAATTAAGGTTATCTGAATCATTCGAGGCTGCATTAGAGCTAACCTCTGGTACAGCAACCGTTGCCTTTATGGATGAGCCAAATCGTGATGAGTTATTATTTTCAGCAAATTTTGCTTGTCCTAAATGTGGCTATAGTATGCAAGAGCTTGAGCCTCGCTTATTTTCGTTCAATAACCCTGCAGGTGCATGTCAAACCTGTGATGGTCTAGGTATTCAACAATACTTTGATAAAACCCGTGTCATATCAAATCCTGAATTAAGCTTGTCAGGTGGCGCAATTAAAGGCTGGGATAAACGCAATTTTTACTATTTTCAAATGTTACAAGCATTAGCGAGTCATTATGATTTTAAGCTTGATACACCTTTTGAAAAAATGTCTGAAGAAATAAAAAACATTGTATTAACTGGCAGCGGCGAGCAAGAAATTGAATTTAAGTACATGAATGACCGTGGTGATGTGGTAATTCGTAAACATGCTTTCGAAGGCATATTAAATAATATGCAACGTCGCTTTAAAGAAACTGAATCAAACGCTGTACGTGATGAATTATCAAAATACTTAAACACTCAATCATGCACCGATTGTGGTGGTAGTCGTTTACGACTAGAAGCTCGCAATGTATTTATTGGTTCAACAACATTATCTGATATTGCTGAAATGGCCATCGCTGATGCACTTGAGTTCTTTGAAAGTTTAACGCTTGATAATAAGCGCACTCAAATTGCTGAAAAAATATTAAAAGAAATTAATGAGCGTTTAGGCTTTTTAGTTAACGTGGGGTTAAATTACTTAAACCTTTCACGCTCAGCAGGCACTTTATCTGGCGGCGAAGCTCAGCGTATACGCTTAGCAAGTCAAATAGGTGCTGGTTTAGTTGGCGTTATGTATGTATTAGATGAACCTTCAATTGGCTTACACCAACGTGACAACGAACGTTTATTAAAAACCCTCATTCATTTGCGTGATTTAGGTAATACCGTCATAGTGGTTGAGCATGATGAAGATGCTATTCGTGAAGCTGACTATGTGGTTGATATAGGCCCTGGCGCAGGTGTGCATGGTGGTGAAATTATTGCTGAAGGTACCGTAGAAGAAATTAAAAATTCACCTGATTCATTAACCGGAAAGTACCTTTCTGGTGTTGAAGCGATTGAAATACCATCTACTCGTACACCTTTCGATAAAAAGAATGTCGTTGAACTAAAAGGCGCGAATGGTAATAACTTAAAGTCGGTTGATTTAACTATTCCTACAGGCTTGATGACTTGTATTACAGGCGTATCTGGTTCAGGTAAATCGACACTGATTAACGATACCTTATACAAAATCGCTCACATTGAATTAAATGGCGCTACAGTTGATGAACCTTCGCCATATGACAGCATCACTGGCTTAGAAAAGCTTGATAAAGTGATTGATATAGATCAAAGCCCAATTGGTAGAACGCCTCGTTCTAATCCCGCTACTTATACAGGTATTTTTACCGCTGTACGTGAAATATTTGCTGGTACGCAAGAGGCTCGCTCTCGAGGCTATAAAGCTGGCCGTTTCAGCTTCAATGTAAAAGGCGGTCGCTGTGAAGTTTGTCAGGGTGATGGGGTTATTAAAGTAGAAATGCACTTTTTACCTGATGTATATGTTCCGTGTGATGAGTGTAATAGTAAACGCTATAACCGCGAAACGTTAGAAGTAAAATACAAAGGTAAAAATATTCACGAAGTATTGGATATGACCATTGAAGAAAGTCTTGAATTCTTCGCACCGATTCCTGCAGTAAAACGTAAAATACAAACATTAATGGATGTTGGTTTAAGTTATATCAAACTTGGGCAATCTGCTACAACGTTATCAGGCGGTGAAGCCCAGCGTGTTAAGTTAGCAAAAGAGTTATCTAAACGTGACACAGGGCAAACCTTGTATATTCTTGACGAACCAACCACAGGTCTTCACTTTCATGATATTAAAAAGTTAATGGAGGTGATACACCGTTTACGTGACCACGGTAATACTATAGTGGTAATAGAGCATAATTTAGATGTAGTAAAAACTGCTGACTGGATTGTAGACCTAGGCCCAGAAGGGGGCTCAGGTGGCGGTGAAATATTAGTAACAGGTACACCTGAAGATGTTGCTAAGCACCCTACTTCGCATACAGCTAGGTTTTTAAAACAGTTATTAAATTAGCAGTAAAGACTTACTAACAGTGAAAAACAAATAAACGGTTATTAAAGTATAGACTTAATAACCGTTTATATAATGATCCTTAAGCACGATATATCGCCCTGATGTTTTATTGGTAAAAGTTAACAATTGTCAAACGTTATTACTAAAACATACCTACCACTACTAGCTAAACGACAACGTTGCCGATAACATACAGGCATTAATTTTTTGTATTACGGTTAACTTGTTTTATGAACCAAGCAACATTGCAACCATCGTTAACATTAACAAACTCATGGTTTCGTGCTTTTATTTATTTTCTTGCCTTTACCAGTGGCTTTTCAATTATGACCATTGAGCTTTTAGGTGGCAGAATATTAGCGCCTTATTTCGGTAGCTCTGTACATATATGGGGCAGTATTATCACTGTATTCATGCTTAGCCTTTCATTAGGTTATTTACTTGGTGGCAAGCTATCAACCATGAATGTGTCTTTAAAACGCTATGGCTTAATTTTTCTCAGCGCAGGTGTTACTGTTTTACCCGTTGCTTTTTTTGCCGAGCCTATTATGGATGTCATCTTCTTGCAAATAGAAGACTCTCGCTATGGCTCGCTATTAGCCTCAGTAGCCTTATTTTTTATTCCGACCATTATTCTCGGTATGATTTCACCTTACTCTGTGAGGTTACTTGTCTCTAATAAAGACAGTAGTGGCCAAACTGCAGGTATTTTATATTTTGTGTCAACGCTAGGTAGTGCGCTAGGTACTTTATTTACCTCCTTTTATTTTGTTTTGTGGTTTAACGTCAATACCATAATTTTAGCATGTTGTGTAATATTGGCACTGCTAGGTGCTTTTGCATTAGTCGTACATTCAACACAGGTAAAACAGTCAAATGAACAATAATAAAAACACCTTATTAACACTCATTAGTATTTTAGTGTTATTGATTAGCCAGCCATTATTTGCTGACGTTATTCATAGTGAACGCTCTCTTTATAAAAATGTTATTGTAGAAGATGATGGTGATATCCGTTGTTTAAAATTTTCATTAAAACGAAAAGAAAGTAGTCAAAGCTGTATTAATAAAACCAACCCTAAAGCACTTGTTTTTAATTATACAAAACTATTATTCTCGAGCTTCTTAGTGATGGACGAGCCTCAAAATGTGCTTATTATAGGTTTAGGTGGCGGTACTATGTCGAATAGTATTCACCAGTTATACCCTGACGCACATATCACCAATGTTGAAATTGACCCAGCAGTAGTCAAAGTAGCTAGAAAGTACTTCGGTTTTATTGAAAATGAAAAAATCACAACACATACGAAAGATGGTCGTATATTTATCAAACGAGCAGCATTAAAAAAACAACAGTTTGATTGGATAATATTAGACGCTTTTAATGGTGAATACATACCAGAGCACTTAATGACAAAAGAGTTTCTTACTGAAGTTAAATCAGTATTAAGCCCTAATGGTATTTTATCTGCTAATACTTTCTCAATTAGCGAGCTATATCATTATGAGTCTGCAACCTACCATGAGGTTTTTGGTGATTTTTTTAATGTGAAATATAATAATTATAGTAATCGCGTTATTTTAGCGAGTAATAGTTCGTTACCGAACAAACAAGAAATAACGCAAAAAGTTCACCAATTATCTCCTCTGTTTTTACCTTATTTAGTTAACGCAAAGGATTTAGCAAAACGTTTAATTATTGATAATAACTGGCCTAAAAACGCTATTATATTAACCGATCAGTATTCACCTGCAAATTTATTAAAATAACTAAAAGTCGCTAAAAAGTAAGAAAAAACAAAGATTTTTACCTTTTATGCACATTCTGTTAGAATTGTTTAGGTATTCATAGTGTATTTACATACTTATTGATTTTTAATTTATATCTTTAGGAAGAAACATGAAAAAACTAAAATTATCAGTATTAGCATCAGCGTTATTATTCAGTGCTGGCAGTATTGCTAACGAACAACCAAACGCAGCAGACCTAGTAGGTAAGTTTTATGGCGGTCTACACCTTACTGCGACAAATTTTGATGATGAGCGTGTTGAAGATGCTACTGGTGTTCAAGGTTCAGATCTTGATTTAAGTAACGGTGCAGGCTTAGAATTAGGTTACCGTTACTCTGAAAAAACAGAATTCAGATTTTCAGTAACTGCGATTAATGTTGATATTGAAAACGACTTTGATGATGAAGATGGTAGTGCTGTATCTTTAGATGTTTTATATTTCCCAACAGCAAAAAACTTTTATTTATTAGGTGGTGTAAATAACTTAAATGTTTTTGACACTGAGATTTCTGCAAATGTTGGTTTAGGTTACCGTCACTACTTCTCTGAAAAGCTAGCGGCTTACGGTGAAGCTAAAGTACATTACCAGCTTGATGACTTTTACTTTGATAGCACTTACCAAATTGGCCTAATTTACTTCTTTGGTACTAAATCGAAGCCAGTACCTAAGCAAGATTATACTACTCCAGTAGCTCCTGCCCCTGTTGATTTAGACAATGATGGTATTGTTGATTCAGCTGATAATTGTTTAAGTACACCAGCAAACGATAATGTTGATGCTAACGGTTGTACTATTTTTACTGAAGAAACATTAACACAGCGTTTATCTGTTAACTTTGGTAATAATTCAGCTGAAGTACCTGCTTCTGCAGATGCTGAACTTGCACAAACAGCTAAGTTCTTAAAACACTACCCTCAAACTAGCATGACAATTAATGGTTACACGTCAACACAAGGTAACGCTGATTATAACTTAGCATTATCTCAAAAGCGTGCTGATGCTGTAGTAGCATCATTAGTTAACGATTACGGTGTTGATGCATCTCGTTTATCAGCTGTTGGTTACGGTGAAACAAACTTATTAAACACTGAAAATACTAAAGCGGCTCATCAAGAAAACCGTCGTATTGAAGCAACTGTTTCAGTTGTTGAAAAAGTACGTAGTGTTAAGTAAGTCTTTATCTAACTAGTAAAGCAATAATACGTTATTCGTTAAAACCAAAAAAGGAACTGTTGATAACAGTTCCTTTTTTATTTCTCGTTATTTAATGAGTCTTACATTGCCATATAAAAGAGTATTAATCTTCACTGCCTTTTTTCTCTGACATGTTATTAAAATGTTTTTCGATTTCTAATAACTTTAAATAAATATCATCATTTTGTTTACGTAGCTCCCTATTCTTAACGTTAGTATCTGAAAAGCCAAAAATTTTTGATGTAATTAATGCCCCTAAACCACCTAAAATACCGACACCAAGAATAAACATTAAAGTTACCATTAATCGGCCAATTAAGGTCACAGGGTAATGATCTCCAAAGCCAATTGTTGTGCTAGACATCACCATTAACCAAAACGCATCGCTCCAATTATTAATAGTTGCCCCATTAACACCTTGTTCAGCAAAGTAAGTTATTGTGCCTAATATTGATATTAGAGCAACAATCATTGTTATAGAAAATAATGCAACAAAACGCGTTTTATAATTTACAACACCAAACTCATCTACAGAATACAATTTACTTTTCAGTAAAACTTTTTGTAAAACAATCAAAACTCACCCTTTGAAAATAAAATGTTTCATATTAAAAGTTATGTTATATCGTGAAGTGTTAAACTTTTCAAACAAAGAAATTACGGATATTAGTTCCATCTAAACCATATAACCTTTAAAATACTTTTATATTTAAAGTTGTTGACTGATAAATTATGATTAATTTGTTATTCATTTAAATATTATTATTAATTTACTCTACATATTATGGAAATATTTATGAAAAAGCACTTATTAGCTTGCGCATTAACGCTAAGCATTTCAAGCACAGCAAATGCTGAAGGTTGGTTAGACTCTGTTAAAAGTTTTGTTGGTTTAGGTGAGTCAACTGAACAAGTAGAAACAAGTGCAGCTAAAGAAGTTGAAGAAGCTTCTAGCTCTTTAGATATTTTAGGATTAGTTGGTAGTGTAACTGACGGATTAGGTGTAAATAAAGAACAAGCTGAAGGTGGTGTTGCTTCTTTATTCAACCTAGCTAAAAGTAGCTTAGGTGATACTGATTACACAGCATTAGCAAGCAGCATACCTGGTGTTGACGGCTTATTAAGTAAAGTTCCTGACGTTAGTAGCTTAAGCTCAAGTGCTGGTGGCGTAGGTGACTTATTAAGTAAAGCATCTGACTACAGTGATTCGTTAAAAACAATTAATACTGTTAAACAACAATTCGAAGCACTTGGTTTAAAACCTGAAATGATCACACAATACATTTCAAAAATTCAAGGTTATTTAGATACGGATCAAGGTCAACAAGCTAAAGCTTTATTTACTAAAGCTGTATCTTCATTTGCACAATAAAAATTAAATGCTAATAGCGTTTAATTGATTACAAAAAAAAAGCCGCTTAATTGTTTAATAATCTAAAACAACTAGGCGGCTTTTTTATAGGTTATACTTTTTACATAATATGTAATTTACTTATGATAACCCCACCGTGGCATAATTGATTGCTCAATACCTAAATGATCAAGTATGCGCCCCACCATAAAATCAATTAAATCATTAATTGACTGTGGGTTATGATAAAACCCAGGAGCCGCCGGCATAATGGTTGCGCCACATTGCGAAAGGCTCAACATATTTTGTAAATGAATAGTTGAAAAAGGCGTTTCTCTTGGTATTAAAATAAGTTGGCCACGTTCTTTGATCACAACATCAGCCGCACGTTCAATTAAATTATCACTCATGCCCTGAGAAATAGCAGCCAAAGTACCTGTCGAGCAAGGACAAACCACCATTTGCTTAGGTGCAGCAGAGCCAGAAGCTACAGGTGAAAACCATTGTTCTTTACCTAATACAATAATTTGCTGCGCTTTTGCTTTGTACTTTTCAATAAAAAATTGGCTAGCTGCATCTGGTGATGAAGGTATTTTTAAACCAACTTCAGTATCAAATACTACTTTCGCCGCACTAGAGCACAGTAAATAAATTTGATAATCAGCAGCAACCAGGCATTCAATTAATCGTAACGCATATGCTGAACCTGAAGCGCCAGTAATTGCTAATGTTATTTTTTTAGAAAATGTTGTCATAGGGTTAAATATACTTACTAATAAAAACTTTGCAGTTAACGTTAAAAATCACCATCTAAAAAGTTGAGTAATTTATGATGGAAGTTACCGAAACCACCGTTACTCATCACTAAAACATGGTCTCCTGATTTTGCGACTTTAGCTACCGTTGCCACTAACTCGTCAATATCATCACTCACCAAACAAGGTTGATGACATTCTTTTGCTAAAGAGTTGACTGACCATTCAATTGCATCATCTTGAAAAATGAACACTTCGTCAGCATCTTTCAATGAGGCAGCTAAGGTATCTTTATGGATGCCTGACTTCATTGTATTTGAGCGAGGCTCCAATACTGCAATAATTTTAGCTTTACCTACATGTGCTCTTAAGCCAGCAAGTGTTTTTGTAATAGCTGTTGGATGATGAGCAAAATCATCATACACAGAAATGTTATCAACCACACCGCGAAGTTCCATACGACGCTTAGTATTAATAAATTCTGACAGTGCTTCAATCGCAACATGGCTAGGTACACCAACATGACGAGAGGCAGCAATCGCCATTAAGGCATTTTCAATGTTGAAATCACCAATTAACTTCCAATCAACAATGCCTTGAAAATCACCTTTGAAATACACTTTAAACATGCTGCCATCAGCATGCACTTTATCAGCATACCAACCGTTTCGCTCATCTGTTAAAGATGTGCTTTGTACAGGAGTCCAACAACCTTGCTTTAAAGTATCTGTAATGTTGGGCTCATCAGCATTTGCTAAAATTAAGCCATTGCTGGGTACTATACGTATCAAATGATGAAATTGTTTTTGAATATCAGATAAATCATTAAAAATATCAGCATGATCAAACTCCATGTTGTTCATCACTAATGTTCTTGGTTGGTAATGAACAAACTTAGAGCGCTTATCAAAAAATGCTGTGTCGTATTCATCTGCTTCAATGACAAAAAATGGGGTATTTCCTAACCTAGCTGAACTATCAAAGTTTTGAGGAACACCACCAATTAAAAAGCCTGGAGATAATTTACCGTACTCTAAGATCCAACTAATCATACTACTAGTTGTTGTTTTACCGTGAGTACCTGAAACCGCAACTACCCAGCGATCTTTCAATACATTTTCAAGTAACCATTGTGGGCCAGAAGTATAAGGAATGTTTCTATCAAGAACATATTCAACCAATTCATTACCACGACTCATAGCGTTGCCAATAATCACCATGTCGGGCTCATCAAATAAGTGCTCAGTTAAATACCCCTGCATTAACTCAATGCCTAAGTCTTCGAGTTGTGTACTCATGGGGGGGTATACATTCGCATCACAACCAGACACTCGATAACCAAGCTCTTTTGCAATAGCAGCAATGCCGCCCATAAATGTGCCACAAATACCTAATATATGAATATGTTTTGTCATTGAAATGTTTACTTATTTTATCCCTAAAAGATTGGCGCATAATATATACATATGCGAGCAATAAATATAGGTTTGTGTGTTTCTGTGTATTATTTTTTTAAACTAACACGTTTATTTATACATTATGATAAATACAGCTTAATATAGACAATTATCGCACTGTAATTTGTCTGCCTGCACATCAAAACATATTTAAGTAAAAAGAGCATACCATGAATCAAATAAACGTATCTGACATTCAAGTTTATCCAATAAAATCAACCTCAGGTATTGGTTTAACATCTGCTTGGATTGACGATTTAGGGTTAAGTTTTGACAGACGCTTTGTACTAACTGGCCTTAATGGTCAATTTATTACCGCTAGAACGCACCCTAAACTATGTTTAATTCAAACTAATATTACGGCAAATGGTTTTGTTATCACTGCGCCTAACATGCCTATTCTAGTACTCAATTATACCGGTGAAAATGCTGACGGTTTAACCACAAATTATAAAAACATTACTGTCTGGTCAGACACAATCTCAGCACAATTATGTAGTGACAATATTAATCAATGGTTTAGTCAATATATTAGACAAGACTGCAACCTTATGTACTTTGGTGGTCAGTCGAGTAGACAAGTCAAAAATACCGACAACGATGTTGCCTTCGCTGATGGCTACCCACTTTTACTCATTAGCCAAGCATCTTTAGATAAGCTCAATGAATATAGCCCTCGTAAAAATGTTATGGCGCAATTTCGCCCTAATATTGTGGTGACTCACAGTGATGCGTTTGCTGAAGATAGTTGGCATACAATACAAATAGGTGAAGTAAAGTTTTTAGTCAGTAAAGCATGTTCACGGTGTAACTTTACTACAGTTGATCCTAATACGGGTAAGTTTGATAGCACACAAGAGCCATTAACCACATTAGAAAAATTCAGAAAAGACGATAAAGGTGACATTGATTTTGGTCAAAATCTTATCCCATTAAATCAAGGGCAAATAAAAATAGGCGATAAGCTTGAGGTATTAAAAACACAATCAGCGAAACAATATAAAGATACACAATTAAGCTCTACAAACGTCGCTATCAATAACACAAAATTAGAGTCTTTAGCGCTTGATGATGTGAATGAAGCTCACAATAAGCCAGTTAAGAAATCACCGCCTAAAAATAAGAGTGTTAACACTGTTAAAAGTAAAATCACCATCAATTTTGATAGCTGGAATACAACACACCAAGGCAATACAAAAGATTCAATTTTAGTGCAAGGTGAAAATGCCGATTTAATCATGCCTTATTCATGCCGTGCCGGAAATTGTGGTCGATGTAGGGTTAAACTACAAAGTGGCGATGTCGAGCAATTATCAACCAACGGTTTAATGCCTGATGAAATACAAGGCGGTTATATTTTATCTTGTGTTAGTATTCCTAAATCAGACATCGTCATAACAAAAGATTAACAACAGAATAAAATGGTAAAGAACAAATAATGAAATTAAATTGTGATTTAGGTGAAGGCTTTGCCGCTTGGCAAAAAGGTGATGATAAGGCCATTATGCCCTTCATTGATATGGCCAATATTGCTTGTGGCTTTCATGCAGGCGATGCCTTAATTATGAGCCAAACTATCACATTAGCCCTAAAGCATAATGTCAGTATTGGCGCTCATCCAAGTTACCAAGATTTACATGGTTTTGGGCGTCGTTCAATTGCTTATACTAGTGACGAGCTAACCGCTTTAATTCAATACCAAGTATCAGCCTTGCAAGGTCTTTGTAGCAGTCAAAACACCACAATTAGTTACATTAAACCTCATGGTGCCTTGTATAACGACATGATGAAAGATGACACCATATTCACCACTGTTTGCCATGCAATTAGCACATTAAAGATTAGCCAAGGTCAAGCATTGCCGTTAATGATACAAGCATTACCGTCTGATACATTAAGTACTTCGTTTAGTGATAATACCCTTACTAGAAAAATAACCATAGCTGGGCAATATAACGTACCGTTATTATTTGAAGCCTTTGCTGATAGAAATTATGAAGACAATGGCTTATTAACACCAAGATCAAAAGCTAACGCTGTATTAAGCAATATTGACGAAATACGTCAGCGAGCACAGCAATTATTAGAGCAGCAATGTATTACATCTGTTAATGGTACAAAAATTCCGATGAAAGTGGATACGTTATGTATTCATGGCGATCACCCTAACGCGGTCAATATTGCAACAGCGTTACGAAAAATACTCTCGTAATCACTTTTTCATTCACACCGTTATTGAAGAGTTTTATTGTTACTATGGCAAGCAACCACCAACGTTTAACCTATAAAAACATCAGTATAGATATCGTTTCAGAGAATGCGGTCATATTGACGTGGCCTGAAACCATTAACGTAAAACAACACCAACATATCATTGCTTGTCAGCAAGAAATACAAACACAGCTTCAACATTCGATTATTGAAATATTAAGCAGCTATAACAGTATTATGGTGTATTACCATTTTGATAAAGTGTCAGTGAATGAGTTATTTATATTATTAAAAAAATGTTTAATCACTGTTGAACATCAACAACTACCTTTGAATAAAAGCAATATTGATACAAGTAAAACGATTGAAATACCTGTGTATTATGGAATAGATGCTGGTTGGGATTTACCACTTGTATCACAGCAAAGTAAGTTAACTACCAACGAAATTATTGATTTACACAGCGGGCAAACGTATCGTGCTTATGCATTAGGTTTTACGCCCGGCTTTTGTTATTTAGCTAGCCTGCCAAACGCCTTACAATTAGCACGTAAAGCCAACCCTAGAAAAAAAGTCCCTAAAGGCGCAGTTGCTATTGCTGAGCAGCAAACAGCCGTTTACCCAAATGAAAGCCCTGGTGGTTGGCATATTATTGGTCAAACACCATTGCCAATGTATTCAATTCACAATGGAGCATTTAAGCCGCGTATTCAGGTAGGTGAGAATATTCGCTTTAAAGCGATTAGCCAAGCAGAATTTCTCGCGTTAGGTGGTGTAATAGCGTATGAATAACATACTAACCATACAAAGCGCTAAAGGCCATATCAGTATTCAAGACTTAGGTCGATTTTCCGCACAGCACTTAGGTTTTAGCGCCAGTGGTGCAGCTGATGAATATGCATTTTTATCGGCAAATCAAGCTATAGGCAATACAGCAAATACGCCATTATTAGAGATTGTATTTGGTCAAGTCACCTTTAGTGTCTCTGTTTCATGTCAAATGATACTTACAGGCGCGAACTGCCAACCCATGGTCAATAATATACCGGTATCACATTGGCAAGTATTAAACATAAGCCCAAACGACATTATTACCTTACAGGCTCCGCAACAAGGTATGTATACTTATGTTGGTATAACAGATGGCATTAATGCACCTACATTCATACAGAGCGCAAGTTCACTGCCTAGCGTATTACAAAACGATTTCAATTTAACAAAACAAACAGATGAACACTTACAACAAAGTCAACATACATATCTATTAGCAAATAAGTTATCCAATATACAACAAGAACAATTAACAATATTAGCGCGGCAAAAAGCAGTAAACTATTATTTTTCAAAACAAAGCATTGTCTCCAACAACGCTTTTATTTTACGTTTTATACCTCATTATTTATGGTATGAGCAAACAACAAAATCACAAAATGCGATTACTCAACAAACATTCACCATTGATAACATGAGTAATAAAATGGGCTATCGCCTAAAAAGCCAACACACTGTTTCGTTACTACATGAATCAACACTTTCTAAACCTGTAGCTTTAGGCGCAATACAAGTACCCAGTGATGGCCAGCCAATTATATTAATGAAAGATAGACAAACCATGGGCGGTTACCCAACAATTGGCAATATTATTCAGGTAGATATACCACGTTTGGCGCAATTGAATGCCTATCAAAAAATACAATTACTTCCTGTAACGTTAGCGCAAGCTCAAACACAATTACTTGCTTTACATAAAAGGTTACACAATAAAAATTAAAGCTATATTTAAAAATAGCTTACGCTTAAAATACTAAAAAATATCTTAGAACGTTATCAATACTATAACGCTCTACCAAATCAAAGGGCTAAACGTGCTGTTAATGATCGACAACTACGACTCATTCACTTTTAACTTAGTACACTATTTTAGAGCGATTGGTCAAACGGTTGAAGTGTATAGAAATGACGAGATAACATTATCAGAAATTGTTGATAAAAACCCAAAGTACCTTGTTATTTCCCCTGGTCCATGTTCTCCTAATGAAGCAGGTATATCGTTACAAGCCATTGAAAAGTTCGCAGGAAAAATTCCGATTTTAGGTGTGTGCTTAGGCCATCAATGTATTGCTCAACACTTCGGTGGTAACGTCGTTAAAGCCAAAAAACCAATGCATGGTAAGCTGAGTAAAGTTACCCATATAAATAGTGGGTTATTTGAAAACTTATTACAGCCCTTAACCGTGACGCGTTATCATTCTCTTATTGTTGAAGCAGAATCTTTACCTGATGACTTTATTATTACCGCTCGTATCGCTAATCAAACTTACGATACTAAAATCGATGATACTAACGCTCAACATTCAGGTGAAATTATGGGCTTACAGCATAAGTATTTGCCCATTCATAGTGTACAATTTCATCCAGAATCGGTATTAACAGAGCAAGGCCATGATTTATTGACAAATTTTGTTAATTTGTATATGAATTACGAATAAAAATAGCTAAGGTTATATTATCGTTAACCGATATAAAATTAATTTGCCTAGTAGTGTTGAATAATGCAGCTTTATAAAAAAAATAAAACCATCAGTGCCATCTATCACCGTGCTAT
Organism: Alteromonadaceae bacterium; assembly: GCA_023301705.1. Taxonomy (GTDB): domain Bacteria; phylum Pseudomonadota; class Gammaproteobacteria; order Enterobacterales; family Alteromonadaceae; genus JALZUE01. The sequence continues at coordinate 12,136 of JALZUE010000003.1, read as the reverse complement.
TTGTTTATCAATTAGCAATGAGTTTGCACAAAAACAAAAAGATGAAATGTTTGTTGCTCAATATCAAAATAGTGAACAACACAATGCTAGACGTGAATTATTAGAAGTTGAACAACAAGCAAATGATGAAAAAATGATTGAAAAACATGGAAAAATGCATTTCAAGCATGAAGTTACACAAAAGTTACTTGCTAAAGTTTACGAAAATATAACTGACGTATTAAGTGATAAAGAGCAGGTGTTTTCTGAAATACTAAACATTGCTCCACAAGCATGTGAAATATTAGAAGTATTATCAGTAAGAGCCGCATCGCTAAAGCGTATTACACCATTAGTACTTGATTTACCCTGGTTGAGTAACGACTTATTAACCTTGGTTAATAAACCTCAATACCGTAAACGTTCAGAAATACAGATGAGTAAGCCTAATTTAGCCGTTAGTTACGTCGGATTAGATAACTTAAAAACGGTTATGCCAACCTTTATTTTTAAACAATGGCTACCTAATTCAAGTTCAGAGTTTCCAACAATGAAACGTAAGCTATGGCAAGACAGCCTAGCAACAGCAATGGCATCTAAAGTACTCGCAAAGAATGAAGGCTTTGACGAATATCAAGCGTTCGCTGCCGGTATGTTAAGTAATATAGGTACTATTGCTATTCAAAAGGTGTTTACGAAAGCTTATCATGATATTCACAATGATGATCTTAAAACAGCTTACATAAATCGTGATAAACGCTTACATGACACGTTAAATGAAATTGAAGTTACTCCTGAATTTATTTTAGAGATAATTGCTGTTCATAGCAGCCAATTAACAAAAGACATTATTGAATTAATGGGGTTTAAACGTTTATTTATCAATAATGCTATGGCTGAACTATCATCAAATACTGATCGTATAAGTATGTCTCAACTTTCTAAAATATTAATCAAATCAAAATCTTACATTGCCTTTCGAAATTTGGCAAAAGAACGCTTAATTAATACCGAAGAATCTAAGTTATGGTTAAGCTATTCTGGCTTATCAGCCAAAGAAGTAGCACTATTAAAGAAAAGTGATATTGATCACATCAAATTAAATTTTAGTGAATAACATTATGTTTAACTCTATTACAGCTATCTAATTGATACCTTTTATAACAAGAATACCAACTTAAAAAATTCTCATAAAACTAAAAGACTCTCACCTTACCTTGTGGCATAATTATACAAAAATAGTGATTTAATATTCACTTTAATTTATTGTATTGATGTTATAAGCATTATGAATAAATATTTATTCATAAAAACTCTAGGAAATACCATGGCAAAGACATTCCCTGAAAACCTTGCATTATTTAACGAAGTAATGATGCCTAATTATGCGCCTTCTGAAATTATTCCTGTACGTGGTTTAGGTTCAAAAATGTGGGATCAACACGACAATGAATATATCGATTTTGCCGGTGGTATTGCAGTTAATTGTTTAGGTCATTGTCACCCAGCGCTCGTTAATGCACTTCAAGAGCAAGGTAATAAGCTTTGGCATGTGTCAAATGTATTAACAAATGAGCCAGCATTAAAATTTGCTAAAAAATTAGTTGATAACACATTTGCTGATAAAGTCTTTTTTGCAAACTCAGGTGCTGAAGCAAATGAAGCTGCCTTTAAACTTGCTCGTCGTTGGGCACTCACTGAGCATGGTGAACACAAAACGCAAATAATTGCATTTAAACAAGGGTTTCATGGCCGTACATTTTTCACAGTAACAGTGGGTGGTCAAACATCTTACTCTGACGGGTTTGGACCTAAACCTGCTGATATCGAACACACTGATTATAATGACTTAACGAGCTTAGCAGCATTAATGTCAGACAATACATGCGCTGTTGTAATGGAGCCTTTACAAGGTGAAGGTGGCGTTATATCGCCTTCTAATGAATTTGTTAAAGGTGTCAGAGCATTATGTGATGAGCATAACGCGTTATTAATTTTTGACGAAGTACAAACAGGTTTTGGCAGAACAGGTGATCTTTACGCCTATATGGGGCTTAATGTTGTGCCTGATATTTTAACGTCTGCTAAATCTTTAGGTGGCGGCTTTCCTATTGGCGCTATGTTAACCAAAACCAATATAGCAAAGCATTTAAGTGTTGGTACTCATGGTAGTACTTATGGTGGTAACCCACTTGCTTGTGCAATCGGCAATGCTGTTTTTGATGTTATTCACCAACCAGAAGTATTAGCCCAAATAACAAAAAAATCTGAGCGCTACTTTGATACGCTACATGCAATCAATAAAAAATATAACATTTTTGCTGATATCAGAGGTAAAGGGTTATTAATCGGTATTGAATTAACGCCTGAATTTCATGGTAAAGCCGGTGAATTTGTTGGTGCAGCTATGCAAGAAGGCTTAATGATACTAGTTGCTGGTGCAAATGTGTTACGGTTTGCTCCTTCTTTAGTTATACCTGATGAAGATATTGATGAGGGTTTAAAAAGACTCGAAAAGGCAATTGTTCAAGTTTTAGGCTAAACTATGTAATTTAAGCGACTGGTTAATTGATAGTCGCTTAATAATTTTTAACAAAAAGCTTTAAATGACAGGTAAAATTGATGATGGTAATAAACTCAGACGGTTATATTCATATTATAGAATATTTAACTGAACATTTAAGCTTATTTGAAAAACAGCCAAACGCTTTACCTGACACTAAAACAACAGTAATAATGGAAATAGAAACACAGTTAACAGAACAAGTAATTTCAGTCTTTTTACAAAACGAATTATTAATCAGTGACCAACGTAATGCGATTATTAGTGAAATAGATCTTATTGCATCAGATTTAACTGAAATTTTTTCTAGCGTTGCTGATAACCTAATCACTTCTGAACAACAAGCTTTCATTCAAGAATTTGCTATTTTAATTAAAAACTTATTTGATGCAGAGGTATATACGCTTGTTGAACAATCAAGAGTTCATTAATATCATATCAATTATCGTTCATATTGCGTTAAACACTATTCAAAGGAAAAGAATTGCTTAATTCTCCGCAAAAGCTAACGCTATACGGTTTTAATAATTTAACTAAAACTCTCAGTTTTTCGCTATACGATATTCATTATATTAACCCATTTATCGAAAATAAAACCTATAATAACTACATTGAAACGCATTATAACGCTGATAAGCTTACTGAAGTATTAACGCAAGTATGTGACATTATTGGTGCTAATATACTTAATGTTGCTAAGCAAAATTATGAACCACAAGGCGCTAGTGTAACGTTATTAGTTGCCGAAAAAGAAAATGCGATTGCAGATAGTTTTGAACAAAGTGAGCAGCCTGGCCCGTTGCCAAACTCTATTGTTAATCATTTGAATAAAAGCCATATCTGTATACACACCTACCCTGAAAGTCATCCTGTTAATGGTATTCATACATTCAGAGCAGATATTGAAGTATCAACTTGTGGGGTAATATCGCCCTTAAAGGCATTAAACTTATTAATTCACCACTTTAATCCTGATATTGCTACATTAGACTATCGTGTAAGGGGCTTTACTCGTGATGTTAACGGTTACAAACATTACATTGATCATAAAATACATTCTATTCAACATTTTCTGTCTTTGGAAACACTAAGTGAATATGAATGTATTGATGTCAACTTGATGCAAGAAAACTTATTTCATACCAAAATGAAGCGTAAAAGTTTTAATGTTAATAACTATATATTTAACAATGATAACAACATGACTATCAATCACTTACCAAATAATGAACAAGCTACTATGACAGTAAATTTAGAGCGAGAAATAGACGAAATATTCCTCGGAAGAAATAACTAATTCAGCAAACATTCAATATTATAAGTCTGACATCCAATCTAGTTGTTTATTTGCTTGTTCTCTATTAATCATTAATTGGCGAATTAATGGCGTTAAAATTAGTTCCATTGCCAAGCCCATTTTACCGCCTGGTACAACTAAAGTATTAACACGAGACATAAATGCTCCTTCAATCATGCTTAAATAGTAAGGAAAATCGACATTTTCAGAGTCTTTAAAGCGAATAACTACAAAGCTTTCATCTAAAGAAGGAATCACAGCAGCACTAAACGGGTTAGATGTATCAACGGTAGGTACTCGCTGAAAGTTTACATGTGTCCGTGAAAACTGTGGTGTGATAAAAGAAATGTAGTCTTCCATTGAACGAACAATACTTGCGGTTACCGCTTCACGGCTATGTCCTCGACTATTCGTATCTCGTACTATTTTTTGTATCCATTCAAGGTTAACGATTGGTACCATGCCAATCAGTAAATCAACTTTACTTGCCACATCATTTTTTTCAGTTACTACACCGCCATGAAGACCTTCATAAAATAAAATGTCGGTATTATTACCAAGCTCTTCCCAAGGAGTAAAAGTACCCGGCATTTGATTATATGGCACGGCTTCATCAAACGTATGTAAATACCTACGCATGCAACCTTTACCTGACTCACTATAATCAGAAAAAAGTTTCTCTAAGGCATCAAAATCATTAGCTTGGTCACCAAAGTAACTAATATTAGTACCATTGCCACGAGCTTTACGTTTTTCTAAATCCATTTCTTGTCTAGAATAACGATGAAAACTATCACCAACAACTTTAGCAGAACTTAGCCCTAATGAACGAAAGATTTGTTCAAACGATTCTGTTGTCGTAGAAGTGCCAGCACCAGATGATCCTGTTACAGCGATAATAGGGTGTTTAGCAGACATAATATTTCCTTATAAAAAACATAAACTTTACATAATGAAAAACGATTAGATACACAATTTACTGATAATAACTAAGTCAGTTAAATAAATATTTGAATACCATAACACGAAAATTCTATTTGTTTTTATTTGATTGTATGAATAACGTAAACAAATGTATTTTTGCCTTAGCACACTATTACTTACATAATAAAAAGCTTATACGATTACCTAAAAGTTAATAATTTACCAAGGCTACTAACAAAAATTAAAAACAAATAATGAATGAATACTTCAAATACTAGGGTTCAAACTTGTTTTCAGGTAAAATGCCCCATTAACTATTTTATAAAGTACTTAGCATGGCAACAATAGGCACATTCAACACATTAACCATTATTGATATTATTGAACATGGTGCTATTTTAAATGGCGATGACTTAGGTGAAATTTTATTGCCTAACCGTTATGTTCCTGAAAATGCAGCCATTGAAGATAATGTTGATGTATTTTTATATAATGATTCGCTTGACCGTTTAGTTGCTACCACTGAAAAGCCTAAGGCTAAAGTGGGCGACTTTGCTAGTTTAAAAGTTGTACAAGTCAATAAAATAGGTGCTTTTTTAGATTGGGGCTTACCAAAAGATTTACTCGTACCTTATAACCAACAACATAAAGCAATGGAAGAAAATAAAAATTATTTGGTTTATGTTTATTACGACGAAAAAACAACACGATTGGTTGCTAGTTCTAAAATTGATAAATTTTTAGATATATATCCTGCTCAATATCAACAAGGTGAACAAGTCAGTATTATTGTAGGCCCTAAAACTGACTTAGGCTTTAAAGCAATCATTAATCAACAGCATTGGGGGTTAATTTTTCAAAGTGATATTTTTCAGCCTATTCGCACAGGTCAAACACTCACAGCCTTTATAAAAGAGATGCGAGAAGATGGTCGTGTAACATTAACTCTAAGCCGAACAGGTAAAGATAAAGTTAACGACTTTACAGCACACTTTATTGAATATTTAAAACAGAATGAAAACTTCACTCCAATCAATGATAAAAGTTCACCCAGTGAAATACAAAAAGTATTTGGCGTAAGTAAAAAGGCTTTTAAACAAACCGTTGGGCATTGTTTAAAGTTAAAGCTAATAGCATTTGAAAATAACGGTATTAAGCTATTAAAAGAAGAATAAATTTAATCTGTTGAACTTAAGCATTATTTAGCATTCAATAATGCTTAAGTGATTATTTTTACAAAAAATAACCGCTTAATGTTAAAAGTATAGCTTATTGATGCACTTCAAACGGTTTTAATGTCGCATTAAACCATTTAGTAAATAATCGTTTTTCAAAACCTAATGCTTTAAATTTATCTCTGTTGTTAGTACTACTCAAAAATGCAGTATTACGTAAAGAAGCATGACCTTGCGCCAAAGATTTTTCATCGCGAACTAATTCATATTCAAATGCAATAGCCGGAGAGTACCTTTGCTCGAAAATACGAATACGATCATGCCCTATCCATTTCAAACGTCCCGCTAAATCAATATTAGTAATATTAATTGACAGCTTTGTATCATCAGGCAATTCTTTTGCAAGTTTAGTGATGTGCTGTTGAAAATGCTCTAAGACCGTTTCATCGAAATCAAGCCAATCATTTTCACCTGCTTTAAAGTCAACAAAGCTTTCAGGCTTTACGAACTGTACATCAACAGTATTAGCATGACTTGTTGAAACTAAAAACAAAAAACTCAAACCTATGCCTAATAATTTATACATCATAATACCCGCTCTATTTTTTATGCATTGATAATAAGTAAACCCGATAAACAGCAATTAACTTTCTTATATAATAACTGACAATAATTTTTATCATAAGTTCATCAGCTTCATTTTAGCTAAACGCATTTTTCCAAACGTTCTTTTAGTAAAATTATTTAATTCAACTTGCTGCTATAATGTTTATCTTAAAAAATTTAACATTTATGAATATGAATAAAAAATTAACAACTAAGCAAGAATTGAAAGCTGTTTTCATTATTATTATTTTACTGTCAATCATTGAAGTGATTAACTTGTTAACAGGCAGAGCATTAAATCAACTAGGTAATTTACCTAGATCTATTACCTCATTACCAGGCATTTTTATTGGCCCGTTTTTACATGGTGATTTAGCGCACTTCTTCTCTAATATTATTCCTTTAAGTATTTTTTTATACCTGATGTTACAACACGGAATTAAACGCTCTATAGGCGTTACATTGTGGATAATGGTTGTGACGGGTGTTTGTGTATGGTTGTTTGGACGAAGTGCCTACCATGTGGGCGCTAGCGGTGTTTTATATGGTTACTTTGGTTACCTTTTATTAGGTGGTTTTTTAAGTAAACAGTTCAAACTTATTATCATTTCTTTATTCGTTGGTTTTTTCTATGGCGGGCTAATCTTTGGTGTATTGCCATCTAGACCTTATATTTCTTGGGAATCTCATTTATTTGGTTTTATAGCAGGTATGATTGCCGCTTATTTCTGGGCAAAAAAAACGAATAATTAACATTAAACCTTATTGAATAAACTCAAAAAACTAGGTGTATATCACTGAATAATATACACCTTTATCATGTCAATATTAAAAGGTAAACAGGGTTACTTCGTTCTTTGTTTTCCAACGTTTTTGTGCTGCTAATTTTTTATTACGTTGTTTATCTTCATACTTCCAATGAGTAATTGCATTATCGGTTGTTTTTACAGGTTCTTTTTGCCATGCATTTTTAGCATCTTGACTACTGAAGAAAAGTAAATCACCTTTATCAACCACAAAGATATCAGCCTGACTCTGCACCGGTTGACCTAATGAAACAGAATGTGCACAGTAACCATCATACTTTGGTAAAAACTGCTCAGGAGAAGCAGCAAATCGTTGTTGGTTTTCTTTGTTCACAAAGATGTAACGCTTACCTTTGTAGACAGCTTGATATGCTTCTACCCCTTTTTCAGGAGAAGAACCATTAAAGTATGTTGTTATATCGTAGCCTTCATGTGCTAAATCAATCAATTCAACATTATCTTCATTTAGTTTTTTAGACCAATTATTTTTAGCTTCTATCGTACTAAATTGAAATAAACGGCCTTGATCAATTAAATATATAGCAGGATCACTTAATACTGGGCTTTGCTGTGTTGCAGTTTCTGAACAGTACTGACCAAACTGAGGGAGAAAAAAGGCTGGATTTGCTGAAAATAATTTTTGATTTTCTTCGCTAACAAAAATATATTTTTTACCTGCATAAGTTGCTTGATATTTATTATTGCCTTTTAAAGCAACTTCACCATGAAAGTAGCTAATAGCATCATAACCATCAAAAGCAATAGGAGTATAAATATCACTTTTTTCAGCATTTGCATTTGATTGCACGACAAATGAAAAAATTAAAAAGCTTAATAGCACTAACGATAAGGTTTTCATGTTTATTAATTTAGGTGACATTATTTTCTCTTTATTATTGTGAGTAGATACTGATTAACTTCATCATAAAGCAATTATGTAAGTTAACATAAAAATTAACTAAGTTAATTTTCAAATAAATATAATGAATAATATATCACAATAAGTCCCACAGCCATTTACGATAAACTAGAAAATTTAATCACTTAAACTTTTCTAGTTTATCGTAAATGCGAATCTTAAAAATTAATATGAATCAAAACATTATTCAAGAATTTAAAATTAAAGCCGATATATAGTAAATACAAAATTAATTTCGATCATCTCCTTAAATTTAAGAGGCGCGTCATATGCTAAGAAGAATTAACATTAATAAAAGGCTTATTATCGGCTTTAGTCTATTAATTGTAATCCTCGCAATGAGTTCTTTCAATTCAACATATCAAGTTGCCACCATTAACAAACAAGCACGAACAGTAATTGAATTACGTATTCCAACAGCAATAGCAAGTGAAAATGTTTTAACTGGTGTTAATCATGCTTTAGCTGCACTTAGAGGTTGGATGCTACTTGGAAATGATAAGTTTAAAGCTGATCGAGACTCAGCATGGAACAATGAAATTAATCCTGCAATTCAGCGTTTAAGTGACATATCAACTAACTGGACCAATCCAGATAACATTCAACGTTTAAGTCAACTCAAAAGTCTTTTGAATAAATTATCTGAAGAACAAAATAAAATAGAAGACATATCGAATACGATTAAAAACACGCCAGCTTTAAAACTTTTATATGCTGAAGCAATACCTCAAGCAACAATTATGTCAAAAGAAATCACTCAAATGATTAATCTAGAGCTAACGCTAGAAGCAACAGTAAAGCGCAAGGCATTGCTAGGAATGATGGCTGATGTTCGCGGTACGCTTGGTTTATCTTTGGCAAACATACGTGGTTTTTTACTTTCAGGTAACAAAGATTATATTGAAAAATTCAATATATTATGGAGTAAAAATACCAATAGATTTAATGATTTAGTTGAAAACGAACACTTATTAACCGAAGAGCAATTCGATATTTTTACTATGTTCAAAAAAGCAAGGCAACAATTTAAAAGCCTTCCTGACGAAATGATTACCTTACGGTCTCAACCAGATTGGAATTTAGCAAACTATTGGTTGGCAACTAATGCGGCTCCATTAGGCGCTAAAGTAAAAGTTATTTTAAAAGAGATGGCTGATAATCAAGCTTTACTATTACAAGAAGACTCTGCAAAACTTATTGATACAGGTCACCGAGCTGATAATACTATTTGGATAAGTTTAATTGTTGGTATATTAGTCGCAATAGCATTGGCTATTTCTATCTCTAAAAGTATTTTATCTCCAATTAATTATTTGGTAAAAACTTTTATAAAAATGGAAAAAGATAAAGATTTAACACTCTTTATTAAAGATGATAACCATGATGAACTTTCAATTGTCGCTGACAATTTCAATAAAATGATTAGTACCTTTAAAGCGACAATGCACGATATTTCAGATGCTAATCAATTTTTATCAAAATCAACAACAGAGACTTCAGCTATATCAACTAAAATTGAATCCTCAATTTTAGAACAAACAGAAAAAACTAAAGATATTACTAGCTCAATTAATCAAATATCGCAAACAATACAAGAAGTTGCCAAAAATACAACTAACACATCACAAACATCAAATGACGCTAATGAATCTGTTATTCAGGGCGTTGATGGTATGCAAGAAGCTATCAAAAACATTAATAGCTTAACGAACAGAATAGAAAATACAAATACAACTGTTGTGGAATTAGAGCAAAGTAGCAACCATATTGCCACCGTCTTAGAAGTTATTAATGCAATTGCAGAACAAACGAATTTATTAGCATTAAATGCAGCAATAGAAGCAGCAAGAGCGGGTGAGCAAGGTCGTGGATTTTCTGTTGTGGCAGATGAAGTAAGAGCGTTAGCTTCAAGAACCCAACAATCAACAGGCGAAATTAGTACCATTATTAGCAAACTACAAGCTGATTCTAAAGAAGCAGTTCAATCAATAGCGAAAAGCCAAGAGCAGGTAAAAAGTGTTTCTCAAGAAATAGAAAGTTCAGATAAGATCCTTAATATCATTGCAAAAAAAATCAATCAAATAACCGATATGAGTTTACAAATTGCAACGGCTTCAGAGCAACAAAACATTGTTGTTGATGAAGTTAATCACAAAATTATTGAGATTAACTTACAAACAGAAGAAAACTCCAAAGCCATTAGTGAATCATCTACTGCTACAAAAGGTATTAATAAACTTTCAAATGATATGCAGTTATTGGTTGCTAAATTCAAAACCTAATTACTATGGAGAACATAAATAAGCTCATCAAATTTATGTTCTCCTTGAATCTATATTTAAATATAACTCACTATATTAAAAGTACTGCAATATAAATACACCTAAAAATCCATAGTTAACTTAACCTCTTGTTTTTAACTATAAGTCATTCTCTCCTGTAGTCTTAATAATGTTTCTAGCACTTTTATTTTGTACCAACATTGAAAATATATATCCTTTCAATTCACCTAGCATTTACTTTTATTTCAAAGTTAATTACTCTATTGCGCTTATATTCAATGAACCTACAATTAGGATGTTTCATGTTAAAAAAATCACTTAGGACTTTAGCTGTTCTTTGTACTTCATCAATGTTTTTTTCTACTGCTGCTTTAGCTCAAGAAATAGAAAACCCAAGCTTTGAAAACGGTTTTGATGGCTGGCAAGTTGTCAACAAGTCAGGCGCTGGTGTTAGTCTATCAAACACAGCAAATAGCGGCTCAAATTCTGCTTTAATCACAGAAACTGCTGGTCACAGAGTATTTCAAGTACTCAATGTTATACCTAACTCTTTATATAAAATAGAAGCTTATATTCGTGGTGATGGTCGTATAGTCGTAACCGGTGGTTCACCTACAACGAGACGTGTTGTTCGCTCTGGTTCTGAATGGGAACGTACTGAAATTAGTTATAACTCAGGTGATAGCGGTAGAATTCGCATAGCTTTAAAGCAACGACCTGGTGACGATGTAATGTTCGACGACATCACTGTCAACTGTGACGATGTTAAGTGTCAGTCTGATGAAATTGATTTTGGCCTAGATCCTAATAAAGAACCTTGGGAAAATTTTGATCTACAAGGTTGGGTTGTTGATACTCCTGCATTCGCAGATGATGGTGAAGCTGAACGCTTTGGTGAAAACGATTGGGATTTAATCTCTGACGAATCTAGACCATTCTTTTTCACTCATACCGATGGCGGCATGCGTTTTATAAACCGCGTTGGTGGTGCAAGAACAAGTGGTAACACACAATTTAGCCGCTCTGAACTGAGAGAAATGTTACGTCGCGGTAATACAAATATAACTGTTCAAGGTGTTTCGCCTAATAACTGGGCACTTGGTTATCAACCAACTAATGGCGGTAACTGGGGTGGAGCCAATGGTAAACTTACAGCAACGTTACGTGTAAATAAAGTAACTACAACTGGTTTAGGTGTTCACCCAGGTCGTACGATTATAGGGCAAATACATGCCGAAGAAGACGAACCAGCTCGCCTTTATTTCCGCAAAAACCCTACTGATGATTTAGGGTGTATTTATGTAACACACGAAATTCGTGGTGGTGCTGATATTAATTTTAATATTGTTGGTGACGAAGCGTGTAATAACCCTGAGACAGGTATTGCACTAGATCAATTATTCTCTTATGAAATTACCAATGAAGGTGAAATTGTTACTGTTATCGTAAGAGATGGTGATCAAGATGGCGAAATCATTGGTGAGACTTCTATTGATATGGAAAGTTTAAACAGTGGTTATAATCGTGCTGATGAATGGATGTACTTCAAAGCAGGTGCTTACTCTCAAAACAATACAGGTGATCC
>JALZUE010000002.1 GCA_023301705.1 Alteromonadaceae bacterium | reverse complement strand
CACTAAGAAGTAATAGTGTAAATACAATAAAGGGTAATGTGATAATTTTTATCGAGTTAGTAAAAAATCTTTTCATGTAATATTATTGAACTCGTTGATTGGCATTTATTTCAAAGAATAATGTGTTTTTTTGATTGATTGGCCATGGGTAACGAGGCAATAAACCAAAGCTGTCATGAATTTTATTTTGGGTGTAAGCGCCAAATTTAGGGCTGTCGATTCCTAGTTTACCTGTAAATGTACGCTCATTCGTTACTCTTCCAAAGGTTAAAAATACATTCGCATTAAATAACTTATTCCAAGGTGACGTTGTATGCCATACACGGCGTAAACCTTCACCAGAATTTACAGGATTATTAGGCGCTAGGTTATAATCTGGCTGTGGTGTGAATACATCAAAATCAAGTGCATAAAAGGTTAAGCTGTTATTTCTTATCTTGGTATATTGCACATCTACCGAAGCCGTTTGACCATAATCACTTGCGCCACCAGGTATAACCGTTAAGCGCACATCATTTTCAAAGGTAAAGTGTAGAGAACTAGTTTTAGTTGCTGCTCGAAGAATTAACTTACCTCGCTTTAAACCAAATTTGCTTAATGAGCCTGAAATACTCTCATCGACAATGCCAGCACCTAAACCAATAAAGTTTTTTGATGAACGTTCACGAAATATGGGAACATCAACCGCTTCGCTTAATGCAGAGCCTAATAAGTTAGCATTGTCGCCAATACCAACAACACTAAAAGCGTCGTAACCAACAGACCAGCCTGCGGTATTAGCTTTAAATCGCTTTAAATGTATTTGTGCCCAAATACCCGTACCAAATTCTGCAGCTAAATTATTATCTTGAGTTGCGCCAAAAGCGAATAAGCCAATTTTTGAGGCTGTGTTGTGTGAACCAAATGTGAGTTCAACATTAAGTTTGATTCCACCGTGACTAGATGCAAATGAAAGCTGAGGGATAAAAAATAATATCATCATTAATATGACTAACCCCCTACAATGAACATAGGTAAAACGTTGATTCAGACTAATTTTATTTTTAGGCATAGTTAAAACAACTTACACTAGGCAAGTTTGATATTACGTTAGAAATTATTGGCTGTTTAATATAAGTATAAAATCACAATAGATAAATTCAACACTAGATTAAATAGTGTCGAATTAAAAAAACCATAATACATTAAAAGCCTGATTAAAATGTTCACAATTACAATACAAATCATTATTTTTATGACAAATAACATGAATGCTGTTAAACCTATTAAATTTATAGGAGCCTGAAATAATTTAGTTTCTTCAAAGGTCTAATTAATATCGATAAAATAATCTATTTACTTATGTTATGAAATTAAAATCTATTGTCCTTATTGCCGCGGCGATTATAATTCCGAGCTTGTATGCTGCAGTTACTCCTTACTTTTATACCTCTGAGGTGAAATGGCATAGTTATGAGGAAGCACGTGCATTGCAATCAAACAAGCCTATTTTTGTGTTTGCTAAAATGCGTTTTTGTCCGACATGCTCCACAATGGAAAACGATGTCTTTACTGATACTAGTCTAGCTAAGTTATTGAATGATGATTTTATTCCGGTAAAAGAAACAACTAACTTTATGTTTTCGAGTTTTGTCTTTAATGATTTGAAAGATCAAGAAGGTAAAGAATTAAGTTTCAAAGGTTTCCCGGCTATTATGATGGTTGAAGGTGACAATTATGCTATTGCGCATGGCTATAAAAGTATTGAGCAATTAACGAATATGTTAGCGCAATATTAACTATATTCTTGAATTTACTTTCAGATATTTTGAATAATAAAGCCGACAATATGTCGGCTTTATTGTGCAAAAGTTATTCTTAGTCATACATAACTAAGTGTTAGTCAGCCATAGGGCCAACATCGTTTGTCGTTAATTGTGTAGGAGCTGAAATAGCAGGAGAGCTATTCAATACTTGTACTTCAGTGGCATTTAATGCACCGCCGCTAACAGCAACCGCATCACCACTTGCATAGGCTACATTACCTGACCATGTATTCGATGATCTGTCAGAAACATTGTTAAATAAGATGCCTTCGTTTGATACAACGGTATTATTGGTAATAGTGATATTTGTTGGTACGTTTGAATAAACGTCACCACCAATGTGAATACCACCACCAAAGCTATCTACAATAGTATTGTCGTAGACTTCAACGTTAGTTGATGTTTCATGGCTATCGTTACCTGTACTGTCTGATGTATCACCTGAATCAATTAAGATAGGGCGTCTCCAGCTCACACCGGTTAAGTTTTCCATGTAATTGTTATAAACTTTATGGCCTTCACCATACACACGAACTCCACCTGTTTGATAGTTTTCATCAGTAACAGATTCACCTGTGCCTGTACCATAGAAGTAGTTACCGTATGCTTCATTATTTGAACCTAAACGGAACGATAACGATCCCATAGAATTTTTAAAGGTGTTATAACGGAATATATTATTAGATGTTTTAACAGTAACAATTTCATTTTCACCGTCACAATTTTCAAATAAATTGTATTCAACAATATTGTTAGTAACAACATCTTGAGAATCAGCAATACCCATTGCAATTACTTCTCTATCAGAGTCACCAGCAGGTGTGCCACCGACAAGGTATGGTGCAATATTATCAAAATGATTATGGTGAATATGTACATCGGTGGTCATTAAAGGGGCATCATATTGTGTTTTGATATAACTTCCTGTAATTTTTTCACCACGATCTGATAAATTTTTATCTCTAAATTCATTGTAACCAATTTCAATATATTGACTCGCTTGTGTCATTACGATTGATGATTGGCTTTCGGTTATGTCTTTATGATCAAATAAATTACGTAAAATTTTGATATTAGTTGAGTTAACTATCTTAACTAACGTACTTTCATCATTAGGACCAAAAACAAAGCCTTGTAAGGTAATATTATTACTATTTGATACTGTTGCATTAATGAGTGTAGTACCACCAATACTTGCAGCACGTATTAATACTTGAGAATCAAAGTTGTAGTTTTTAAGTGAAATTTCACCATCACCGGAGACAATAATTTCATCACCACCAACTGCGCGAGCTAATACATCATTTAAAGAATCTGGTGTAGCTGTGAAGCTTTCACCTGTAACAGGCGTTGTCGGCTGAGGAGTTTCTGGATCGGGTTCTTCAGGTGCTGGCGTTTCTGGATCTGGTGTTACTGGATCAGGCTCTTCTTCTTGAGTTGATGTTATATCAAGCCAGTTTAAATTAAAACTACTACCTGTCATATTAATACGTAGCGTATGCTCACCAGCACTTAATGATCCTAAATCTACTGTTTGAGTTTCCCATGTTTGCCATCCGCCAGTATTATTCACATCTAGGCTAGCTTGTGTTGAACCATCAATTTGTATATTCAATGAGCCAGTTGTTCTGATAGAAGCTACACGAATGTCTGCTGTATATTCACCTGACTCAGAAACATTAATAGGGTACTCTAACCATTCTCCAGCACTAATCCAGCCAATATTGTAGCCTTCGCCAATATCCGATGTGTCTTGAATATCAACAGCATCTGTGCGGTATTCACCACCTCTATTTGCTGTATCTGAATCTAAGAAGTCGCTGTAATCTTCAGCTTGAATTAAACCAGGTATGTTAAAGGTGTTATTTGATGTTGGTGGCGTTTGAGCGCCATCAATAAATTCTATATCAGTAATACTGTTCCATTCATTACTACTATTACCAAAGCCAACGTATCTTATATAACGCGCGTTTATATCGTCGTTAAATGAAAATTCTTCGTGTTGTAAAGAGCCACCGCTGCTTGAAGAGTCTAATTGAGTTGTCCATGTTTGTGCGTCAGTTGAGCTTTCAATTTGAAAATGAGTATTTCGTACATCACCTTTAAAAAAAGCAATATTAACACCACTGAGTGATTGATTAGAGCCAAAATCATACTGTATCCATTGGCTACCATCATCACCTCTAGCAGACCAACGTGTAGCTAGGTCTTCGTCATTATCAATCGTGTTTTCTGCGACATTACCATCATCGCTACTTGCAACAACTGACAAAGGTGTTGCGGCATAACTTGTTACGCTAAAACCTGCAAAAATTAAGGCAGCAGCAATAGCATTGTATTTCATATTATTTGTTTTCATTTTATCTAATTTCCCGATTTTTATTTTATTATTATTTAACAAACACCATATTTTTCTCTTTACGGAAAGTAATATAGGTTGTTTTTGAGTTGAAAAATCAAAGGGAGTAAAGAATTAAATTATTGTTTTTAAATATAATTTATATGACAGTTTACTGGTCAACGAATATCCCTTTAATTGACAACGAATTTGAGTATAGAAGTGGAATGATAAAATACAAATAATTAATGAATAAAAAAAAGACAAATATTCAGAAGAGGTTTAGGAATAAAAAGGCGAGTTATTGTTAATTAACTCGCCTTTTTTATGATTAATTATTTACTAGAGGATTAGTGTGTTTTCTTTGATTTTTTACGATCATTAAACTGGTTATCACTAAAACGTGTTAAGCCTTGTTTACCATTTTTAGCCGCTTGCGTTTTATGATTACCATAACGTTTTTGACCCGGTGAAGTTTTATTACCTTTGGCATTATTCTTACCTTTTGCTTGGCTTCGGTTTAATCGCAAGTTTTCTTCACCGCGTGTTTCTGCAGGTACTAAACAGGTAGGTTTACTACCAATTAACTGTTTACCTAAACCCATTTTTGTAATTGCTTCACGAATAATAGGCCAATTGGCAGGATCGTGATAACGTAAAATAGCTTTGTGTAAACGGCGTTGAATTGTGCCTTTAGGTACAGGTACAGATTCACTGTCGTGCCTTACATTTCTGAGTGAATCAATTTCTGTATGATAAAGGGTTGTTGCATTCGCTAATGGCGAAGGGTAAAAGTTTTGTACTTGATCTAACTTAAAGTCATTTTCTTTTAACCACATGGCTAAATGAATCATGTCCATGTCGGTAGTTCCAGGGTGAGCAGATATAAAGTAAGGAATGAGAAACTGCTTCTTGCCAGCCTCTTTTGAGTACTTATCAAATAATACTTTAAATTTGTCATAACTACCCATACCTGGTTTCATCATTTTATTTAATGGACCTTCTTCGGTATGTTCAGGTGCAATTTTTAAATACCCACCAACATGATGAGTGGCTAACTCTTTTACATATTCAGGATCTTCAACCGCTAAATCGTATCGTACACCTGAAGCAATTAAAACTTTCTTAATACCCTTAACCGCACGTGCTTTACGATATAAGCTAATGGTAGGGCTGTGATCTGTATCTAAATGGCCACATATTGTTGGCCATACACATGATGGCTTTCTACAGGTTGCTTCAGCTTTAGGGCTTTTACAACGTAGCTTGTACATGTTAGCTGTTGGGCCACCTAAATCAGATATTACGCCGGTAAAACCAGGTACTTTTTCTTTAATATCTTCAATTTCTTGAAGGATAGATTCTTCCGATCTACTTTGAATAATTCGACCTTCATGTTCTGTAATAGAACAGAAAGTACAGCCACCAAAACAACCACGCATAATGTTAATTGATGTTTTGATCATATCGTAAGCTGGAATTTTTGCATCACCATATATAGGGTGAGGTACACGTGCATAGGGTAAACCAAAAACACCGTCCATTTCAGCTTCGCTTAATGGGTAAGCTGGTGGGTTTAACCAAATAATTCTGTCGCCATGCTTTTGTACTAATGGCTTGGCTGAACCGGGATTAACTTCTTGATGAAAAATACGTGAAGCATGTGCGTACAATCGCTTGTTATCACGTACTTGTTCGTAAGTTGGTAAATTAATATAAGTGGTTTCCCAAGGCTTATCTTTTTTTGCCCATGTTTTATTACGATATTCAGATAATTGAATAGGCTGCGCTGTTTTTGTGATGTCTTTTTTAACTTCTTCTTCAACAATATTAACAGCGTTCTCTTGTTCACTACTGCATGCTTCTGTTTTTGTTGTATCAATATAAGGGCTTGGAATAGGATCTATTTTACCTGGTTTATCAAGTGAACGAGAGTCTATGCCTTTCCAACCAGGTAATGCATGTTTGGTTAAAAAAGCGGTGCCGCGCACATCAGTAATATCACCGATGTTGTCACCACGGGCAATACGGTGGCTTACTTCAACTAGAGGGCGCTCGGCGTTACCGTAAATTAAAATGTCAGCTTTTGCGTCAAATAAAATAGAACGGCGTACTTTTTCAGACCAATAATCGTAATGCGAAATTCTACGTAAACTGGCTTCAATACCACCAATAACCACAGGCACATCTTTGTATGCTTCTTTACAGCGCTGAGAATATACAAGTACTGCGCGATCAGGGCGTTTTCCGCCTTCGTTATTTGGGGTATATGCATCATCATGTCGTATTCTTCTTTCGGCAGTATAACGGTTAATCATTGAATCCATATTGCCCGAGGTAACACCAAAATATAAATTCGGTTTACCTAGTTTCATGAAAGCATCTTTTGATTGCCAGTCAGGCTGTGCAATAATACCTACACGAAACCCTTGAGATTCAAGCATTCTGCCAATAACGGCCATACCAAAACTTGGGTGATCAACGTATGCGTCACCAGTAACTAAAATTATATCGCAGCTATCCCAGCCTAATTCATCCATTTCTTTACGAGATATAGGTAAAAACGGAGATGTGTCATAACATTCGGCCCAATATTTTGGGTAATCGAATAGTTTAACATCAGGTAATGGAATCATCGTGTAGCCTTAGATCTAAGAATTATTTACCGAGCAATTAAATGTGCATATGATGCTAACCATATACATAAATATACATCAGTGTATTTAGTGATTATTCACAAGTTTATATGATAACAAAAATGTGTTTTATGTTGAAATATTTAGATATCCTAATGATATAAACTTGCTAGTTATTAGTTATTTTTATCGAAATTTAATTATTTATAATATATTTTTGAATATAGCTAGATGTTGAGTTATCTTTATGAGTAATTATAAATTTAAAAAAACCTTGCAATGTACAATACTTATACAGCTCGACAAGCAATATTTGACCATAAAAAAAATGTAATTGGTTATGAGATATTGTTTAGAGACAGTACAGATAATCAATTCCCAGATATTGATTTAGATATAGCAACATCAAAACTGATTATTCAAAATCATTTATTAGACGATATAACCTCACTATGCTTAGATAAAAAAGCTTTTATTAACTTTAATGAACAATCTTTAATTAATAAGTTTCCATTAATGTTTAATAAAAGTAACCTTGTTATTGAAGTGATGGGGTATCAATCTACGAGCTCTCGTCTATTGAAAATTATTGAGTTTTATTACAGTAAAGGTTATGAAATAGCCTTGAGTGAATACGACTTAAATGAAAAGTGGGATGAGCTATTACCTTTTGTTACCTACCTCAAAATTGATATGGAAAAGACAAATGCTAAACGCCTTTTTCCTTTATTAGATAAATTTAAAAGTTTTGACGTCAAGCTTGTTGCTGAAAAGGTTGAAACACGTTATCAGCAGCAATCATTGGCTGAAATAGGTTTTAATTATTACCAAGGCTTTTTCTATCATGAGCCTGAAATCATTAAAGGGCAAGTAATTGCGCCTATAAAAACCCAAATGTTGCAATTAATGAGTGAAACCTTTAATGCGCCTATCAATTTTAATAAAATTGCCGAAATCATTAGCCATGATGTGAACTTGTCTATTAGTTTATTAAAAATGGTGAATAATGTATCTACAGGTATTAGTGTTGAAATTCACTCATTAAACCAAGCAGCGGCTTATTTAGGTGAAGATAAATTAAAACAGTTTGTACTTATACTCGCGCTCTCTCAATTAACATCAGAAAAAAATGATGAAGCTGCTAAACAAGCATTAATTACGGCAAAGTTAATGTCATTGATTGCTATCAGGCAGCCCGCATTTAATGGAATTAATGACTTTGCATTTGTTACGGGATTGCTGAGCTCTATTGATGTAATTTTAGGTATGCCTATCGAAGATGTTATTAGCTATTTACCTATGGATGATCGTATAAAT
This sequence comes from Alteromonadaceae bacterium, assembly GCA_023301705.1. Taxonomy (GTDB): domain Bacteria; phylum Pseudomonadota; class Gammaproteobacteria; order Enterobacterales; family Alteromonadaceae; genus JALZUE01. The sequence continues at coordinate 3,825 of JALZUE010000002.1, read as the reverse complement.
CAAGCCTTAATTGAACATAAAGGTCAACTTGGTGAATTGTTAGTATTATGTTCAGACTATATTGTTGGTACCGGTGATAACCTTCAACAACTTATGCAAAGCTATGATATTAGCTCAGAGTTTTTACATACAGAGTTTGTACAAGCCAGCAATTGGTGCAAATCTTTAAATTTATAATGTTTAAATCCTTTAGTCACAAAGTTAAAGACTTATATTTAACTTTGTGACTTATTGATTACTTCTTTTTTATTACTTTCTCTTTACCGATCATCAAGTATTTTTTTTAATCTAATTGGTCATTAATGTATATTTGTCATATATTTGTCATAAAAATATGGTAGCTATTTAGCTTTGCTTTGCTATTATAAATTTAAGTATTATGAAAAGAGGTAGAGATTATGTACAAGTTTATTACGGTACTCGCTATATTAAGTTTTAGTCATTTGGCATCAGCTAATGAAAAAACTAATGTCTGGTCATGCGTTGACTCTTCAAAACTAAATGTTGAAGCTACTTGTTTAATGAATGTTTTAGATGTGAAAACGAATACAAGCTTTTACACAAAGTTAGAACAAGTTTCATTTGAAACACAAACAGATGCTTTTGCAACAATTACACATTTTCCACAAGATAATTTAATTGTGGTGAAATCACTTGAAAGTAAACTTTCGACTTTAAAAGACAAAGCACAGTTGGTAGCGTTTAACCAATAGCATAATGTAGTCATAAAGAAAAAGTATTGTTTAAGCAAAGCACAAGTACGTAATGTCTTGTGCTTTTTTGTATTTTTACGCTAAAATATTTTTCAAACATAATAAGAATTTACCCTTATTTTCCTTTAAAACGATATTCAGAAAAGCATTTGAGAAAACTTATGAACCCTATTATACAATTATTAAAAGACGCTAATATTAGCGACGAACAAACAAAAGAAATTTTTAAAGCATTAGTTGAAAACCCATTAATGGCAATGTCAACAATTGGTCAATTAGGTATTGAGCCCGATAAATTACAAGCCGTAATGATGCAAGTTATGACACAACCAAACTTAATTAAAGAAGCGGTTGATGAATTAGGCTTAGACTTTTCTGCAGTAGAAAAAGCAAAGGAGCAGCTTAAATAAAATTTACCGTAACTACTTTAACTTTTTCTAGAATAAATCATTAATTTGTTACATGAATGTTTGTGAAAATATGTCGGTGAAATTTGCTAAAAAGCCAACTGGCTTTACGTTAATAGGGTAGGTTATTGTTACATTAGGAGTGCTCGCTTTTATAGCTGCTTCTTGGTTTATTGAGTTATCTGATGATGCTGAAGTCGCCGTACTTAATTCAACGGCGAGTGCTTTTGGTTCCTCAACTGTGACGTATAATTCACAAACAGGTGATGTTGTGATTAATGGGTAAGTAAAGCTGTTAGCACTAGTAAGGTTATATCAATAGAAAAGGCATGTAATTCACATGCCTTTTTTTGGTTTGATATATTGTGTTGTATGTACGTTTTTTAAATATTATTTTTTATGTCTACAGCTAGTTTTAACTTTTGTCCAGGTTGTAAATATTTACTTCTATTCAAGTTATTCCACTGCTCTATATCTTTTATACGTAAATTAAACTTATCAGCAATACGAGCAAATGAATCACCTTTACGCACTTTATAGGTAATGTTCTTAGTGACACTTTGGTCTAAACTTTTTTTAGTGTTTGTACTTTCTTGCCAAATAATTAATTTTTTTCCAAGTGATAACGTGTCACTTTTAGACATTTTATTCCATTTGGCTACTTGTGAAGTGCTTACATTAAACATTCTTGATATGTCCCACAGAGTATCACCAGACTTTACAGTATAGTAATTTTTTATTTTTGTAGGTACTGGGCTATTGTTAGCCGATCTATATTGTTTTAATGCTTTATTATTAAACGATTGAGGAGAATTTGGAATCAGTAAATATTTACCAGTTCGTATATTTGAACTACTAAGATCATTGACGTTTTTAATAACACCAACGGTGGTTTTAAATTTACTGGCTATAGTATTTAAACTATCACCTGATTTAACTTTATAACGATTCCATGACAAGCGATCGTCTTTAGAAAGTTTCGCTAGGGCACTAACAAACACATCACGTTTGTTACTTGGTATTACTATACGATGTGGACCATTTGGTGATGTTGACCACCTGTTAAAACCTGCATTTAAGCGCTGTAATTCAGCTAATGTTATTTGAGATAAACCAGCTGCTTTTGAAAGATCTAACTGTGAGCCAATATCAACAATTGATATAACAGGCGTATTTTCAATTTTTTTCAGTTTAACTCCTAAGGCTTCTGGACGTTTAATAATATCAGCTAAAGCGAGTAATTTTGGCACATAAGCTTGGGTTTCTTTTGGTAAATCAAGAGACCAAAAGTCAGTTGGTTTATTAAGCTTTGCATTTTTTCTTACTGCTCGCTGAACTCTACCTTCGCCTGAATTATAAGCAGCTAATGCTAATAACCAGTCACCATCAAAGAACTTATTTAAATACTTTAAATAAGCAATAGCACCTTGGGTTGAATCTATAACATCACGGCGACCATCGTACCACCAGTCTTGATTCATACCAAAACGTGTGCCGGTTGCTGGCATAAATTGCCACATGCCAGAGGCACTGCTGTGTGAATATGCAAAGGGATCAAATGCACTTTCTACAACAGGCAGCAGAGCGACTTCTAGTGGAATGTCGTTAGCTTCTAACTCTTCAACAATATAATGTAAAAAAGGCTCAGCACGCTTTACTATTCGGTTGATATAAGTAGGGTGTTTAGCATACCAATCGCGCTGAGCTATTAAACGTGGGTTCTCGGGTATATTAAATGAGAAATCATTACGAATGCGTTGCCATATATCATCTTCAATTAATGATTCTTCAATATTTGTTGTAAATTCAACATCTTCAATAGGGTGAAGAACATCAATATTTGGGTCTGCTAAAATAGCTTGGTTAATATCTGAAAAAGACGCAATATTAACAAACTGATTTTGTTGATGGGTATTTTGATTTGTATTGGTAGTTGTTTGACAAGCTGAAAGAATAAGTACAGAGCTAGCGCTTAATAAAGTATAAAGAAATTTCAAATTTAATACATACAGCAAAATAAAATATTCTTGATTATTACTTGAATTAATATAGTGAGCAAGTGGTGTTTACATTTAATTAACGTCAATAATTAATTAAATGTATATAAATGTGTCGAATTGATATTAAGCGTGAATAAAAGAAGAGTCTAAAAAATGTTTTTCCATTCTCTAATAGCGGTAAATACATCAAGATCATTGACTATTTCTTTATTCTTAAGTGATTTATCAAACGCTAAAGCTGAATGTATGACTTCATCATGAGCCGAACGTAAAAAAGGGTTAATACTTTTTTCTAACTGAATGGTAGTTGGTATCGTACTTTGATTGTTTTTTCTTAATGTATTTACTTGATCAATATATAAAGAAAGTGATTTGTTATTAGGTTCTACTGCTTTAGCAAAGTGTAAGTTTGACTGTGTATATTCGTGGGCACAGTACACTTTTGTATTATCAGGTAGCGAAGCTATTTTACTTAGTGCTAACAGCATTTGCTGTGCTGTACCTTCGAATATGCGTCCACAACCACCTGAAAATAAAGTATCACCACAAAAAATCAAATCATCATTGTAATACGCAACATGCTCGAGGGTATGGCCTGCTAACGACATAACTTTTAACGATAAATCGAGTGATGTTAAAGTAATAGTATTATGCTTATTATATTCATCAACAATAATATCTGTATGTTTTTTATGTTTTTTGGGA
>JALZUE010000001.1 GCA_023301705.1 Alteromonadaceae bacterium | reverse complement strand
ATCAGCTTGTTGAGAGATATGAGATATTTCACTGATGAGTAATTCAATATCATCAGAAACCGTTACTTTACGTTTTATTTCAATACCTATGTCTTTTAATTTTTGAGCGATCATTACTGAATTACTATCAATAATATCACCTGACATTAGTTCATTACCTGTCAGTAATAATTGTACTTGCACGTTTTATTCCTTAATCTTTTTATTAAGAGTAATGCAGATTGTATATTTAGGCAATGAAAGCTAAAGGCTATATATCATTGATTTAAGCCTTATTATTTTTTAGGAATAGATTTGAATTAGAAATAAAACGTGCAGAAATTATAAGCTTATACGTGTTATTAAGCGTCTGAGCAGTTAATTTTATATGAACAATGACCTAATTTTAAAGGGTACTGATTTTTTAAGAACACTTAATGATAGTTATGTAAAAACTACACTGAAATAATTAATAAAACATAAAATATTTTGTATGAAAAATAACCGTAAAATTTTATTGATGATAAATGTGTATATAAATCACTAATGATTGTCGAAGAATTCATCGTTTTCGACAGAATAAAGTACATTGGCATAATGAGTTTTTATTATAACAATGCTATTATTGCCTGCTTATTGATGCTGGTTATATAAATTAATATAAACAGCAATTTAATGTGTTCAACAAATTAGTTATAAATGTATAGTTATGGTGTATTCTCGAGAACTTTTAATTGGTAAATGGCATCGTCATGATATTGATGAGCAAGGTAACCAAGTTTCTGAATATGCACAAGTATCAGTTGACGGTTGCTTTGAGTTTACCTTTATTTATCATAATGCGGTTGGTGAAGTTACACATCAATGCATTGAATTAGGTGATTGGGGCTTAGTTGGTGATATTCATTTTACAATAACTAAGAGTGAATTTGTTGAAGAACAACATTATGCCGCAGATTTGAATGATGCTGATAATTATAATGCTTATCGCGTGCTTGAATTAACAAGCCAAGTTTTTAAGTATCAGCATGTAGTATCAAATGAAATATTTGTTTCGCGTCGCTTAGTAAGTGATGCAGGAAACTGTTAATAAAAAGCTTGAAGACAAGCATTTATGTAATGAGAATATAATGAAGCAATTAAAAGCAGCAAGTTTAATTACTGCCATTAAAACGCCTTATTTAGATAATGGTGAAATTGATTTACCTACCTACGATTGGTTAGTCGAACAACAAATTTCAGCAGGTGTAGATGGTTTAATTGTTGGTGGAACAACTGGCGAAGGGCACTTACTAAGCTGGGAAGAGCATATTATGCTTATTGCTCATACTGTTCATAAGTATGGTGAAAAGCTCATTATTGTAGGTAATACCGGAAGTAATAATACGCGTGAAGCATTAAAAGCAACTGAACATGGTTTTGCTATGGGCATGCATGCTGCTTTACAAATTAACCCGTATTATGGGCGTACCTCTGATGCTGGTGTGATTGAACATTTAAAGCGCTCACTAGCACTAGGACCTGCTTTTATTTATAACGTTCCAGGTCGAACAGGGCAAGACTTAACACCTGATATTATTGAGGCTATTGCAGATCATGAAAACTTTATTGGTGTAAAAGAATGTGCTGGCAATGAACGTATCGCCTATTATGAAGCTAAGGGTATTGCTTGTTGGTCTGGTAATGATGACGAGTCTTTTGTTGCTCGTCATGAGCACAACTCGCACGGTGTTATTTCCGTAACTTCAAACATTTTGCCAGGTGTTATGCGTAAGTTGATGGATGATAAAAATGCAACTGAATTAAATAACACTATGCAAAACTTAATTGCTTGGTTATTTTGCGAGCCTAATCCTATTGCTATTAATACAGCATTAATGATGACAGATGCCGTGAAGCCTAACTTTAGGTTACCTTATCAAGCATTAACATTAGCCCAGCGTCAGCAAGGTTTTGAACTACTAAGTAAAGTTCAACAAGATGATATTGTTGGTGATTCATTAAACTTGTTAGCTGATACCGATTTTAAGTATTGTGTTTAAAAGCTAAATATAGGTTAAAAATAAAATAGTAAAAAAGCCCTTAGTTAATTAGATTAACTAAGGGCTTTTTCGTTAGCGAACTGTATTATGCTAGCGTATTGTATTATTCAAGCACTAGTCGTAAGAGTTCAGGTAAATAAATAGCCCTACTCTCATCGCACAGTGGGCATTGGAATGTTAATGATACTGCACATAGCTGCAAATTTTTTTCAGTATTAATCTCTTTTATGCCATATAAGCGATCACCGACAACCGGCATACCAATACTTGCAGCATGTTGACGAATTTGATGTTTACGTCCGGTTTCAATTTGTACATTAATTAAAGACTGATTTTTTTCTTGAGTCACTGAACTTAAACTAAAAATACTTTTTGACGCTTTGTTATTTACATCGCAGTCAATAACATAAGGGGAAGTGAGGGTTGAGAAGTCACCGTCTACAATAATCTGATATCGCTTATCAAATTGATGTGCTTCAAACATAGCAGTTAATGCTCTAGTTGCCTTTTTTGTATGAGCGACAATAATTAACCCGGTAGCTGCTTTATCTAGGCGATGAACAATAAAACAAGATCTGTCATTATTAAAGTGTTGTTGAGCATAACGTGTAATTGTGCAGTGATCACTCCATTTACTACCTTGAGACAACATGCCATAAGGCTTATACCATATACTATAATGAGTATGATCTGCTATTAATATTGCTTTTGCTACTTGTTGGTCTAATACGCTTTCATCGTAATAAAAGTGTAAGGTATCGCCAATATGCAACTGCGTTTTTATACGGCGTAAACGCTGAGTATTTTTACCTCGAGTACGCCATAAAGCACCTTTGTGTATTGCTTGTTTAATCGCTTGTTTAGTAATTTTCTCAGTAAGGTCTGTTTCATTAATTTCTATTAATGTGCTTATCATAGCTTCATGTAATAGCGCTACAATACCTTTATTTGATGTATCTGAGTCAGTGTTGTCACTTTCATTTTTACTTAATACCGATTGAGTTATTGTTATGTGTAATTCTTTTTTTATCATCAAGGTAACTTAGTAACACCATTATGAGGTTGATAATCATAGTTTAACAGAACTATGAAAGAGCACTAAATTGTTAGACATATAAAGTTGTAATTTTGCACGTTACCTTGAGTTTATCCTCATGAACTTCATAAAATACTGTTATTATATGCAATGAATTTAGTAACGTAGACGTAAATATGAATGAAAGAGATTTAGCTATATTTCCAAATGACGAACTTGGTGATAAGTTATGGCAATTATTATTACAAGGTGTCGACATTAACTTACCTGTTGAAGTTGAGTTTTCAATGCTATTTCCTTTAAAAGAAAAGGCATTAGCGTTTGGTGCTTTATTATTAGAAAATAACCAAAAACTGTCTTTTTCAACTTTTGAACAGCATGAAAGTCATACGTTTGAAATAACCGCCTACCCTGAAATGCCATTAACCTATCAAAATATTGCTGGTTACCAAGCGTTGTTAATGAGTCATGCTGATGGCTATGATGGTATTTATGATGGCTGGTTTTCTGTTTATGGTTAACGCCTTATTTCGATAATATAAAATAAAACAATGAGAGTTAAAAAGTAATTTATCATGACAAATACGAAAATGTTTGCAGCATTTAATAAACAAACAGCCAAATCATTTAATGACCAAAAAGCACTGATTAAAAAAGTACTGGCGGGTAGGGTTATATTATGTGAAACCTGTAAGCAACCACTACATTTTTTAAGCCCATCTGAAAAAGATGTAGCGGGACGTATTCGGTGTAATAAAGGCTGTACTGATATTGAACTTGATATTGTTTAGATTAGTTTATTAATAGTAGGGTAATGCTTTTATGAATTATTTAGCTCATGTTTTTTTATCTCCACCTAATACGCTTGTTATGACAGGAAATTTAATGGGCGACTTTATTAAGGGAAATAATTTCTCTAACTTACCTGCAGAGGTTATACAGGGTATACATTTACACAGAGCTATTGATAAATTTACTGATCAACATTCTTGTGTGATTGAACTTAAACATCTGCTCAGTCAAAAAAGAAAACGCTTTACAGGAATCATTAGCGACATTGTTTTCGATCATTTTTTAGCTTCTAAGTGGCAAATGTATACGAATGAAAATATAACCAGTTTCGCTCAACGTCATTATCATGCGTTAAATGAAAACTTAATGGTTATGCCAAATACTATGCAAGCGATGGTATTAAAAATGATCGAACGGAATTGGTTAGCACGATATGATTGTATTGTGACTACAGGCTTAGCTATTGATGCGGTCAGTGAACGTATTCGTTTTAAAAACAATCTTGCTGGCGCTATTTTGGAAGTTAACGAACATTACGATGCATATGAAAAAGCGTTTGATGTGTTTTTTCCTGAGCTGGTTGAGTACGTTAAACATTACGTCGAGCAACAGCAACCAAAAGAGTAAGAACGTTTTTCCTTTTCCTATTTAATATTCCTCTAGCGGCTTTATTTGTTAAAGATAAAATAACGTCCTTGTTATTTTATCTCTTTTATTCCACTCTCATATTTTCACGGTTAGTTTTTATTCATTTAAAATGTTTAATTTTTTGGTTTTTTGATTAAGTGACCAAAAAAATATAAAACCAATGAAAATACAATACAAGCAGCGCCAACTATTAGCTGTGAACTAATCACTTCATGATTAAATATATTACCTAACATTACTGCTATGATTGGCGTAATTAGCATTATGAGTGACATAGTACTTGCTGCTAATCGTTGTAAAACATAAAAATAAGCAATAAAACCAAATAATGAAGCAAATATACCTAAGTAGATGATGCTCCAAAATGCTTTAGTATGTAGTTCAGGTAATGTAAAAACCCCGTCATGTAGATACCAAGCTAAAATATAACAAGGTATTGCAATCGTTAAGGTTCCCATGGTGGTTGCTAAAGGGTGAATGTTTATTTCAACACTTTTAACTAAGACACCGCTTAATGAAAATAATATAACAGCAAGTATTACATACACTACATTAAGGTAGCCTCTAAAATTTGTACTACTGTTTGCGTCATGAGTTACAAGTAAATTATCATAAAAAATGATGAATAAGCCGATAAAAGCAAGACCTAAAGCAAGTTTTTTAATGAACGTGAAGGGCTTTTCATCTAGAAATTTTTGAGAAAATAACCCAGAAAGCATAGGTGTTAAACCAAACATTAATGATATTAGACCAGAAGATACAGAGCGTGCAGCTAAATAGGTAAGTAACATACCACCTACTACGCCAATAGCCGAATAACAATACAAACGTATAGCTTTTGGGTGATAAGGAAACTTAATACGAAGCGCTTTAAGCATTACCCAACCTAAAATAAAAGCAATTAACATACGTAATAATAAAGCCAATGTTGGACTAACAGCTGTTGAGCTCCATACAATAGTGAGTGGCGTTGTCGCCCAAATTAATATAACGGTGCAATACGCAATGATTAATGGCATACCAAGAGCTCCTTATTTTTATTTACGAGTATTCTCGACGTAAACATTTAATTGTAAAAATAATGATAATAATGAAGCCAAAAGGGAAACTGAGCTGAAGAATGATATTACAATGAAGTATAAGCCACAAAACAGAATCGCTGTGGCAAAGGGTAATATTTTAGTAATTAAATAACATTCATTAAACCCAAACCACAGTATATACGTCGACAGACATTGGTGCGCATCACTGGCCACAATGTTTGAATCAGTTTATTAGCTGTTAGGTTGCAAAGATTTAACAAAACGTGATTTCCAAAATAAATTTTTATTTAAATGACATAATATAAAATGAAACATTACTTAATCATGTTAGAAGAAGTCGTGTTGGAATAAGTGATGTCATAAGAACTATGTAATCACTCGGTAATAATTTAACGAGCTAAAATGATAATGAATCTGTAGCGTTATTATGTCAATCATTAGTTGTTAAAATTTACGTAATAAAAAAGAGAGCCTAAGCTCTCTTTATTTTTTATAGGTTAATTGTATTAATTAACCTATAAACTTACGTGCGTTTCTAAACATACGAACCCAAGGTGAATCTTCTAACCATTCATCAGGGTGCCATGAGTTAGCAACGGTACGGAATACACGTTCAGGGTGTGGCATCATAATCGTTACACGACCATCAGTGGTTGTTAATGATGTTATACCATCTGGTGAACCGTTCGGGTTTGCAGGGTAAGTTTCAGTCACATCACCGTAGTTATTAACAAAGCGTACCGCAACTGTACCTGAATCGTTAATTGCATCAATTGCTTCATCAGATGTAAATTCAGTTCTACCTTCACCGTGTGATACAGCGATAGGCATACGTGAACCAGCCATACCTTTAAAGAAAATTGACGGGCTTTCTTCAATTTGAACTAAAGAAAAACGCGCTTCAAAACGTTCTGATTCATTCTGTACAAAACGAGGCCATGCGTCTGAACCAGGAATAATTTCCTTTAAGTTAGACAACATTTGACAACCGTTACACACACCTAATGAGAAAGTATCTTCACGTTCGAAGAAGGCTTTAAACATTGCACGAGCTTTTTCATTGAATAAAATTGATTTAGCCCAACCTTCGCCGGCGCCTAATACGTCACCGTATGAGAAACCGCCACAAGCAACTAAACCGTTGAAGTCAGCTAAGTCGACACGACCGGCTAAAACATCAGACATATGAACATCAATAGCAACAAAGCCAGCTCTGTCAAACGAAGCGGCCATTTCAACGTGAGAGTTTACACCTTGCTCACGTAGTATTGCTATTTTAGGGTTAGTACCGTTTTGTGCATCTTTAGCAATTAAGTCAGCAACAATATCTTCATTAATATCAAAAGATAATTCAGCGTTTAAGCCTGGATCTTCAGTATCAAATTTAACATCGAATTCTTCTTGAGCACATTCTGGGTTATCACGTAAACCTTGCATTTTCAGCGTAGTTTCAGCCCATACTGTTCTAAAGTAAGTACGTGAATTTGATAATACTTCAGCACCATTTCGTGTGAAGTTGATCATGTCTTCGTTATTTAATGTACCAACAACTTTCACAAACTCACTAATACCGTGCTGTGCAAATACGGCATTAACTGCATCAAGATCACTGTTAGCGACTTGAATAACGCCACCGAGTTCTTCGTTAAATAATACTTCTAAATCAGAACCCTCAAAAGCAGATAAATCTACATCTACGCCGGTACGACCAGCAAATGCCATTTCAGCTACAGTAGTGAATAAACCACCGTCAGAGATATCGTGATACGCTAATAACTTTTCATCAGCAACTAACGTTTGCATCGCATTGAAAAAGCCTTTTAAGTGTTCAGCATTATCAACGTCAGGCGTTTGTGTACCTAATTGCTTATATACTTGCGCTAAACATGAACCACCTAAACGGTTTTTACCACCAGAGATATCAATGGCTAATAACGATGTTTCGCCTTTATCACTGCGTAATTCAGGAGTCACAGTTTTACGAATATCAACAACACGACCAAAAGCGGTAATAATCAATGAAAGAGGAGACGTTACAGAGCGTTCTTCGCCATTTTCTTGCCATTGGGTTTTCATTGACATTGAATCTTTACCCACTGGCACAGTTAAGCCTAATGCAGGACATAACTCCTCACCAACGGCTTTAACTGCTTCGTATAAACCTGCATCTTCACCTGGGTGACCTGCTGGCGACATCCAATTAGCTGATAACTTAATGCGGTTCAAATCGCCAATGTCAGTGCCTGCAATGTTGGTTAATGATTCAGCAATCGCCAAGCGAGCTGAAGCGCCGTAGTTTAATAAAGCAACTGGTGTACGTTCACCAAGTGACATTGCTTCGCCGTGATATGAATCAAGCGCCGCTGCTGTTACACCACAATCGGCTACAGGTACTTGCCAAGGGCCAACCATTTGATCACGGTTAACCATACCAGTAACCGAGCGATCACCAATAGTGATTAAGAATGTTTTTTCTGCAATGGTTGGTAAGCGTAATAAACGATCGGCAGCATCAGCAACGTTAACGTTAGCTAAATCTAATGTTTTACCTGTTTCTTTAATCGATTTAACATCTTTAATAATTTTAGGTGTTTTACCTAACAATACTTCTAATGGTAAATCGATAGGTGTGTCTTTATCGGTACCTGCAAAATGTGAATCAGTAACGGTTAAATGTTCTTCTTCTGTTGCTTTACCAACAACCGCAAAAGGTGCACGTTCACGAGCACAAATCGCTTCAAAAACTGGAAGTTGTTCATCAGAAACAGCTAGTACATAACGTTCTTGAGATTCATTACACCAAATTTCATGTGGTGCCATACTGCGTTCGTCGTTTGGTACATTACGTAATTCAAATACACCACCACGGCCGCCGTCTGATACTAATTCAGGAAAAGCATTTGATAAACCACCAGCGCCTACATCATGAATAAATAAAATAGGGTTGTCGTCACCTAGTTGCCAACAACGATCAATCACTTCCTGACAACGACGTTCCATTTCTGGGTTTTCACGCTGCACTGAAGCAAAATCTAAGTTTTCAGCTGATTGACCAGATTCCATTGATGAAGCAGCGCCGCCACCTAAACCAATGTTCATTGCTGGGCCACCTAATGCAATTAAATTAGCGCCAACACAAATATCACCTTTTTGTACATGTTCAGTTCTGATATTACCTAAACCACCAGCAAGCATAATTGGCTTGTGGTAACCACGTACTTCTAGGCCATTAAATGAATCAACTTTTTCTTCATAAGTACGGAAGTAACCCAAAATAGCAGGGCGACCAAATTCGTTGTTAAATGCAGCGCCACCTAACGGGCCTTCTGTCATAATGTCTAATGCAGTAACAATACGGTTTGGCTTACCAAAATCGCTTTCCCATGGTTGTTCAAAACCAGGAATGCGTAAGTTCGATACTGAAAAACCCACTAAACCAGCTTTTGGTTTTGAACCAATACCCGTAGCACCTTCATCACGAATTTCACCACCTGAACCTGTTGCTGCTCCTGGGTATGGAGAAATAGCAGTAGGGTGGTTATGGGTTTCAACTTTCATTAGAATTTGAATTTCTTCATGATGATAGTTATATTCAAGTGTTTCTGCGTCAGCGAAAAAACGACCACCTTCACTACCAACCATTACAGCAGCATTATCTTTATAAGCACTTAATACATAATCGCTGTTTAATTCATGGGTGTTTTTAATCATTTTAAATAATGATTTAGGCTGTTTTTCACCATCAATTGTCCAATCGGCATTGAATATTTTATGGCGACAATGCTCTGAGTTTGCTTGTGCAAACATGTAAAGCTCAATATCGTGAGGGTTACGATTCAACTTAATAAAGTTGTCAGCTAAATAACCAACTTCATCGTCAGCTAAAGCCAAACCCATTGTTTTGTTTGCTTCTTCAAGTGCTTTTCTACCACCTGTTAATATATCAACAGATGAAAATTCACCAGGCTCAGCGGTTACAAATAAGTTTGTTGCTTCATCTAAACTAGCAAATACACTTTCCATCATACGATCGTGTAATAAGCTAATTAATAAAGTTTCTTGTTCTTGCGTTAAGGTATCTGCTTGAATGTAATAAGCCACACCACGCTCTAAACGTTCAACTTTTGCTAACCCACAGTTGTGAGCAATGTCTGATGATTTTGAAGACCAAGGTGAAATAGTACCTGGGCGAGGTGTTACTAAATATAGTTTACCTACTGGTTCATGTTGCTCAATTGATGGGCCGTAAGTTAATAGCTTATTTAATACATCGTTTTCATTTGATGCTAATTCTGCAGATAAATGAGCAAAATGAGTAAATTCTGCATAAATATCGTTGATAGGAAGTTTTGCTTCTGCACATTGGTTTAATAATTTTGTTACACGAAAATCAGATAGTGCCGGAGCGCCACGAAGGGTTTGGATCAACATCGCCATATACTTTACTCACCAGTAAATTTATTTGTTATTCATAATGCTTATTTTACCGTTTGGCTAAACTTAAGCATTATGAAAATAAGAGGTAAAAATCGGCAGTATTATAGTTGAAATAAGTGTTAATGGTAAGTAAAAAACAGCCTTTTTTTGAAAGCATATATATTCAATGAAAAATATTTTTATTGGTGTTTTCTCAATGTATTTGTCTTTGTTTTTCTTTTGTTTTAGTTTGATTTTATGTTTTTATTAATAGTTTACAGGAAAGGTTTGAGTAACCTTTTATAATAGTTAATGTTATTTTTTAGCGTTTATTCTCAATTGCTGTTGAAAAATAGACTTCTAGGTAAATAATGCTTTCCCATTGTGTTAAATAACGACACAATGAAGCGATATAATTTCCATAGGCTTATACATATTCTTTTAGTTAATGATAAATATACAATGAAAATAAAATTCCTTTTGAAAAATACGTTAGCTTTTTGCTGTTTATGTTTATTACTGACTGGCTGTGATGAAGAAAAAGAAGTATCAAGTTTATCTAAAATCATTCACAACAAAGAAGTGAATGTAGGTACCTTACTCAATCATAATAGTTATTATATTGGCAACGATGGTCCAGCAGGTTTTGAATATGAACTTGCTAAAAAATATGCTGATTCATTAGGTGTTTCATTAAATATTATTCCTAGCTATCACTTAGAAGAGCTTTTACCTAAGTTAGAGACAGGAGAAGTAGATATCATTGCAGCCGGTTTACTGGTTACTCCTAATCGACTTAACAATTACAAGTTTGCACCTAGCTATAATGAGGTGAGTCAAAAAATTGTATACAAGCAAGGTAATAAACGCCCAAGAAAATTTTCTGATTTAACCGGAAAGTTAATTGTCACATCTCATTCAAGTTATGCTGAAAAATTACAGCAATTAAAATTAGAACACCCTAATTTAACATGGCATGAAACGTCTGATTTTGATAGTGAAGAGTTATTAAAAAAGGTACTTGACGGTGAGTATGACTATACCGTTATTGATAGTAATAGCTTAGCACTTAACCGTCGTTATTACCCTGATATCAGTGTTGCATTTACTATACAACAAGCTGAGCCTATTGCTTGGGCATTAAGTCAATCGTCAGATGATTCATTATTAGCGAGCCTTATTGAGTTTTTTGGTGATACACATAATGATGGAACTATTATTACATTAACTGATAAATATTATGGTCATATCGAACGGTTTGATTATGTAGATACTCGTACATTTATCAGAGCAATTGAAAGTAAGTTACCTAAATATCAACCTTGGTTTAAAAAGTACAGTGATGACTTTGATTGGCGGTTATTAGCTGCAATCAGTTATCAAGAATCACATTGGAATCCGAAGGCTCGATCATATACAGGTGTCAGAGGCATGATGATGCTTACTTTACCCACGGCTAAACAAATGGGCGTAAAAAATAGAACCGACCCAGAGCAAAGTATTTATGGTGGCGCAAAGTATATTAAACAATTAATTGATAGAATGCCGAAGCGAATAGCTAACCCTGATCGTATTTGGTTTGCTCTAGCCTCCTATAATATTGGTTTTGGACATTTAAATGATGCGCGTATTATTACGCAGAAACAAGGCGGAGATCCTGACCGTTGGGTTGATGTAAAAAATCGCCTACCTTTATTAAAGCAAAAGCAACATTATAAACAAACAAAGTACGGTTACGCACGAGGCAATGAAGCGGTTACTTATGTTGAAAATATAAGACGATATCATGATACGTTAACATGGTTTGATGCTAATAATCATGACTCATCAGAAGCAATAGAGCAATCAACCGATATTGATAATAATGCATTAAATAATAGTGAAAAATTATAATTTTTGATTGTTTATCATACGAAAGTGTTTTATTGTCATTAAAGTGTAATAATCACATTGCATACTGAATATCGTTAATTGACTTATCATTTTATTATAGAGGAAAAAATGGCTAACCAAAGAAGACAAGTTTGTTCAACTCGAAGAAAACGCATGGTGCATGACAGAAGAAAAAAAATAGTTGATCGAAGAAGTTTATTTTATAAAAATAGTTCTGAATTCGACATTGAATTTAAATAAAAGCAGCTTTATTAAGCTGCTTTTTTTTATCCTTTTTTCTAATTCGCTATTTTTTATAATTAAGCCTAGAGTTAATTATTGAACAATAACCTTTAAAAGTAGCTGATGTCGTAATGAATGTAACATTGTCATTGAAAGAAAA